>DASUGD010000187.1:0-19497 GCA_036274195.1 Gemmatimonadaceae bacterium | reverse complement strand
GCGTCGCGTTGGAATGGTGAGTTAGGACTCTGACCCCATTCGGAGCGTTCCAACGCCTTATGCGTTGGAACGATGAATCAGGACTCTGACCCCGTTTTCGGCCCGAGATTCGCGGATGGACGCCCCGCACTGACGCGCTTGGAGGCAACCCAATGCTGAAAGACAGGGACGTAACTGCGACGCTTGCCGTCAAGGACATCGACCGCGCCCAGAAGTTCTATCGGGATGTCGTCGGCCTAACGCCGCTCCCGGCCGAGGAGCCCGGCGTGATGCCGTTCAAGACCGGTGCGAGCTCGATCCTGATCTACGAATCCGACTTCGCGGGGACGAACCGGGCAACGGCGGCCACCTGGATGCTGGATGACGAGCTCGATGCCACGGTCAAGTCGCTCAAGTCGAAGGGCGTGACGTTCGAGCATTACGACATGCCGGGCGTGACCCGACAGGGTGACATTCATCTCACGGGCAAGTCGAAAGCCGCGTGGTTCAAGGATCCCGATGGAAACATCATCGCGCTCGTTGGGCGGTAACACCGAACGATGACGACGCTGCGAGGAAAGGTCGCGCTCGTGACCGGTAGCTCGCGCGGCATCGGGGCGGCGATCGCTACGCTCTTCGCGCGTGAAGGCGCCAAAGTCGTCGTTCACGGTCGCGACCGGACGGCGCTCTCGGACGTGGCGTCGGCGATCGAGCGCAACGACGGGTCCGTAATGCAGGTCGCTGGCGACGTCACGAATTCGGACGACCTGGATAGGGTGCGCACTGAAATCGAGCGCGCATTCGGGCCCGTGGATGTGCTGGTCGCCAACGCCGGTGGAAGCCCAACGAGGCCGGCCCCGCTCGAGAGCATCAGCGAGGAAGGCTGGCGCGCCGCAATCGACGGCAACCTCACGGCGACGTTCCTCACCACCAAGTGCTTTCTGCCCGGAATGAAGGAGCGACGCTCGGGCAACATCATCACGGTGTCATCGGCGGCAGCGCGCCGGCCGCATCCCCAGTCGCCCGTGCCCTACGCCGCGGCGAAAGCCGGTATCCAGATGATGACCCAGCATCTCGCCGCGCAGGTCGGGCCGTTTGGCATTCGCGTCAACTGCCTCGCCCCGGAAACCATTCTCACGGAGAAGAACGAGACGAACATTCCCGAGGATGTAAAGAAGTCCCTCGTCGAGATGCATCCGATTCGGAGGCTGGGGATGCCGGACGACGTCGCACGCGCGGCGCTCTTCCTTGCCTCTGACGCGTCTGCCTGGATCACCGGTCAGATCATCGACGTCGCCGGCGGGGCCGTAATGGCCTGACGCCAACGCGTGGGCCTACAGGGCTACCAGGTTGCTCAGGAAGTACTGTATGCCCGCGTCGTTGGCGATCGTACCCAGCTCGAGGCGCACCGGGATGCCTAACGTCCGGTCGTACGCGACCGACACGCTCCCGCCGCGCGTACGCTCATCGATCGCGGCGTCGAACAGCTTCGTGATCGTAGGATAGGCCGACACGTCGGCCACCGACCTGCCCGTCGCGAGGTCTTCGACCATCGCGATGGCGCCGCCGCGAACCTCGACCACCACCGGCCGCGTGATTTCACCGCCGCAGAAGCAGTTGATCTGGAGCTGGAACCGGTAGTCGTCGATCCCGCGCGACAGCCACGCCGCGCGATGCTTCTGCAGCTCGGAGACCTGCCCCGACCCGCTGATGGTGTCGCCGAGCGTGAGCGCCATCTGCGCGCTGAGGTCGGCGGTTGGCGAATCATCGGAGCAGGCAACCGCGCCGGCGATCGCCACGCACGCCGCGGCCAGCCGGGCGAGGCGATGAGAGTGTGTGAGGTGTGTGCTCATGCGCCGCCAAACCAGCATCGCGCGTCTGCGGTCACAACTGGGGACTGGAGACTCGGCCGTTGCCGGGAACTGGGAACTGGGAACGGGGAACGGGGAACCGGGAACCGGAACCACGCGTGGAGCCTCGGTTCCCCGTTCCCGGTTCCCGGATTCCGTCCCCGGCAGTCGCCAGTCGCCAGTTCAGGCCCGGACCGCTGCCACCTCACGCCCGCCGACCAGACGCTCGGCAATCGGCATCGCGGCAATGCCCACGGCGAGGTGCAGGACACGAATTATCCAGTGCAAGTCGCCGATCAGGATCCCTTTCTGGGTCATGCCGAGCGCCACCACCACCACGCCCCAGATGAACCCGAACGCCACGAGGCCACCGGGTCGCCGGTTTGCCGCGGCGATTCCGGCGATGACCCACAGCGCGATGACGAAGAGCACGCCGATCACCATGTGCACGCTCACGAGGCTGGTCCAGTTGCCGGTCCAGAACCCGATCCCGAGAATCACCAGGACCGCCATCGCGACTCGCATGAACACGAGCAGCATTCGCGAAACGCTCATCCTCGCCTCCGACGAAGCGGATTGACATGTTTGGACTGACGGTATAACGAAAGTAGACTATCAGTCTAACGAAAATCAACCCATGGTCAGGCGTCGGTCGTACAATCCCGTGGAGCGGCTGCGCACCGTCGAAGCGGGTCGCGAGCGCATCCTTGCGGCGGCTCGCGATCTCCTCGAGGATGACGCGGCCGAGGGGTTCTCGATCGATGCCGTGGCACGTCGAGCAGGCGTGGCGCGCATGACCATCTACAATCAGTTCGAGTCCAAGGCTGGCCTGCTCGAGGCGCTCTTCGATTCGCTGGCCGCCCGCGGCCCGCTCGCTGACATGGCCGACATCTTCAAGCATCCGGACGCGCTCGCCGCGCTCGATGAGTACGTGGCGGTGTTCGGTCGCTTCTGGACGCTGAACCGCCGGGCGCACGCCAGGCTGCGGGCGGCGGCGCTGCACGACGAGGAGCTGGCCGCCGCGATGGCCGCGCGCAACGAGCGTCGCCGGAAGGGCGTCGCCGAGCTCCTGCGCCGGCTTGGCGACAAGGCACGCCCGGTCGTCTCGCGCGCCGAGGTGGTCGACGTGATCTATCTGCTCCTGAGCTTCGACACGTTCAACGAGCTGGCCGGCGAGGGTCGAACGCCGGAGGACGTCGTGCCGACGATGGCCCGCCTGGTTCGCGCCGTGTTGGGGATCGGTTCACGTTAGGCGACTGGCGGACTGGCGGACTGGCGGACTGGCGACTGGCGACTGCCGGGGACGGGCGACGGGCGACGGGGGACGGGCGAGAGAGCGTTGTCATTCCTCGCTCCGCTCGGAATGACAGCCGGGCGCTAATAGCAGCAGCTCGCAGCACGCGGCAGTAGCGCGCAGCACTCGGCTGCCAGCCCAGCAGCCCGCCCGCAGCCCGCAGCAGTAGCGAGCAGCACGCAGCACGCAGCTAGGCACGTGTGAGGCTTTGAGCTAGTATCCGATTTGCTATGCCTGCTCCACAGCTGATTCACCCGCCGGTTGGGTCGACCCCACCTGCGTTCGACTCGCAGGGGCGTCCTCGTTCGCTCCCGCCCGATCTGCTCCGAGAGGCCTCACAGCGGCTCGGCATTCTCTCGGCCCTCGGCGCCATCCTCTGGTTCCTCGGCACGCTCCTCGGCCACATCTCGCTGCGCGCCCAGAGTCCGCCGGGCGACACGCGCTGGCGATCGTTCGTCTATCCCATCGACGCCATTGCTGGCCTGAGCATCGTGGCGTCGCTCGTCGTCTACTGGTACACGCGCCGCCACAGGGAATCGAAGATCAGCCTCGATCTCGGCCTCGCATACATGGTCGCGAGCTCGCTCGGCGTTGGGCTTCTGTCCCATATCGGCATGGTGTACTTCGGCGGCCGCCCACCGTCGGAGCGCGCCATAGCGCCGGAGATCAGCTGGGTCGGGGTGGAGATCCTGCTGTTCGCGGCGCTCATCCCCACGCACCCGCGCAAGACCGTCATCGCCGCGATCGTTGCCGCCTCGATGAATCCGATCGGGATGCTGATCGCGCGCGCCAATGGCGTGTGGGACTTCGGCAGCGCATGGAACGTCCTGCTCATGCACTACCCGGACTTCCTCATCGTCGGCGCGGCGGGCGTCATCTCGCACGTGGTGACGCAGCTTGGCCGTCAGGTCACGAAGGCGCGCGAGATGGGCAGCTACCGGCTGGGCGAGCTGCTGGGGCGCGGCGGCATGGGCGAGGTCTACAAGGCCACGCATACCATGCTCGCGCGGGCGGCGGCGATCAAGCTCATCAGGCCGGAAGCGTTAGGCGCCGCGAACAGTGAGGGCGCGCAGCTCGCCGTACGGCGATTTACCCGTGAAGCGGAAGCGGCGGCGAACCTGCGCTCGCCGCACACCGTCGAGGTCTATGACTTCGGCGTCACCGAGGACCAGACGCTCTATTTCGTCATGGAGATGCTCGAGGGCATGGACCTCGAGACGCTGGTCAGGCGATACGGGCCGCTGCCGGCGTCGCGCGTGATCTTTCTCATGCGCCAGGCGCTCGAATCGCTCGCGGAAGCCCACGCGAAGGGGCTCGTGCACCGCGACATCAAGCCGGCGAACATTCACGTGGGCCAGGTCGGGCTCGAGTACGACTTCGTGAAGGTGCTGGACTTCGGCCTCGTGAAGGAGGTGAAGCGTCCCCACGGCGCCGACACGCGCCTCACCGTCGAGGGGATGACGGTCGGCACGCCGACCTACATGGCGCCGGAGCTCGCGCTCGACGAGGCGTTCGACGGACGGGCCGATCTCTACGCGTTAGGCTGCGTGATGTACTTCCTGCTGACGGGGCAGGTCGTCTTCGAGTCCGACAACGTGATGCGCCTCATGGTGCGGCACATCGAGGAGAAGCCGGTGCCGCCATCGCAGCGAACGGACCGGCCGATCCCGCGGTCGCTCGACGACGCGGTCCTGGCGTGCCTGGCGAAGGACCCCGCCGCGAGGCCGCCGAGCGCGGCAGCGGTAGCCGTTGCCCTGACTGCCGCCGAGGCCGACGTCGAGCCATGGACCCAGGAACAGGCCGCGGCCTGGTGGCACACGCGCACGCAATCCGAAACTCTGCCTGACGCCGCCGTAGTGGCATGAGGCGCGCGCCGCACGCGCACCTGCGCGCTGTGGTGCCTAACAACCGGGCACTCGGCGGGGCCGCGTCTACGGTTTCCCGACTACGCCCGTGAACGGCCCGAGCTCGGTCCGTCGCCACCATGCCCCCGTTTTTCGCTTCGTGGCGAGATCGGTGAACCAGTACTGGTATAACACGGTTCGCACGAGGGCGGGCGGCTTTCCCTGAAACGGGTCGCGCCTGAACAATCGCAGAACCGACGGGCTTCCCTGGAGGAGACGCTTCTGCGCCTGCACGACCCACGGCGATTGCTGCCATGGGCCAAGCGACGCGAACCACAGGTTCCACTCGAAGCGCGGTTGATACGGAGCGTAGATGCCTGGGCGCTCCCTCGGGTCCTGCGGTTTGTAGCGAAAGGGGTACGCGACCCATAGAACGCCGTCCCGGCTCCCCTGGAACTCGATCTCGTACCGGGCCTCGGTCATGACCGCGAAAAGTCCGTAGGCGTTCGCGATCCGAAACGGGTCCAGGACTCGAAACGGTCGCGTCCATGATGAGAACGCGCTCCGCACGAAGAACGCGACGACGGTCGCGCAGAACAGGTACCCGAGCACGCCGCGCTCTGCCCGCTGCGCGATGGGATGGCGAACGCTCGGGGTGGCGGAAACCTCGGCGGGTGTCGGCAGCCAGCGCGCGAGCAATCGATCGTCGAGGAGGAGGACTCCGAGGGCCAGCACGAGGTAGTTCAGGAACGCGTAGTTCGCCGTGGCGATGATGCCGACCTGAAGCGCGGTGACGATCGCGGCACACGTTAGGCGAAGCGGCCGTGGCAGGAACACGGCCCAGACGATCAGCAGCTCGACCAGCAGCGTGAAGATCACCGTCCCCGCGTGATACCAGTGCGGCAAGTGCTGGACATACCAACCGATCCACGTGGGCAGCGGCCCGTTCTGGTAGTACTCGTCCATGGCGGTGAGATCGCGCCAGTGCGGATCGCCGCTCGCGAGCTTTACGACCCCGGACTCGAAGTAGATCCGGAACCACTCCCAGCGCAGCATGAAGAGGCTGAACGCCGACGGTGGGTGGGCCACACCGAGCTTCGGGCGAAGGCCAGGCGGCGCGAAAAAGATCGAGAGAAATCCGGCCTCGAGCAACATGCCGTCGGACTGGTACGACGAGAAGTCCTGGAGCGCTGCGATGCACGAGAGAAACAGCAGCGTGCATAACGCCACGGTGAGCTTCGGGGCGATGTTGGCGACCAGGAGCAGCGAGGTCACGACCCCGGCGGCGACGATCAGCGTGAGTGCCGTGTCGCCAGCGTTGAACCAGAGCAGAGTAGGGGCGTACCAGAACTGTCCGATGCCCCGAAGCTCGCGATGGACGAGGGCGAGGTACTCGCCGGCCGGCAGGATCCCGCGCTCGCCGATGAGCCCGTGGATCTGGAACGCGAACGAGTAGAACGCGGAGAGGAAGATGAGTCCGAGCGCACGCAGGAAGAGCCATCGCGGCCAGAGGTACCCCGACGGGCCGGCCTCCAGGGGCTCGTTCACTGCGGTCGTCCCCCACGACTGCCACGCGTCGGTGGGCCGAGGAGCTCCGCGGGTTGCGTCACGCGGAGTGATCTATCACGGACGGCTCGTTGCGTCCACCGCCTTCGGCACCACGTAGAAGTTGTCGTCCACCCGGAAGTCGGACGCGTTCCCCAGGTGGACGGTTGCCGTCTGCCACGTCTCCGTGGGCTTGATGAGCGACCACGTCGGCCAGTCGAGCGTCACGCGGATCGGCATGTCGAAGCCGGCCACCACGTTCGTCCATCGATACGAGAGCGTGTCGCCCGAGATCCGGTACTCGAGCGTCGGGACCATCGTCGTGCGCAGGTATTGATCGAACACCTTGGACAGGTCCATGCCAGCCTGCGCGCTGATATAGTCCTCGACCTGCTTGCCCATGACCGTCTGGTGCCAGAAGGTCTTGTTCAGCCCGCGGAGGATGCCGCGCCACTTTTCGTCGTCGTTCACGAGCTGGCGAATCGTGTGCAGCATCTCGCCGCCCTTCGGGTACATGTCGCCCGACCCCTGATCGTTCACCCCGTAGTCCGGGATGATCGGGCGATCGTTCTGGATGCCGCGGCGGTTGCCGATGATGTACTGCGCGCCGGCGTCCTTGCCGAACAGACATTCCGTGTAGAGGCCCTCGGCGTAGTTGGCGAAGCTCTCGTGCACCCACATGTCGGCATTGTCCTTCGCCGTGATGTTGTTGCCGAACCACTCGTGCGCGCTCTCGTGGACGATGATGAAGTCCCACTTGAGCCCGAGCCCGGTGCCTGACGATTCCCGCTTGCGGTAGCCGTTCTGGTACCAGTTGCCGTACGCGACGGCACTCTGGTGCTCCATGCCCGTGTTCGGTACTTCGATCAGCTTGTAACCATCCTCGTACCATGGGTACGGACCAAACCAGTACTCGAAGCACTTGAGCATCGACCTCGCCTGCGGGAATTGTCGCTTCGCGTTCTCGAGGTTGTAGTCGATCGGCCAGAAGTCCATGGTGAGCTTCCCCTTCAGGCCGTCGAACGTCTCCGAGTAGTGGGCGTAGTTCCCTGCGGCAACGGCGATCGCGTAGTTGTTGATGGGGTTGATGACGAACCACTCGTAGGTGGTCGTGCCGTCTGGGTTCTTCTTCGTGGCGCGGAGCCGTCCGTTCGAGACCTCGATGAGTGGCGCCGGCACCGTGAGCGCGACACGCTGGGAATCCGGCTCGTCGGCCTGCGTGTCCTTGTTCGGCCACCACACCGATGCGCCCATGCCCTGGTCGGTCGTCACCACCCATGGGCGGCCAAGGCTGTCAGTAGCCCAGGAAAACCCGCCTTGCCATGGCGGGTTCTTGGCGATCTGCGGGCGGCCGTGATAGTAGACGGTGATCGTCTTGCGATCGCCGGCCCGCTGCGGCGCGGTGAGTGTCGCGAAGAACGCGGCGCCCTCCCGCCTATAGCGCACCTTCCGGCCGTCCTGCTTCATGCTGTCGACCACGAGCGGTTCCATGAGATCGATCTGCATCTCGGTTGCCGGCTCGAGGATCCTGTAGGTGATGCCGTTGTGGCCGGCGATCGAGCTGTCGTTAGGCTGGATGGCGACGTGCAGGTCGTGGAACGTGACGTCCCACCACTTGCGCCCCGGTGTGGTGAACGACCCGCGCAGCGTGTCGGCTCTCGACCGTTTCGGTGCGGGATTCTGTGCGACGAGCGACGACGACAGCGCGAACAGTGCGGTGGCGAGTGCCAGCCAGCGCATACCGGAGACCTCGGGAAGGAGTGGATACAATATACCCAGGTGTCATCCCGAACGTCCGTGGCCTCCCGAGCGCCCCTTGTCATTCCGAGCAAAGCGAGGAATCCTCAGGCTCGCATCGCTCGGGATGATTACCGTGACCACTCGCGCCACCGGCAGCTTCGACGTCAAGATCACACCGCTCGCCACCGACTCCCCCGCCGAAGGCTCAACCCTCGGCCGCATGTCGATCGAAAAGCAATTTCACGGCGACCTCGAGGCGACGAGCACCGGGGAAATGCTCACCGTCGGCACGGCGATCAAAAACTCCGCCGGCTATGTCGCGGTCGAGCGCGTCACCGGCTCGCTGCATGGTCGCACTGGCACGTTCGCCCTGCAGCACAACGCCACCATGACTCGCGGCACCGGCTCCCTGAATATCGTCGTCGTACCCGACTCCGGCACCGGTGAGCTCACCGGGCTCTCCGGCCGCCTCAGCATCGAGATTGCCGGCGGCAAGCACAGCTACGTGTTCGAGTACACGCTCGACTGATCTGACGTTAGGCATCGCGCCCCCCCCCACCCATTCATCCCCGGAGATACATGTCACCATTCCTCGCCGAGCTGTTTGGCACCGCGGTCTTGATCCTGCTGGGCGATGGTGTCGTTGCGAACGTCGTGCTTCGCGAGACGAAAGGCCACAACTCCGGCTGGATCGTGATCACGGCGGGGTGGGCCTGCGCCGTCACGATCGCAGTCTACTGCGTGAACAGCATCAGCGGCGCGCATCTCAATCCCGCGGTTACCGTCGCGCTCGCGGCCACTGGCGCTTTCCCGTGGTCGCAGGTACTCCCGTACATCGTGGCGCAGGTGCTCGGCGGATTCCTCGGCGCGGTGATCGTCTGGCTGGCCTACCTCCCGCATTGGAGCGTCACGGAGGAAGCCGACAGGAAGCTCGCCGTGTTCTCGACGATACCGGCGATACGAAAGCCCGGCCCGAATTTCCTGTCGGAGGCCATTGGAAGCTTTGCGCTCGTGCTCGGGATTCTTGCCGTCTTTTCGCCAGGCAACTTCGTTCCGGGGTCGGACCTCGCGAAGGGGTTCGGTCCCGTGCTCGTCGGGGCGATCGTGTGGGCGATCGGCTTGTCGTTAGGTGGCCCGACCGGGTACGCGATCAACCCGGCGCGCGACCTCGGCCCCCGTCTCGCCCACCTCGTGCTGCCGATCCCGCGAAAGGGAAGCTCCGACTGGGGCTACTCGTGGATTCCGATCCTCGGCCCGATCGTTGGTGGCGTGGTCGCTGCATTCACCTACAAGCTCATCTGGAAGGCATGAAACACATCCTCGCGCTCGACCAGGGCACCACGAGCTCCCGCGCGATCCTGTTCGATCACGCCGGCTCCATCGTCGCCGTCGCTCAGAAGGAATTCCCGCAGATCTTCCCCAAGCCAGGGTGGGTGGAGCACGACCCGCGCGACATCTGGTCGTCGCAGGCGGGCGTGGCCGCGGAGGCGCTCACGAAGGCGCGCGTCCGGGCGGAGGACATCGCGGCCATCGGGATCACGAACCAGCGCGAGACCGCGGTCGTGTGGGATCGCGCGACCGGCGAACCGATCATGAACGCCATCGTGTGGCAGGACCGGCGCACCGCGGCCATCTGCGACCGGATGCGGAAGCAGAAGCTCGAGCGCGTCATCCGTCGCAAGACCGGCCTCGTCATAGACGCGTACTTCTCGGCCACCAAGGTCCAGTGGATGCTCGAGAACGTGAAGGGCGCGAAGGCAAAGGCGAAAGCGGGCGAGCTCGCGTTCGGCACGGTGGACTCGTGGCTCGTGTGGAATCTGACAGGCGGCAAAGTGCACGTCACCGACGTGAGCAACGCGTCGCGGACCATGCTGTTCGACATCGCGAAGGGGCAGTGGGACGACGAGCTGCTCGAGATCTTCGGGGTCCCGCGCTCGATGCTGCCCGAGGTACGCTCCTCGAGCGAGGTGTACGGGCACACCGAGCTGTTAGGCACCCTGGTGCCGATCGCGGGCATCGCGGGAGATCAGCAGGCCGCCCTCTTCGGGCAGGCGTGCCTCAAGCCGGGGATGGTGAAGAACACGTATGGCACCGGGTGCTTCATGCTCATGAACACCGGCACGAAGCGGATTGCGTCGAAGCACAACCTGCTAACGACTATTGCCTGGCGCATCGGCGACCGCACCGAGTACGCTCTCGAGGGGAGCATCTTCATTGCTGGCGCGGTCGTGCAATGGCTGCGCGATGGCCTCGAGTTCTTCCGCTCGGCTCCGGAGATCGAGGCGCTCGCCGCGGTCGTCGAGGATACGGGTGGCGTCTACCTCGTTCCGGCCTTCGCCGGCTTGGGCGCGCCGCACTGGGATCCGCACGCGCGCGGAACGATCGTCGGGCTCACGCGCGGGACGACGAAAGCCCACGTGGCCCGGGCCGCGTTGGAGGGCATCGCGCTTCAGGTCATGGATGTGCTGAAGGCGATGGAGGCGGACGCGGGCATCAAGCTCAAGGAGCTTCGCGTGGATGGCGGTGCGAGCGCGAACGACCTGCTCATGCAACTGCAGGCGGACCTGCTGAACGTGCCGGTGGTTCGGCCGAAGGTCCTGGAGACGACCGCGTTAGGCGCCGCGTATCTCGCCGGGCTGGCGGTGGGGTTCTGGAAGAACGAGGCTGAGATCTCGAAGCAGTGGCAGACCGACAGGCGCTTCAAGTCGGGCATGAAGTCCGCGGCGCGAAGCCGCATCGTGGAGGGATGGGAGCGGGCGCTGAAACAAGCCAGACTCACTTGACGCATCCGACGATATCGCGACCCGTACGCTCGAAAAACAAGGAGACACAGAAGGACGCAGACCGGCGCTTCGCGCCGGACGCAGATCGACGCAGTTGGCTCATCCGTCATCCAACCCTCATCACACAAGGGGCCTATTGAAAAGGGGGAACTGCCTCGGGCCGGCTATGAGCCAGCCCGAGGCAGTGCACCAAAGAATCCGGGCTCGTTGTGGGAGGAGCTCGGGCCCGATGCGGAGGCCCCCACTGCGCCGATCAGCGGCCGCCCGCGCCAGCGGCCGGTCTGCGTCAATCTGTGTCCCCTTGTTCTTGAAGCCGGCCCTAACGCGTTGTTGGGTCAGCGAGCAATGCTCGGCCGGTCTCGAAGGGTACCAGGATCCACGAGCCTGGGTGCTACTCAGCCGCCCGGTCGGTGATTGTGCCCGACAGGATGAGTGCCGGGCATCATCTCATGCCCCTCGTGCCCGACTCCCATGAGCTCGTCGAGCGTCTTGTCGATGAGCTCGCGAGCCGACGGCGAGCGAACGGTGCCGCGGTACGCCGCCATGAGCGCGTCCGAGTGCTCGATCGTCTGCGTGACCAGCCGATTGTACGTCGCGGTGTCGCCACGCAGTTGGGCGAGCGCGAGGCTATCGACGCTCATCATCAGCGCACGCCGATGCGGATACGCGACGCGTGTGAGCTCCTCGCCGCCGCGTGACTCGATCACGTCGAACATCTGCGGCGGATGCGTCGCGATCGCGAGCGCGAACGCGAACCGGCGTGCCCGCTCACCCCGCGGCGTGTTGGCGTTGAGCTCCGCTGCCGACGGCCGCTTGAGATCCGCGGCCATGTACGGCAGGTACGGGTTGTACCGGGCGAACGGTCCGCCCGGCGCATCCGTGAGCCACAGGTGAACCATCACGATGTGCTTGTCCGGGTCGCGCGACAGCTCGTCGTGTGAGTGCCAATCGTCCTCATGGCCGTCGAAGCCTTCGGGCGGCGGGTCGTTGCGCGGGTGCTGGTACGCGTACGCGACGCCCACGAGGCGCGGCTCGCCCTTCACGGGCGCGTACATGAGCACGGGCGGCTTTGTCAGATCGAACTTCCCGCTCTTGATCAGGTCGGACCGCACGTAGTGGACACCTTGCAGGGGAACGAGCCCGAACACCGGCTCGTAGCCGGAATCCTCGGCGACCCGGGGGTCGGCGAATTGGGCGACCGCCTGTCGCACCGAGTCGATCTGCGCTTTGGCCTTTACGCTGAGGCCGGGCTTTGGCGATTGCGCCTGGAGGAGCATGGGCGCGGCCAGAAGGGCGCCGGCGAGCCAGGGCACGATCCGGAAACGACTTCTCGACATGCCGAATGCTACACCGTCGCGCGCGGGAAGTGGCGGCCGCGGCTTCCGTCAACCGGAAGTGGTCCACAGAATTTGTTCGGGTCGAAGTATCCGTTCACCACATAACGAGCGACGTCCATGCATCGAAGGCTGATAGCCGCGTCAGTAGCGGTCATCGCGATCGCGACCGCTTGCGCCCCAAAAAACTCGACTCCGGCACCAGCTCGCCCGGGCTTCCTCATCACGAACGCGAACGTCATCGACGGCTCCGGGTCACCAGCGCGGCGAGCGTCCGTTCGCGTCGAAGGCGACCGCATCGCGGCGGTAGGTGAGCTGACCGCCCGCGGCGGCGAGACCGTCATCGACGCTCACGGCCTCACGCTCGCCCCCGGATTCATCGACACACACTCCCACGCCGACGACGACCTCTTCGACCACCCGGACGCGCTAGCGGCCGTCTCCCAGGGAATCACTACCATTATTGGGGGCCAGGACGGCGGCTCACCGATCCCGCTCGCCCGCTACCTCGAGCGCCTCAAGAAATCGCCCGGCGCCGTCAACGTCGGCATGTACGTCGGCCACGGAAGTATCCGCGACTCCGTGATGGGTGAAGACTTCAAGCGCGTCGCCACGGCGGCCGAGGTGGAGCGCATGAAGGCGATGCTGGCGAGCGAGATGCAGGCGGGCGCGATCGGCCTGTCGTCGGGGCTCGAGTACGACCCCGGCATCTACTCCGACCCGAGCGAGCTCATCGCGCTTGCCAAGGTCGCCGCGTCGTTCGGTGGCCGATACATCAGCCACATCCGAAGCGAGGACTATGCCTTCTGGAAGGCCATCAACGAGATCTTCACGATCGGCCGCGAGGCGAAGCTCCCGGTCCAGATCTCCCACACGAAGCTGGCCATGCGCGACCTGTGGGGCCACGCCGACAGCCTCGTTAGGATCCTCGACGCGGCGCGAGCGAGCGGCGTCGACATCACCGCCGACGTCTACCCGTACCTCTACTGGCACTCCACGCTCACCGTCCTCTTCCCGAAGCGCGACTTCGAGAACCGTGCGGCCGCCGAGTTCGCGCTCACGCAGACCTCCACCCCGGGCGGTTTGCTCCTCGGCCACTACGAGCCGAACCCGTCGTACGCCGGAAAGACGGTCGCAGAAATCTCGAAGCTCCGTGGTACCGATTCCATCACGACGCTGATCGACCTCATTCGCGATTCCGAGGCGATGCGAAAACGCACGGGGCATTCGAGCGAAAGCGTCATCGGTACGAGCATGGTGGAGCCGGACGTCGAGCTGATCATGAAGTGGCCGTACACGAACCTGAGCACCGACGGTTCGCTCGATGGCGCTCACCCGCGGGGCTACGGCGCCTTCCCGAGATTTCTCGGCCGCTATGTTCGGGAGCGCAAGGTCATGCTGCTCGAGGAGGCGGTGCACCGCATGTCGTCGCTCGCCGCGGAGCACATGGGGATCAAGGATCGCGGCCGCATAACGCCGGGCATGTTCGCGGACCTCGTGCTGTTCGATCCTGCGACCGTGCTCGATCGCGCGACACCGAAGGAGCCGCATCTGACGTCGGTGGGCATCGAGCACGTGTGGGTTAACGGCACCGAGGTATTCGCCGAGGGCAAGACGACGGGTGCGAAGCCGGGTCGGGTGATCCGACGCTAGCTACCGCGAGGGGCGTGAAAAGGCGCCGTAAGGGGTCAGAGTCGCAATTCATCATTCGAACGCGCGGCAATCCGGAGTGACCGACGAGTGTGCAACTCAGCCCACGGTGGGCGTCTTACGTAGGCGCCGCCGTTAGGGCGGTCGTCCGGGCTCACCACTGCCGTCGGGGACGCCATGCACCAACGTTGTGCCGTTGTTACCGGCGTGTCGAGCGGGATTGGGCTGGCGACGGCTCGCGTGCTGGCGGGTCGCGGCGTGCATGTCTTCGGCAGCGTGCGGAAACCGGCCGACGCTGAACGGGTGAAAGCCGAGCTCCGTGACCGATTCACTCCGCTCGTATTCGACGTTACCGATGTCGACGCGATCCGAGCAGCCGTCCCTGTCGTTGCCGATCAGCTTGGCGAACACACGCTGTTCGCGCTCGTGAACAATGCGGGCATCGCGGTTGGCGGCCCGCTCGTTCACCAGCCACTGGACGAAGTCCGCCGGCATCTTGAGGTCAACATGCTCGGCGCGCTCGCCGCCGTTCAGGTGTTCGCGCCGCTCCTCGGTACCGATCGCGATCGGCGCGGAAAACCGGGAAGGATCATCAACATCAGTTCCGTTTCGGGCCGAATCAGCGCTCCATTCCTCGGCGCCTACGCCGCTTCGAAGCGCGCGCTCGAGGGAATGTCGCACAGCTTGCGCCGCGAACTGTTCCTTTACGGGATCGACGTCATCATCGTCAATCCGGGCTCGGTAGTCACGCCGATCTGGGACAAGGCGGAATCGAATACTCCGTCTCGTTACGCGGGCACGGATTACGAGCCCATGCTGAAGCGCTTTCTCCAGCAAGCATTGCAGTCCGGCCGCAGCGGGCTGCCGGCGGAAGCGGTCGGGGAGGTCGTGTGGAAGGCGCTCACTGCGCGAAGGCCGCGAACGTTCTATCCGGTCGTTAGGCACCGACTCACGAACTGGACGATTCCGCTGGCGTTGCCGGCGCGCGTCATCGACCGGCTCATCGCGAAGCGACTTGGGAACAGCAGAGATGTTTGATTGGACATTGGGAACGGCGAACCGGGAACCGATCCTCGCTACGAGTCTCTGTTCCCAGTTCCCAGTTCTTCCCCTTGCGTCGCGATGGGAGTGATGCTAATCTCTTAGCACCACTCTCCGCCGCGATACAATGGACGACCTCGACGTCAGCCTCATGCGAGGCACCCTCGACCTCCTCATCCTCAAAGCCCTGAGCTGGGGACCCCGCCACGGCTACGCCGTCGTCGAGTGGATCGAGCAGGCCACCGACGCCACCTTCCTCATCGGCGAAGGTACCCTCTACCCCGCGCTCCACCGCCTCGAGCGCCGCGGCCTCATCAAGGCCGAATGGGGCGTGTCCGACAACAACCGCCAGGCCAAGTACTACAGCCTCGCGAAAGCCGGACGCGAACGCCTCCAATCCGGCAGCTCGTCCTGGCATCGCTTCGTCGACGTCGCGGGCCGGGCACTCCGCGCTACTGCACCGGTGCCGGCAACATGACAGACTCGAAGAACAGCCCGCCCGGCAAGCGGCGACTCTTCCGCCTCGAGCTTGGGCCGCACCGCGTCGAGCGTGACGTCGACACGGAGCTTGCCTTCCACATCGACATGCGCATCCGCCGCCTCGTGGAGCGCGGCATGGACCCGGCCACCGCTCGTGCCGAGGCACTCCGTCAGTTCGGCGACTGGGACACCGTGCGCGCCGAGATGCTCGACATCGACTATCAGCAGGAGAAGACCGTGAAACGTGCGAACTACCTCGCCGAGCTGCGCCAGGACGTGGCGTACGCCGTGCGATCCCTCCGCAACAACGTCGGGTTCGCACTCGTGATCGTGCTGTCGCTCGCGATCGGCATCGGCGCGAACACCGCGATCTTCACGCTCATCGACGCGCTACTGCTCCGGCCACTGCCGGTGCCTAACGCCGACCAGCTCGTCGTGATCGGCGACTCCCGGCGGACGAACAGTGCGTCCGACGGCTCGCTGCGCTCCGACCTCTTCTCCCACCCGGCCTACCTCGAGCTGCGAAAGGAAACGCGCTTCTTCACAGGCCTCCTGGCTGTGGGTCGCACCGGACGTCTCGACGTCGTCATCCCCGACTCTGCACGCAGCAGCCAGGCTGGCACCGCCGGCGACGAGCACCCGCGCGGTCGCCTCGTGAGCGGCAACTACTTCTCGGTTCTCGGCATCCCGATGGCGCTCGGCCGCCCGATCACGACCGACGACGACCGCGTTGCCAACGGCGCCGCCGTCGCCGTGCTGAGTCACTCCTACTGGCAGCGGCGATTCGCCGGCGACCGCAGGATCGTCAGTCGCGCCATCACCGTGAACCACATTCCGTTCACCGTCATCGGCGTCGCACCGCCAGGATTCACCGGCGAGGTCGTCGGGCGGATGACCGACATCTGGATGCCGATCACCATGCAGCCGGCGCTCACGAGTCGCGACTGGCTGAAGTCACCCACGCAGAGCTGGCTGCTGTTGATCGGACGCCGGAAGCCTGGCGTCACGCTCGCCCAGGTTCAGTCGGCGTATACGACATTGGTCAGGCAGGCCGTGATCGGGACCGCACCGGATGCGCATGGCGTCTCCAGCATCCTGAAGGACGAAGTCAAGGTCGAATCCGGCGCACGCGGCATCTCCGGGATCCGGGCCGTCTACGCCGAGCCACTCAACACGCTCATGGCGGCGGTGGCGCTCGTGCTGCTCGTGGTCTGTGCGAACGTCGCGAACCTGCTGCTCGCCCGTGGCGCCGCTCGCTCGCGCGAACTCAGCGTCCGCATGGCACTCGGCGCCGGCCGCATCCGGCTCGTGAGGCAGCTGCTGACCGAGAATCTCATCATCGCAGCGTTAGGCGGCGCGGTCGGCCTCGTGCTCGCGAGCTGGGGTACCAAGCTGCTGTTGCACATCGCTGATGGCGGCCCCGGGTCGGTCCCGCTCGACGTGCGGCTGGACGTCCGCGTGCTGTCCTTCACGGTGCTCGTCACCGGCCTCACGGCGCTCCTGTTCGGGCTCATCCCGGCGCTGCGGGCGACTCGGGTCGAGCTCGCGGCGGCGCTTCGTTCCCACAGCCGGGGAAGTACCGGCGGGCTGCTGGGCGCCCCTGGTCGCATCGGCGTCGGGAAGATGCTCGTCATGGGTCAGGTGGCGCTCTCGCTCACGTTGCTCGTGGGGACGAGCATGCTGGTGCGCAGCACACGAGCGCTCTCGAACGTCGATCCCGGCCTGGCGCGTGACCGGCTGCTGATCGTCACGATCGACGCTGCACCGGCAGGTCTGGACAGTGAGCGCCTTGCCCAGCTGTCGCGTGAGTTGCTCGGGCGCGTTCGTCGGATTCCGGGCGTCGCTCAGGCCAGCTTCTCGGAGAACGGTATCTTCAGCGGGACCGAGTCCTTTACGAATCTGCAGATCGCCGGCTTTACCCCTCGCGCCGAAGCCGACACCAACGCGAACTACGACCGCGTCGGGCCGGGATACTTCAAGGCGATCGGGGCGCGATTCATCGCGGGGCGCGACATTGCCGAGTCGGATGACGAGCATGCGCCGCCCGTTGCCGTCGTCAACCAGACGATGGCGTCGTTCTACTTCCCGAAGGGCCAGGCGCTTGGGGCTCGCGTGAAAGTCGATAGCATAACGTACCAGATCGTCGGGGTCGTGGCCGACACGAGGGACCACGAGCTGCGCGAGGCGCCGGCGCGACGCCTCTACCTGCCGGTGTTCCAGACGTCGGGCATGCCGACGGAATTCACGTACGAGCTGCTCGCTACCGGTGACCCCGCCAGGCTCGTGGCCGCGGCGCGCCGAGAGCTCATGTCGGCGAATGCCTCGGTGGTCGTGCTCGACAACGAGCCGCTCACGTCGCTCATGCGTCAGTCCATCAGCCAGGACCTGCTCGTCGCGCAGGTCGCGAGCTTCTTCGGCACGCTGGCGCTCGCGCTCGCCGCGTTAGGCCTCTACGGCGTGATGATGTACGCGACACTGCGCCGCACGAGCGAGTTCGGCCTCCGGATGGCACTCGGGGCAGATGCGCGTCGCGTGCGCGGCATGGTCCTGAACGAGGCGATGCGGCTCGTCATCGGCGGCACCATCGTGGGGATACCACTGGCGGTCGCCGCAACGCGCCTGCTCCGGAATCAGCTCTTCGGCGTCGAGCTCGTGGACCTGCCGTCGATCGGCGTTGCGCTCGGCGTTCTTGCCGTGAGCGCGGCGATCGCCGGCTACATCCCGGCATCGCGTGCTGCTCGCGTCGGTCCGCTCGAGGCGCTGCGAACGGACTAACGGGTCCCGTCCCGGCGGGTGGACGCGGGGTTGTCCGAGACGGTGGACGTAGAACCCACCACCGCTCCGCGATCGGCCAACCTTACCGATTCGTGAAGATCGCAGAAGCCAAGCGCTGACTTGGAGTTGCGCGACGCCTGTGAGGTCGCGCACAGGTGCCGCGCCGCTCGCGCGCATCGGCACGTGCACTGCCTTGAGGAGACGTGCGGTCGAGTCGTTAGGGGCTGCCGGCGACAGAGCCGGCAGGACATCGACCTCACCGCGACTACGTCGTCTACAAGGAGTGGCAATGCTGTTCCGTCGATCGATCCGTCACCTCATCTCGCTTCCTCTGTCCGCCGCCGCGGTTGCGGTGTCGGCGTCCTCACTGTTCGCGCAGGGGCGTCCGCTCTTCCAGTGGAGCGGGCGAGTGGACCGCGAAGTCCGCATCACCATGCGCGGCCGCGACGCGCGAACGCAGATGGCCGATCGCTCGCCGTTCCCCTCGCAGCGGCTCAACGTCGAGACCGCGCTCCCGCAGCGGGATGGCCGAGTGACCGTGCGCGTGCAGGATGGCCGCGGCGACGTCGATGTGGTCCAGCAGCCGTCGGCGCGAAACGACTACACCGCCATCGTCCGCGTCCGCGACCGCAGCAGCGGTACTGACAATTATCGGTTCACCGCGTACTGGATGCCTGACGAGTATGGCAACGGCACGTGGGGTGACCGTGATGGATATCCGAACCGCCCCGGTCGCGATCACGACGACCGCGACAACGGAAACTGGGGCCGCGACAACGGAGGCTGGGGCGGTAACGGTGGGTACGGCCGCGGCTACGACCGCAACCTGGTGCGCTGGACCGGCGACGTCGATGACGCGCTCGAGATTCGGATCCAGGGCAACCGCATCGACTACCGGACGCTGAGCGGCAAGTCGGTCAAGCACGTCCGCGCCAACTTCGCGAACGGCGGCCTCCCGCGGACGGACGCTCAGGTGTTCGTGACGGACCAGACCGGGCGCGGTAGCGTGAGCGTGGTCCAGCAACCGTCGTCGTGGAACAACTACACGGCCGTGATTCGGGTGTACGACCCGCGGCCCGGCTACGGCACCTACAGCTTCGACCTCGGCTGGCGCGGCGGATACTCGTCGCGACGCTGAGGAAGCCGGGGACGGCGAAAATGGGGTCAGAGTCGAATTTCATC
>DASUGD010000186.1:0-28358 GCA_036274195.1 Gemmatimonadaceae bacterium | reverse complement strand
TCTGCGAACATCGGTGTGATCGATGTTCGAAATCCGCGTTAGGTCCTGGCCTTGACCGCACTGTCCCGGCCGTGATGCCGGCGCGGCGCCCGAGCGTTAACCAAATTCGGTGACGCTCATCAATCCAGCCGTCGGTTCGGGACGCTCACGCCTGAACCGGCATCAACACCCGCCGCCCCCACACCGCCACTACGGCCAACACCGCCGCCGACGCACCCACGATACCGGCGTGCATCAGCCAGAACGCCGCCGCGTCCATCTGCTCGAGCAGCCCGCCCAGTCGGCCCACGGCGACGTTGCACATGAAGAGCGACGTGTAGTACACCCCGATCATGAGCCCCTGAAGCTGCCGGGGAGCCGCGCGCGAATAGAGCGAGAGCGCCATCGGCGCCACGAGCGCGAACCCAAGCTCGTTCACCACCTCGAACGCGAGCCCCCAGCCCGGCGAGATCTTGCCGCCGGTCGCCTGCTGCGCGACGCTCGCCGCGGTGAGGAGCAGCGGCGCCAGCGTCATGAACACCGCACCGACAGCCACTTTCACCACGTCGTCCGGCTCCTTCCACCGGCGGCCGTACGCCTGCCAGAAGATGATCGCCAGCGCCATGCACACGACGGCAATCGCCGCGTCGGCCGAGAGGAGCCAGGTCACCGGCATCGCGAAGCCAGCGAGCTGGAGCTCGAAGTTCGCCTCGCCCCAGACGAGGAACGCGTTGAACATCTGCTGGTTGCCGACCTGCGTCGCACCGAGCACCGGCAGGAGCGCCACGAGCGCGAGCACGGTCCGCCGCTCGCTCCGCGTTAGCCGCCTCGCGTTTTCCGCATTCGCACGGTCGCTCGGCCCGGCCGACGGGAGCCATTTGCGGCCGGCGAGATAGGTCGCGAGCCCCACCAGCATCCCGACGCCGGCCGCCCCGAAGCCCCAGTGCCACCCGACCTTCTCGCCTAACGTACCGGAGATGAGCGGCGCCGCGATCACCGCCAGGGCGATGGCCAGCTGGAAGATCTGGTACGCCTGCGCGCGCCGCGGGTCGTCCGCGGCGTACAGTTGCCCCACCTGGCTCGCAATGTTCCCCTTGAAGCAGCCGACCCCCACGAGCAGCAGGGCGATGGCGAGCAGGAACGTCGCCTCGAACGCCATGAGAAAGTGGCCTGCCGCCATGAGCATGGCGCCCACGGTCACCGTCAGCGTTCGGTTGAGCCACCGGTCCGCGACGAGCCCGCCCAGGAGCGGCGTCAGATAGACCAAGCCGGCATAGAGACCGAAGACCTGCGACGCGAGCGCGGCGGTGGAGAGCGGACCGGTCACCGCCTCGATCGCGCGTCTGACGACGGCAAACCCCACCGCCTTTCCCACATGCTCCGGCTGGAGCAGGTAGTGCGTCAGGTACAGCACCAGGAGCGACTGCATGCCGAAGTAGCTGAACCGCTCCCATCCCTCCGAGGCACAGAGATACACGAGGCCGCGGGGATGGCCGAGGATGCCAGTCCCCTGTGGCCTCGTGTGACTCTGCGCCTCCGAATCGGCGACAGTACGCGTGTCGGTCACGCCGAAGGCCGGCGCCTAACGTCAGCTCCGGTCGTAGAACGGCGGCGGCTCGATCCCGAGCGATCGCAGGTAGACGTAGCCCTGCGCACGGTGGTGAATCTCGTTGTCGATCGCGTAGAGGATCTGCCAGTGGCCTTTCCCCTTCCACTGGCCGAACGCGTTGTGCTCCGCTTCGAACCGGTCGGGAGTGATCGTCGGCCAGATGCGGTTCAACTCCTCCGTGGCAGCGTCCCACCGCGCGAGCAGGTCGGCCTTCGTTTTCGGTGGGTCGCCCTCGCCCCACTTCCCCCACGTTCCGGTTGCCACGCCGCGCGCGATCGGCACCGCCATGTTCAGGAACTCCAGGACGAAGCCCGAGAAGGGCCGCATCCCGCCAATGGAGTACGTGAACAGCTTGTCCTCCGGGAACGCCTCGATCACGCGTCGCGTGAGGCGCCGGTGGCCTTGCCAGTGGTCGAGCAAATCCGCTGCCGAGATGAAGCTGGCGGTGCTGGTCGTGGTCGTAGCGTCCATGCGTCGATACCTGCTCGCTGTTGGTGGTCCTTGGCCGGCGCCAGTGGCGCGACCGGGGGGTCGGAAGGTACGACGCCGACGCCCCACCCCGCTATCGTTTCGATTACCGGCCGCCGGACGCCCGAAGTCGGTTTCGCAACTCGGCGGCCCAGTTGTAGACCACCATCAGCCGCTGGTCGTCGACGCCGGCGAGGAACAGGAGATGAGAACCGTCGGGTGCGACGTCGAAGTTCGCATGCGGCGACGTGGCGAGACGAAATACGTCATCGAAGAGCTCGGTGCGTGTTGCGACAGCGAGCCGTGGAGCTGTGGTGAGTGTCGCCGCCACGACGCGCCGGCCGGTGCGGTAGAACACCCGTCTCCCGTCGCGTGACCACACCGGTTCCGTTCCCCCGTTGGTCGATATTTGTAGCCGCGATCCCGGGCCGGGGAACGGCTGGACCATCACCTCATCCGTGCCCGACTCGCGCGTCCGGTACGCGATCCAATGACCGTCGGGCGAAAGACGCGGCGAATCCTCGTCATCTCGAGTGGCTGCGATCCGCTTCGGGGTCGTATCGCCAGCGAGCATGCGGTATTCGACGTCGGCGGAGGCTGTGTCCACCTGATAGACGACGCCCCTGCCGTCAGGCGTGAACACCGCTTCGAAGGTGGCGGCGTTTTGGCTCAGCAGCAGTGGCGCTGCCGCGCCTGACCCATCGACGGGCTGCCACCAGATCGACGAGCAACACCCACTCGAGGTCTGGCTCGTCCGGTCGGTCCGGAACAACACGCGACTGCCGTCCGGCGTCCACTCCGGGCGCTCGTTCGCGGCGCCGCCACTCGTAAGGCGTGACAGAGTCCCGGCCGCGATGTCGTAGATCCAGATGTCGCTCGACCCTGCCGCCTGGATCGTCAATGCGATGCGACGGCCGTCTGGCGAGTAGCGCGGAAACCCGTACGTCCGGCGCTCCGCCAGGAGCGTTCGTCTGCCGCCAGCCGAATCGACCAGGACGAGCTCCGACTCGCGCGCGCCGCTCACGTACGCGAGCGTGCCGGCTGCCGACAAGGCCGCCTTGCCCACACGCGCCGCGGTGACCGCGACGCCACTCGCGACTGGGAGTAGCCTGCCCGTCACACGGCCCCGGGCGAGGTCTACGGGGACAGCGACGATGTTGTCGTTGCCCGTCACGGCGATCAGCCGCCCATCGAGCACGCCTAACGCTGAAACGGCCGTGACGTCCAGAATCCTGGAGCGCCCGGTCCTGAGCGACGTGAGGCCGATCTTGATGCCCTCGGTACCACTGTGCCCCCAGCTGGAGTACAGGACGTGTTCGCCGTCGCCCGCGGACACGGGATACATCTGCGCTGTCTCACTCTGCGTCGTGTCGGGAATCGACAGCGGGCGGACCGTGCGCGCGGCCGGTGAGACGACGACCAACCGGCCGTAGTCCGCCACGATGATGGTATCGGGCGAGGTCCACGCGGCGCCCGCGTACTCGAGGATCTCCGCGATCACTTGGGGCGCGCCGCCACTGAGCGCGACCATCTGCAGCCGACCCGCCGCCCAGAACGCCAGCCACTGCCCGTCGGGCGAAAAGATGGGCTGGGATGCCCCCTCCGTTCCCGGCACGATGCGCGTCGTAATATCGTCGATCGTGCGGACCACGACGTGCCGCACGCCGTCACGGCCTGTCGCAAGGAAGGCGATGGTCTTGCCGTCGCTCGTCACCGCGACGCTGGGACCGGTCAGCTCGCGGGCCGTGACGCCGAGGTCCGACGGCAGGTCGACCGAAAAGTGAATCGGCTGCGTCGGCAAACGCCGCGCCGCCAACCACTGCCACCCCGCGAGCGCGAGTGCGCCGATCGCGATGGCCGAGAGGGCGAGCGGGAGTGGCTCGACGCGTCGCACGCGCGTGCGCGCCGGTGTCCTGCGGGTCCCGGCGACGTTCGACGATGGCCCGTCGCCGTCGAGCGCAGCGGCGAACTCGCGCGCGGTCGCCGTCCGGTCGGCGGGCAACTTCTCGAGCGCGTGCAATACCGCCGCGTCCACGCCAGGCGGCACACTGCGACGGAGCGCGCCGGGCGCTCTCGGCTCGTCGGTCAGCAGCTTTGCCACGATCGCCTGCACCGTCGGCCCCGTGAAGGGCGGCTCGCCAACGAGCATCTCGTACGTCACGGCCCCGAGCGCGTAGATGTCGGTGCGGTGATCCACCGACTTCTCGCCCATCGCCTGCTCGGGACTCATGTACTGTGGCGTGCCTAACGACAGCCCGGTCTGCGTCATCCGCTGTCCGCCGGCCTGTTGAATCGCGAGCGCGATCCCGAAGTCGGCGACGAGCGCGTGCCCGTCCTGCAGCAGGATGTTTTCCGGCTTCACATCACGATGCACGACGCCGTGACCGTGCGCGTAGCTCAGCGCGTCGGCCACCTCGCGCGCGATGCCAAGGGCGTCGGCGATCGGCAGCTGCCGCTCGCGCTCGAGTCGCGCGCGCAGCGTCTCGCCCGCGACGAACGGCATCACGTAATAGAGCAGCCGGCCACTCGCGCCATCCCGCGGGTCCTGGACTTCCCCGGAGTCGAGCAGCGGCAGGATGTGAGGATGCTGGAGCCGCGCGGTCGTTCTGATCTCGCTCAGAAAGCGCTCCGCCCCGATCGCGGCGGCGAGCTCGGGCCGCAGCACCTTGACGGCAACCTGACGGTCGTGCCGCAGGTCGTGCGCGAGATACACCGTCGCCATGCCGCCTGCGCCCAGCTCGCGCTCGATCCGGTAGCGACCATCCACGGCCGCGCCGAGAGCGGCTTGTGGCGGCGAGTGACTGTCGGGTGAGCTCATGCGATCGCAGGTCCCCAGGGCGCTGGCCGAACGCTCGGCGTGAGGCACAAACGGTGACCAACTGCAATAAGACACGCCAGCCCCGACTTTTGGAAGGGCGTTAGGGTCTGGCCACGCCCCGCTACGCGCGGCACCTTTGGCCGCAGGCCGAACCCATCCTCGGTACCACCAAGGCGGAGCATCATGTCAACCGATCGTCGCAAATTCCTCAAGGTCGCTGCCGCCACGAGCGGCGCATTTCTGCTCGGCGACACGCGCAACTCACTCGCGTCATCGCTGATTCGCCCGGACTCGCGGGATGATGACGCCCCGGGCAAGGCGGCCGCGCCACTCGACATCCTCATCCTCGGCGGCACCGGGTTCACCGGACCGGAGCAAGTGAACTACGCGCTCGCGCGTGGACACAAGGTGACGCTGTTCAACCGCAACCAGACGCGCCCCGACATGTTCAAGGGCAAGGTCGACCAGCTCATCGGCGACCTCGGCGGCGATGCGAGCGCGCTCAAGGGCAAGAAGTTCGACGTCGTGCTCGACAACCCGACGACCTTGCCGTTCTGGGTGCGGAACGCCGCGCAATATCTCGAGGGCAACGTCGGGCACTACTTCTTCATCTCGACGATGTCGGTGTACCAGGACAACAGCGTTCCGAACAAGGACGAGAGTGACGCCACGACGCCGATGCCCGACGGCGTCGACCCGTACACGACCGTGCGCGAGAATGCCGGGAAGTACTACGGCGCGCTCAAGACGTTCTCGGAGCAGGAAGTCGCCAGGCATTATGGCAAGGCGTACACGATCATCCGGCCGGGGCTGATTGTCGGCCCACTCGACCGCTCCGACCGGTTCACCTACTGGCCGGTGCGCATCGATCGCGGCGGCGAGGTGCTCGCACCGGATGCGCCTAACGACCCCACGCAGATCATCGACTCCCGAGACCTGGCCGAGTTCATGATTCGCCTGGCGGAACAGAAGGTGACCGGGACGTTCAACGCCTGTGGCAATGTGATGCAGATCGGCGACATGCTCAACGGCATCAAGACGGCGATCGGATCGAACGCGACGTTCACCTGGGTGCCGGCCGACTTCCTGAACGCCAACGGCGTTCGCGGCTGGCGTCACATGACGTGCTGGCTTCCGCCAACCGGCCCGACGGCGGGCTTCCTGCGACGCAGCAACGCGAAAGCCGTCGCCGCCGGCCTGACCTTCCGGCCGCTCGCGCTCACAGCGAAGGACACGCTCGCGTGGCACAAGACCCGGCCGGAGGAAGAGCAGAAGGCGACGCTCGAAGGTGCGGTTGCCGGCATCTCGCCGACCAAGGAGGCGGAGGTGCTCGCCGCCTGGAAGGCCAAAGGCTAGTGGAGTGGTTGTACGGTATGACCGGCTCCGTCGAACGAATGCGTTCTTCAGGAAGGAGATACGACCGACGCCGTTCGTTCGCGGAGACCCGCCTCCATGACCCCCGAAGAGATCCGACTCGTTCGATCGTCCTGGTCGATGATTGCCGAGCGCTCCGACGCCTTCACGGCGCGGTTCTACGATCACCTGTTCGTCATCGACGCGGGCGCCGCACAGCTCTTCAACGGCGTCGACATGACGATCCAGCGGTGGAAGCTCGCCCAGACGCTCGGGGTCGTCGTCCAGGCGCTCGATGACCTCGACGCGTTGCTGCCGGCCGTGGCGGCACTCGGCCGGCGGCACACGCGCTACGGCGTGCTGCACCATCACTTCGACAGCGTCGGCGCGGCGCTGCTGCAGGCGTTCGTCGACACGTTAGGCCGCCAGTTCACGCCGGCGGTCCGCGCCGCGTGGGTGCGCGCCTATTCGCTCGTTGCCGCCGAGATGCAGAAGGGGTTGGGCAACCCACCGCCGCCGCTGCGGATTGCCTGACGCCTCACCGCCCGCGCTGTCCGTTCGCGGGCCCGATGCCAGCTTCTGCACACGGCCTCCCGTGGCCGCGCTCGAGGGTCACGAGGGCGATGCTGGAGAGACCGTTTTCGCCTTCGGCTGCCCGTCGCCGGCACGAAGACGCTGGTGGTGCGCTGAATCGCATCTCGAGCGGACGATCACGCAACAGTCATCCGACTGCCCGTGTCCCACTCCGGTAGGCTGCACGCGTTTCTGAATCCAGGGAACCACCGGAGAGCCCACGATGCTCAGCGCCGCCGCGCTTGCCGTCTCGTTGCTCGCTGCTCGAACCGATTCGACCCCGTCATGCGCGACCAACCTCGCGCTGCTCGAGCGGACGATGCATCTCGACTACGCCGGCTACACGCTCGAGCTGCGCGGCGATCGGCTGACGCGATTCGCCGCGATGAAGGCGGCGCTCCAGGAGCGCGCCAACCGCACGCGCGGCGATGACTGCTACTTCGTGCTCCGCGACTTCGTCGAGTGGTTCGACGACCCGCATCTGTTCGTGTACCAGACCATGCGGGTCGACACCGCCGAGTCGCGGCGGAGGGCCGCCCAGGTCGAGCGAAGCAAGGTGACGGAGTCCGACGCGCGCGAGTACTACCGAAAGCGCGGCGCGCGACTCGACCCAATCGAAGGCATCTGGTACGACCGCGGCATGCGCGTCGCCGTGGTGCCCGACTCCAGTCTCGGCGCAGGGCATTACGTTGCCGTGCTCCTCTCGAGCGACACGAGCAGCTGGACGCCAGGCGCAGTGCGCGCGCGATTCACGCGGCGCCCGAACGGCGACTACGACGCGCAGGTCTACGAGCGCAACTACGCGCGCGCCCATCGACGCGCGCAGATCTACCGCCACGTGCTGCTGCGCTTCTCGCCCGGCATGTGGGGGAAGGAGCTCCCGGTGCCGGCGGCGGACAGCGCAACGCTCGATCCCGCCGACCCGCATCGCCCGGTCGTATATCGAAGGAACGGAACCATCGTGTTCGCCATCCCGTCGCATAACGGGTACAAGCGGGCGCTCGACAGCCTCGTGGCGAAGTACCGTGCGGAATTGACCTCGGCCGACAAGCTCATCATCGATCTGCGCGGCAACGAGGGTGGTGGATCGTTCATGACGAACGATCTCGAGCCGTTCGTCTCGCTGAAACAGGAGTTACCGAATCCGTTTCCGACGGACCGTCCGCTCATGCTGTCGTCGCCCGACCAGATCGACTACGCGCGCCGGTCCTTCGGACCGGACACATCGAAGTTCGTGCGCGGGCTCGTCCAGCGCCTCGAGGCGAGTCCCGGTGAGCTCGTCCCGGTGAACGATCCCGCCGACACGGTGAAAGCCCCCGATCCGCGCGACTGGGTGGTGTCGAGCGGGCCGCGTCGAGTCGGTGTGCTGGTGGATCGAGGGACCGTCAGCGCGGCGGAAGTGTTCGTGCTCTATGCGCTCCAAAGCCCGCGCGCGACGGTGTTCGGCGAGCCGACAGCCGGTGCGCTCGATTACCAGAGCGCCAACATCGTGTCGATCTCACCGCACGAGCGACGGTGGTTCCTGGGATATGGCACCATCACGCGCGCCGCTGGATTGCCCGACGGCGGCATGCGCGGCAAGGGAATTCCGCCGCAGGTGCGCATCGACCTGCACACGGTGGCGGACCCAGTCGCCTACGTGAATCAGGCGCTGACGGCGCGACCCTGATCCGCCGCGCACCAATTCAGGACGCGCCGAGCGCGCAGGGTGATCCACCGATTCGGCTCGCCGACTTCGCCGGCGAAGTGCGTGTGAAGCGTGTTGCGATGGCGCACATCGAGCAGCCAGCGGCCATCACCCTGTCGTCGTTCTCGCACGATCCCGATGGCCTCGTCGAGTCGCGCATCCGGCTGCATGCCCGCCGCGCGCAGGTAGTCGAGCGCGCGCAGCACGTCGTAATGCCAGAGCGGCGGAAACGCGAGCTGCGTCCACTCCGGGTTGATGATCTCGCCCGTCGACAGCCTCCGAAGCAGACGGCGCTCGAGGAGATACTCCTCCCCACGCCTTCGCCCGTCGGTCACCGCCGGCGCTGCACCGAACGTTTTCTCGTACGCGAGCAACCCTTCGAGCACGCAGAGCGTCGTGTGGAACGACGAGCGTACCGAGCCTCGCTCCGCCTCGCAGTTCCAGCCGCCATCCGCGAGCGCCTCTCCCAACAGCCGGTCGACGAGCCGATCACTCCGCACGCCGAAATACGCGCCTAACGCCACCACTCGGCCATTGATACATGGTTCGACCTCGCCCTCGAAGAAAGGCGAGTTGTGGAACTCCGGCCCCCACGTGACGTCGTCCCTGACGAGATCGATCGCCGCCCGCACGCGCGCGTCTGTGGGGTCTACCCCCAGGTCGCGCAGGAACACGAGGGTGTACATGTTCGTCCACCAGAATGGGTGGACGACGGCGTCGCCCCATTGACCATCGGGCCGCTGCTGCTCGAGCAGCGTTAGGCCCCACCCCTCCGACGCCACGCGCGACCGCTCGGCCGCGACGACGTCCGCCGGCGTATCGGTGAGGTCGCGCATCACCTGCCAGCGGATCGACGGGTCGCTGTCGAGGAGCCAGCCCAGGACCGGATCCGTCATGCGAACGGGATCGTGTCGCGGGAGGTGCCGACCGCCTGTGGCGTCGCCTGACGCGGCACCGGTGACACGACGACCGGATTCCAGAGCGCACCAATCCCGTCGATGCGGACTTCCATCCGGTCACCCGGCTCGAGAAACACCGGAGGCTTCCGCGCGAACCCGACGCCGGCTGGCGTCCCGGTCGCGATCACGTCCCCTGGCTCGAGCGTGATGCTGGCGGTGATGAACGCGATCAGCTCGGGCACGCGGAAGATCAACTGACTCGTGTTCGAGTCCTGCATCACGGTGTCGTTGACCGTGAGCGAGATGCGGAGCGTATGCGGATCGGGGATCTCGTCCGTGGTGACGATCGCCTGCCCCATCGGCGCGAACGTGTCACACGACTTGCCACGCTGCCACTGGCCGTCGCCGAACTGGAAGTCGCGCGCCGTGACGTCGTTGAACGCCGTGTAGCCCAAGACGTACTCGTAGGCGCGGTCGGCGGGAACGTGCGATGCGCGACGGCCGATCACCACCGCGAGCTCCGCCTCGTAGTCGACCTTCTCACTGGCAGGGGGAATGACGACGGGCTCGCCCGGCGCGATCACGCAGCTCGGGAACTTCGAGAAGATCACAGGCGTCTTCGGCACCGCGAGGCCACTCTCGGCCGCGTGGTCGCGGTAGTTCAAGCCTATGCACACGATCTTTCCGGGTCGCGGAACCGGGGCGAACCAATACGCATCCTGGCTCGGCACGAGCCATCCGCTCGCGCGCGCTTCGGCGAGTGCGGTCGCATCGCGCTCGAGGCGCGCGGCGGTCTCGCGGGCTCGTCGAAGCCACGGCCCATCCATGTCGAACCACGCCAGAGGATTCGACGGACGCTCGGCGGGCGCGAACAGCTTCTCGCAGTCGAGGCGGTGCCGGCTATCCTGCCCATTCGTGTGGAGGACGATCCCCATCCGGGGAGTCTTCCACTCCGTGTCCTGTGTGGCGAAGGAGATGATCTGCATGGAGAGAATGCTCGTGATTTCAGGCCCGTTCGAACGATGAATAGGGAGTCTGACCCCTTACGGAGCATAACCACGCCAGAGCCATTCGAGCGCGGCCGGCAGCGTTTGCCGCTTCATGTCGCGATCGACGTGCCCGGCGTTGCGGGCGAAGACGTACTGGTAGTGGTAGCCCTTCGCGGCCAGTACGCGAGCCATGTTTTCGCTCGCGAGCACCCAGTCGTGCATCCCGTCACGCATGACGTTGGGGTTGAGAAAGTCCCGGTCGCCAACGGCCAGCCAGACACGAATGGGCCTGGGCGGGCTGTTCGGGATGAGCCGTTCGTGCAGTTCCCACGCGCCGTGCGGCGTCTCGCTCGAGTGCGGCCACTGCTGGTTGATCGCCGTGATCGAGTAGGCGAGGACTCTATGGTAGAGCTCCGGGTGGTACCACGCCATGATGAAGGCGGCGGAGCCTCCCGAGCTGCCGCCCATCGTCGCGCGGCCGTCGGGATCTTTCGTTAGGCGTACGCCGTATCGCCGCTCGACGAGCGGCAGCACCTCGGTCTCGACGAACTCGGCGTAGCGGCCCGACATGGTGTCGTACTCCAGGCCGCGCTGGCTGCCCTGCGCGTCCCCGCCGCCGTTGCCGATCGAGATGGCGACCATGACCGGTACGCGCTTCTGCGCGATGAGATTGTCGAGCGCCCTGAACAGCGCGGTGTCGGGTCCGTCCGCCCCGACGATGAACGGCGCGACCGTGCCCGGGACGTATTGTGCGGGGACATAGACGGCGACCGTGCGCGTGTACCGGGCGGGGTGACTGGTCGTCACGACCAACGTCGCCGGGTCGGTGGGGCTGACGGTGCCGAACGTCCCGGAGTCCCGGGCGATGCCAGGATAGAACCTGCTGTCCTCCGAGCGCATCGTGAACGTGTGTACCGTGCCGCGCGGCGCACCGTCCTGCCTGCTCATCTCCGGTGCGGCAGGATGCGTCGGCCCGATGACGAAGTTGCCGTCTTCGTTAGGCGGCGGAACGTGGCCGTCCGGCAGCTCCTTCTTGGGGACGAAGCCCGGGGTGAAGGGATCGCGTGTTGGAGGCGCTGCGTTCCGGCTCACCGCCGACGCCTGGCCGTACCCGCAGAGTGGCGTGCACGCGAGCGCCGCGAGCAGCGCCGCCGCGGCCACCGTCATGGGACTGGCAGTGTGCTCGATGCGGTCGCGCGGGCCTTGAGTCGCCTTCCGAGGAAATCGTCGGCAGCGCGGTACGCGCTCACCCAGTTTCGCCATAACAGGAAATCGTGCACTTCGTCGGGGAAGATGAGCTCCTCGACCGGAACGCCGCGCTTCCGCAGCTCGTACGCGATCGTGACCGACTCCGTGAACGGCACGTTCCGGTCGTCGTCTCCGTGAATCAGCAGCACCGGCGACCGCCACCCCGAGATCGCCGAGATGGGCGATGAGCGGTACGCCAGCGCCGACTCCTTTGCGTAATGCAGTGAGTCGTACGCCGGAACGAAGTTCGGGATCTCCGAGTTCCAGTCGTGCACGCCGTGAATGTCGACGCCCGCGGCGAACAGGTCCGAGTTGCGTGCGAGCCCCATCGCGGTGAGATATCCGCCGTACGATCCGCCCCAGAGCGCGACGCGCGCCGGATCGACGTCCGCCCGGGCGCGCATGTATTTGCCCGCCGCCACGACGTCCTGATACTCGCTCGCGCCGGCGGCGCCATACGCCAGCGCCTCGCGGAAGTCGAGCCCATAGCCGATGCCGCTGCGGTAGTTCACGGACAGCACGGCGTACCCGTGGTTCGCCAGGTACTGATTCATGCCGTACGCGTTCGAGTAGTAATACATGTAGTGCCAGCCGAGCAGCATCTGGCGCCGCGAGCCGCCATGGAAGAAGATGGCGGCCGGGTGACGCTCGCCGGGCTTGGCGTTAGGCGGCAGGAAGAGCTGCGCGTGCACCGGTGTCCCGTCGGCGGCGCGGAGGATCACCTGTGTCGGTTCGACCAGCGCGGCGGCCGGGAAGTCGCTCGGCATTCCGCCGGCCCCCAGATCCTGCAGGGCGCCACCGTCGAGCCGTGCCACCCGAGCGGGCAGACGCGCGTCCGAGCGGAGCACCAGCGTCGCCTCGGTCGTCACGACCGGGCCCCACTCGAGTCCCTTGCCACTCGTCAGCGCGGCGGGCTTCGACGACCCATCCACCGCCACTCGCCAGATGTGGCGCCGGTCGATGTCACCATCGTTCGAGGAGTACACGAGCGATCGGCCGTCCGGCGTTGCCGTCACATGCTCGACCTCGAACGCGCCGGGTGTGAGCAGCGCTGGCGCGCCGCCGGCGAGCGACACGCTGTACAGGTGCGTCCACCCGTCCGCCTCCCACGGGAAGACGATGCGATCCGCGTTAGGCGACCAGAACAGCTGGTCTTCCGCGACGATCTCGCGGAACACGCTCCCCTTCCCCGGCTTGGCGCGCCACACCTCACGTGACGTCCCGGTGCTCGCGTCCGCGACGCGGATCGACCAGGGAATCGGGCTCTCGCGCTCGGGTACGAAGATGAGGTCGGACACCTGCGACGGCGAGCGGATGAACGCCAGCGACTTTCCGTCAGGGGACCAGACTGCCGCGCCGTCCTGGTCGGTGCTCGGATCGATGTAGCGAAGCGTGCTCGTTGTGAAGTCCCAGACGCCGACGAAGCTGTGGCGCTCGCGGTTGCTCACGAACGCCAGTCGCTTGCCGTCCGGGGACCAGCGCAGGCTGGACGACCCGCCACGGAGCTTGGTGAGCTCGGCCGGCTTCGCGCCGGCGTCGGAGACGGGGACGATCCAGACCTGCCCGCCGCGCGTGAACGCGAGCGAATCACCCGACGGCGAGAGCTCGGGCGAGGAGCCCTCGGCGATCTTGCGGGGCGTGCCCTGGTCGAGGGACGCGATCCAGATCGCCTGATCGACGCCACCGCGAATGAGCGCCGGGTTCGGCCGCTCGCCCGCGCCATTCGAGGACCCGCCCCGGACGTACACGACCGACCGGCCGTCGGGCGTGAACGTTAGGCTCTCGATCTCCTGGCCATCGTCGCCCTGGTACCGCGTGACCTGCCGCGGTTGCCAGGATGGCCCGGTCGCGACCCAGACGTTGCGGGCGCCGCGCTGGTTGACGATCCAGGCGACGGAGCTCCCGCGGTGAGCGGCGACCAGGTCGCTGGCGAACGGCGCGCCCAGTACCTGGTCGAGCGTGAACTGCTGCTGCGTGAGCGCGACCCGAGGGGCGGCGCAGGCGAACACGACGGCGAGGGACAGCGGGCGAATGATAGTCATTCGCCGAAGATCCGCATGGTCGCGCGAACAGGCAAGACGTAGAGGCCGCCCGGCGCAAAGCCCGAAGGGCGGCAGGGCCCAAACGACGCAGGGCCCCAAACGACGCAGGGCCCAAACGACGCAGGACCCAAACGACGCAGGACCCATACGGCAAGAGCGTCAACAGCCAACGGCGGTCGCCCCTGGAATGGATTGGTAGGGGTCGCGACGCAACGCTGACGCTCAATACACCGTTAGGCGCTACATAGCGTCATGCCGAAACGCGACCTCATTTTGCTCGACGCTGCCGAGCAAGTGGCGGATCAGGTCAACGCGCTGATTGATCGATCGCCGCGCGGACGGTTATTGCACGTCACGCAGATGCGAGCCTCTGTGCAAGCGATCGCCGCGAACATCAGCGAAGGCCTCGGCCGCCGCCCCGGCCGAGATCGGGCGCGCTCATTCGAGATCGCGCGCGGTGAGACCGAAGAGACCATTGCTCACCTGAGCGCGAATTTCCGAACGGGTCGAATCGACAAACGAGACTATTGGCCGATTCACAACCGTTTGGTTGTGATTGCGAAGATGTTGGATTCCTTTCTGCGGCAGTGACTCACGACGCGGAATTGCGCCGTGAGTCCTCCGCTCTTGTAGTTTGGGTCTTGCGTCGTTTGGGCCCTGCGCCCTTTGGGCCCTGCGTCGTTCGGGTCCTGCGTCGTTCGGGTCCTGCGTCGTTTGGGCCCTGCGCCCTTTGGCTGTGCGCCCTTCGGGCGCTGCGCCGTTTAGACGATCGCCTCGACGGACTTTACTCTTTCCCGAAGAATGAATTTCTGCACCTTGCCGGTGGATGTCCGAGGCAGCGGACCGAACATGATCGTCTTCGGCACCTTGAAGCGAGCAAGCTGTTCGTAGCAGTGCGCGATGAGATCGTCCTCCGAGAGCGACGCGCCAGGCCTGAGCTCGACGAACGCCACCGGCGTTTCGCCCCACTTCTCGTGTGGCTGCGCGACGACAGCGGCTGCGAACACCCCCGGGTGCCGGAACAGCACCTCCTCCACCTCGAGCGATGAGATGTTCTCGCCCCCCGAGATGATGATGTCCTTCGCGCGATCCTTGATCTTCATGTAGCCGTCCGCGTGCGTGACCGCGAGGTCGCCCGAATGGAACCAGCCGCCCGCGAACGCCTTCTGCGTCGCCACCGGGTTCTTGAGATAGCCCTTCATCACGATGTTCCCGCGGAACATGATCTCGCCCATCGTCTCGCCATCGGCCGGGACGCGCTCCATCCGCGTCGGGTCGAGCACCGCGGCGTCGCCCTGGAGCACGTAGGGCACTCCCTGACGTCCGTTTCGCACCGCGACCTCGTTAGGCGAGAGGGCCTCCCACTCCTCCTGCTTCGTGCACGCCGCACTCGGCCCGTACACCTCGGTGAGGCCGTAGGTGTGGGTGAGCTCGATGTTGATGCGCTCGAGGCCTTCGATCATCGAGGACGGCGGCGACGCCCCAGCCACCATCGCGTGCATGTGATGCGTGAGGCCTTCGCGGAGCTCCGCCGGCGCCGACACCAGCGTGTTGTGAACGACCGGAGCGCCGCAGTAGTGCGTCACCCGATGCTCCTTCATCAACCGGAAGATCGCCGCCGGTTCCACCTTCCGCAGACACACGTTCGTGCCGGATTGCGCGGCAATGCTCCACGGGAAGCACCAGCCGTTGCAGTGGAACATCGGCAGCGTCCAGAGATAGACCGGATACCGCTGCATGTTCCACGCGAGCACGTTCCCGATCGCGTTGAGATACGCCCCGCGGTGATGCGTGACGACGCCCTTCGGGTCGCCCGTCGTGCCGGACGTGTAGCTCAACGCGATCGCGTTCCACTCGTCGGACGGCGGCTGCCACGCGTATTCCGGGTCGCCGCGGCTCAGGAACGTCTCGTACTCCACGCCCAGGAGCTCGCCGTCACCGTCGTAGACGGGATCATCGACGCCGATCACGATCGGCCGCCGGTCGATCATGCCTAACGCCGCGGCGGCCAGCGCGGAGAACTCGCGGTCGACGAGCAGGACCTTCGCCTCCCCGTGCTCGAGCATGAACGCTATCGCGCGCGCGTCCAGCCGCGTGTTGAGCGCGTTGAGCACCGCGCCGGTCATCGGCACGCCGAAGTGTGCCTCGTAATGCTCCGGCGTGTTGGAGAGCAGGGCGGCCACCGTATCACCAACGGTGATCCCCATGCCAACCAGCGCCGAGGCGAGTCGGCGAGACCGCGCGTACGTCTCGGCCCACGTGAAGCGCCGCTCGCCGTGAATGACCGCGACGCGAGTCGGGCACACCCGGGCGCTCCAGGCGATGAAGTCGATCGGCGTCAGTGAAGCGTAGTTCGCCGGATTCTTGTCGAGTCCGACGTCGTAGGGATTCGTCTGCATGGTCATGGCAACCTCTCTGCCGAATGGCAAGCGTTAGGCGATGGTCAGGCGACGGGCCGCGCTGCCGGTCGCGCCCGGACGGACTGGAATTCGGTCGTGAGGCGATGGGGCATCGTCCTCGGAAGCGCGAGGGCACCGAAGAACGACAGCGCACCCGAGATCGCCAGGTACACGGCCGGCGCGAGCGAGAACCCGGTCCGCGACACCAGCCACGCAGCGACCAGCGGCGTCGTCCCACCGAGCAGCGCAACGCCGAAGTTGTACGAGATCGAGAGCACCGTGCAGCGCACCCGCCACGGCGCGAGCTCCGCCATCGTCGAGGCCAGCACCCCGGCGGCTCCCGAAACGAGCAGCGAGAGGATCACCTGTCCCACGAAAACGGCGATCCACTGACCGCTCGCCATCCACGCCATGAGCGGATACGAGACCACCATGAGCAGGCCGGTGATCACGGCGACCACAGGACGCCGCCCGAATCGATCGCTCAAGCCACCCGCAAGGAGAACGGCACCGAGCGACAACGCCATCGCGATGGTGTTGATCTCGAACCCCGTCTTCGCCGACACGCCCGCGACCTGCTTCAGCCACGTGGCCGAGTACACGAAGGTCGTGTAGAACCCGACGCTCAAGCCCGCGACGAGCAGGATCAGGTGCACGATCGTGCGCCAGTGGTTGCGGAACGATTCGCCAAGGGGCGACTTCGCGGGCGGCTGATGCGGAACCTTCTCGACGAAGTTGCGTCGAATGACGATGCCGCCAAGCGCGACGGCAAGCCCGAACAGGAACGGAAGGCGCCAGCCGTACGCCATCACGGCGCTCGGGGACAGGGTCGAATTCACGATCAGACCGGCCGCCGAGCCAAGCAGCGTGCCTGCGAAGCAGCCGAATGGACTCCACGCGCCCATCAACCCGCGCTTCCCGGGCAGCGCGCCTTCGACGAGGAACACCGACGACGCCATGTACTCGCCGCCAACGGCGAGTCCCTGCAGCAGTCGGAACACGAGCAGCAGCACCGGCGCGGCCAGCCCAATGCTCGCCTCGCTTGGCAAGAGCCCAATGCAGAACGACGGGAGGGCCATCGCCAGAACCGACCAGAGCAGCGCCTGCTTACGCCCGAACTTGTCGCCGATGTAGCCAAAAAAAGCACCGCCAATCGGCCGCATGAGGAAGCCCGCAGCGAACGTCCCGTACGCGGCAAGCAGCGACGCGGTGGGGTTGGACGCCGGGAAGAAATGGGCGCCGATCTGCGCGGCGAAGAAGCCGAACAGCGCGAAGTCGTACCACTCGAGCATGTTGCCAACGACGCCGGCGATGATGCCTCGGCGAACCGTTTCCACGGTCCGGAACTCCTGCGTAACTACACCGGCAGGAACGATTTGAGGGAATTCGGTCGTCATGGGGCGGTTCCACGTGAGTGTGACGGCACACGCTTGCCGACCGGTTGCAGAGTCGGGGGTTGTGGCCGGTTGGTCGCTTCCTATCTTGGTTAGTCGACGTTCAGCGGGAAATCGGCTCACGGACGATGGCGTCCGATTCACCTCGCTCCATCAGCCAGCTGCTCGATGCATGGGGACGCGGTGACCGCGCCGCCCTCGATGCGCTCGTGCCCGAGGTCTACTCGATCCTGCATCAGCAGGCTCGCCAGGCCTTACGGGATCAGCGCCACGAGCACACGCTGCAGCCGACGGCGCTTATCAACGAGGCGTACGTGCGGTTGGTCAACCAGCCCGGAGCCGGAGCCGAAAGCCGCTCGCACTTTCTGGCTGTCGCCGCAATGGTGATGCGATCGGTGCTGGTCGACCATGCGCGCGCCCGCCAGCGAGCGAAACGCGGCGGAAACGTGCGACCGCTGTCGCTCGGTGCCGCCGACCGCGTTGCCGTTGCCGAGGACACCGTGGACGTCGTCGAGCTGGACGCCGCGCTGGATCGCCTGGCCGCCCAGGACGCGCGAAAGGCTCGAGTGGTGGAGCTCCGCTACTTCGTCGGCCTGAGCATCGAGGAGACGGCGAAGGCGCTGGACGCGTCCCCGGCGACCGTGAAGCGCGAGTGGACGATCGCGCGCGCGTGGCTCCGCCGGGAGCTGACGACCGCGTGAGTCATCCCGAGCGACGCGAGGAATGACAGTCCGCCGTGCGCCGGTCAGCGCCGAACGGTGGCGCGCCATCGACGCGATCTTCGCCGACGCCGTCGAACGTCCCGCGGCCGAGCGGTCGGCCTTCATCGCCAACGCCTGCGGCACCGACGCGGAGCTTCGCGCCGAGGTGGAGTCGCTTCTCGCGGCGTACGACAGCGATGCCGACTTCCTCGAGACGCCTCCCGCCGCACAGGGAGGCGACGGGCCAGACCTGGCCGAGCGGCTCCAGGCAGCGTTAGGCACGGCGTACCGGATCGAACGCGAGCTCGCCGGCGGCGGCATGAGCCGCGTGTTCGTGGCCGAGGAGACCCGACTCGGCCGGCGGGTCGTGGTGAAGGTGCTGCCGCCGGAGCTGCGGGCGGGCCTGAGCACCGAGCGCTTCCACCAGGAGACGCGACTGGCCGCGTCGCTCCGCCACCCACACATCGTGCCGGTGATGACCGCGGGCGAGTCGCCGGACGGGCTCGTGTACTTCACGATGCCGTTCATCCAAGGCGAGTCGCTGGAACGACGCCTGGACCGGGAGGGGAGGCTGCCGCTGGCCGACGTCGTCGCGATCGTGCGCGAGGTGGCCGACGCGCTCGCCTATGCGCACGCGAACGGCGTGGTGCACCGAGACGTGAAGCCCGCGAATGTCCTCATGGATGGTGCCCACGTCGTCGTCGCCGACTTCGGGGTGGCGAAGGCGATCGCACTGGCGACTGGCCAGCGCGATCCCGAGCACCCGTTAGGTGCGAGGGACCTCCCGGCAGGGCTCACGCTCGCGGGCTTCGTGCTCGGCACCCCCGCGTACATGAGCCCCGAGCAGGCCCGTGCGGAGGACGTCGATGCGCGCAGCGATGTCTACAGCCTCGGTTGCATGACGTTCGAGATGCTCACCGGCCAGCTGCCGTTCTCCGATCAAACCCTCGAGGGAGTCACGCGCCGCGCCAGCCCGACGGCACCAAGCAGGATCTGTAGCGACCTGCCTGTAGCGATCGATGCGGTCGTGGCACGTGCGCTCACGCCGCGCCCTGACGATCGGTTCCAGAGCACCACGGCGCTCGCCCAGGCGTTGAGCGACGCCGCCGCCTCGGCGTTAGGCGCTGGAAGCCCGCCGTTTCCCGCCCGACGGCCCGCGTGGCGCCGTCCATGGGTCATGGCGGCGGCTGTGGTGGGCGTCGCGAGCGTCGCGGCCGGCATCGTGGAGCTCCGCCGCGCGGCAACCGGCGCGCTGCCCGGGAGCGCGATGCCGCTCCCGGTGTCCGGACCAGCGCTGGCCGTGCTGCCGTTCACCAACGTCGGTGCGGCCGACGACGCGTACTTCGCCGCTGGCGTGAGCGACGAGCTGGCGAGCCGCCTGACGAGCATCGCCGGCGTGCGCGTGATGTCGCCCGGCAGCACGCGGCAGTACCGCAACACGACGAAGCCGCGCAACGAGGTCGCCCGCGAGCTCGGCGTCGACTACCTGCTCGACGGACACGTCCGTTGGGATCGCTCCGACTCTGCCGCCCGGCGTGTGCGAGTCACCGTCGAGCTGGTGCGGACGCGCGATGGCAGCTCGGTGTGGGCCGACCACTATGACGCCAGAACCGAGGACCTGTTCAACGTCGAAGGTCAGATCGGCGAGCGTGTGGCCGAAGCCTTGGAGGTCGCGCTCGGCGCCCGCGAGCGAAAGTCCATCTCGGCGCGACCGACGGAGAACTTCGAGGCATACTCGTATTACCTGCGAGGCGAGGCGCTTCGTACCGCGTTGGAGGATGAAGTCCACACCACGCCCCGTGCCGTCGAAATGTTCGAGCGAGCCGTGGCGCTCGACCCGAAGTTCGCGCTTGCGTACGCGCGGCTCGCGAAGGCGCACGGTAGCCTGTACGGGGCGAACACGGACCGCACGGCGAAGCGTCTCGCGCTCATGCGAGCGGCCGCGGAGACGGCGGTGCGCCTCGACCCGGAGCTCCCCGAAGCGCACATGGCACTCGGCATGTACTACTACCTGAGCGGTCATGACTACGATCGCGCGCTGGCCGAGTTCGCGATAGCAGCGGATCGGCAACCTGGGAGCGCGGAGGTGTACGCGAATCGCGGCACGCTGCTGCGACGGTTAGGACGTCTCGGGGAGGCGGTAGCGAACCTCGAGCGTGCGTCGGAGCTCGACCCGCGCGCGGCGTCGACCGCCTTCAACGTTTCGAACATCCACGGCGCGATGCGCCACTTCGCCGACGCGATTCGGTATGTCGACCGGACGCTTGCACTGAACCCGCGATGGGCGGGCGTCTATGCGGATCGCGCGACCTTTATTCTCGCTGAGACGGGCGACGTGGCGGCCGCCCGCCGGTCACTGCAGGACGGGATGGCGCTGCCCGACGGGGGGAAGATCATCGACAGGCTCCGGTTCAAGGCGGCCATGCTCGTCGGATACACCGCGCGAGACAGCGCCGTGTTGCGGAGCCTAACGCCGGACCTGTTCCGTGGAGACACGGCACAGCTCATGATCTGGACTGCGGATTGGGCACGACGTGAAGGTCAGCGGGAGCGCATGCGGGCGTATGCCGACTCCGGGCGGACGATCCTCGAGCGGCACGTGGCGGCGGAGCCCAAGGAAGCGTTCATGCATATGCAGCTTGCGATTGCGTACGCACTGCTGGGTCGCAAGAGCGACGCGCTGCGAGAAGCAGCGCGTTCGACGGAGATCCTGACAGCATCGCAGGACGGAATCGACGGGACGGACTTGCAGGAGGATTATGCGTTCGTCGAGACGCTGGTCGGTGAGACCGATAGTGCCGTTAGGCGACTCAGGTTCCTGTTGTCGATCCCATCCGATGTCTCCGTGAACGACCTGCGCTTCGACCCGATGTGGGATCCGTTGCGCGCCAACCCAGCGTTCAGACGGCTCGTTGGTGCCTCGGCGTCGTAGAGGACGGACCGTCTCGGGAAGCCACTCGACGCGTCCAGGGGTCGTTCATAAAAGGAGCCGGGCTCGTTGGCCCACCGTGTGAGGACCGGTCGGGGAGCGATCGAGGCGAGTAGGCAGTCATTCCGAGCGCGGGTGCCCGCGCTCGGAATGACAGGGCTCCGCCTGCGCTGCTGCGCGCAGGGCGCAGAGGCCGCTGCGGACCCGAGAGGGCCAGCCCCACAGACGAAAGAGGTGGTCGGATGCGGCGGATGCCTCGGAGGCGTCGGATCGCTCCTCGGCCTCACGTCTCCACTCGCAACGAGCCGGGAATTGGGAATGACGACCTCGGGACGCACGGGCTTCCTGAGGTCGTTGAACAATAAACACAATAAGATGATGAGAGCCGGCCGTGCCGTCGGAGCCATCGCCGCACACGGGGGAAATCTGCGAGCATCGGCGGAATCGCTGTTCGAAATCCGCGTTAGGTCTTGCCGTTACCCCCACCGTCCCGGCCGCGATGCCGGCGTGGCGTCGGACGTGTCATTCCGAGCGCCCTCCGCGATCCAATTTGGTCGAGTGAGGAGCGGTCGTCCCGTCTTCAATGCGGCTCGTGGGGAGAGACGGCGTCCCGGTAGAGCGGGATGGTCAGCATGCCGCTCTTGACGCTCATGGGGCGGTCGGTCGCCTTGCGTTCCTTTGGTACGAGGCGCTGTGTTTCGATGACGCATTCGGCGCAGCAGGGGCGTACCGTGCGCCCATGACATACACTTTCTATCACGCCGGCGTCCTCATCGGCGAATCCAAGCTCGAAGATGTCCGCAGCAAACGTCAACGGGCCGGGGTCTTTCGGCCCACGCCCTACGGCCTGGAGATCTTTCCGCGCCTGACCGGCATCCTCTCCGCCGGTCACGCGCTCGAGACGCATCTCCGCGAGAACGGCCTGTCGCTCGACGACATGGAGAAGGCCGAGATCGACCAGCTGTTCGACACGAACCCGGCGGCTCAAAAGATCGTCGACATCGGCCGCATGCTGAGCGAGGTCGAGATCCAGGCGCCTAACGGCGATCGGAAGGAGTTCGAGCAAATCGCGTTCATCGACCAGCTCGAGTGGAAACGCGTCGGCAAGATGCTGAGTGACCCGGCAGCCGACGTCGGTGTCGAGGAGTTGCCGCCAGGCATGCCGCGCTACGTCGTCTCGGTGACGTTGCGAAAGACCTCGTCGTTCTCGAGTCGCGACCGCAAACCTATTCGGATGCCTTCACATTGATTGGCGTGATTCAGGTCGGGGGTGGGCTGATTCGAACGAGGTAGACCGTCCATCCGATCACCGTGCCGAGGAGTGCGCCGCCAGCGGCCCCGAAGGCCGGTACCAGGAATGGCATCATGTCCTCGTCGCCGGGTCCGGTTTGGCGGGACTGCCCGTAGGTCGCGATCACTAACCCTGCCACCGTGCCAATACCGGCGCCGACCAGCAGGTGGCGCCCGAGCGAAAGCTTTTTGGCAGTGGAGTCGGCGCCTGGCCAGGGATGTGGTGATAGTTGCCCGCCCGACTCGACGGGCTGACGGCTCTCGTGATTCTGATCAACCGTCGTCACTCCAACGGTGAGAGCAGCCCGGCGCTGGGCGGTGAGCGGAAGCGGGACGAGGACCGCTTGCGCAAGAGCGATGGCGAACACGGCGGGCGCGAACCGGTGCATGCGTAGCTCCTCGAGCGAACCGGCCGACGATGCGTCGGCCCGTGCGTCGAGCGCAGTACGTCACCTGACGTAGTCGTCACCGTGCACGCTGGACGCGCCAGTCGTCCCGCTACAGCTTGCCACCATGACGAGCATCGCCACCCGCTTCGCCCTCGGCGCGTCGGTTATCGCGACGCTCTTCGCCTCCCCCCAGGCCGCCATTGCCCAGGACAGCACGCGCGCGTTTCGCGTCATCGCGTTCTTCACCGCGAAGAAGGACGACGCACACATCAGCTTCGTCCGGGAAGCCGAGCGCTGGTTTCCGCAGATCGCCGCGCAATACCACTTCGACTACGACACGACGTCGAACTGGGACAATCTCAACGCAGCCATCCTTGCTAGCTATCAGGTCGTGGTCTTCCTCGACACACGTCCCGAGGACCCCGCACAGCGCGCCGCCTTCCAGCAGTACATGGAGCACGGCGGAGCCTGGATGGGCTTCCACTTCGCCGGCTTCGCGCTCACGCCCTCAGCGTACCCGGCGAACTGGAGCTGGTACCACGACACGTTCCTGGGCTCCGGCCAGTACGCGAGCAACACGTGGCGCCCGGTGTCAGCCATTCTCAGAGTCGAAGACGGTACGCATCCGGCGACTCGTAACTTGCCCGCGACGTTCCGCTCCTCACCGAGCGAGTGGTACCGCTGGGAGAAAGACCTGCGAGCGAATCCCGACATCGACATTCTGCTCTCGATCGACTCGACCAGCTTCCCGCTGGGGACCGGCCCCAAGCCGCACGAGATCTGGCACAGCGGCTACTACCCGGTCGTGTGGACCAACCGGAAGTACCGCATGATCTACTTCAACATGGGCCACAACGACATCGACTACGAGCACAAATACGACTCGACCAACAAGACGCTGTCGTACACGCTCGGTAATCCGGTCCAGGATCGGCTGATCATCGACGCACTGCTCTGGCTGGGTGGCAGAACGCCTGACAGCACTCGTTAGGCGACCGACCGCTACCGTACCCAGTCGTTCGTGCGAATGTCGGGCATCGCGCGCACCCCCTCACGCAGCGTGTCCAGGTCGCCCTTCCGAAAGAGCTTCCCGCGCAACACCACCGCCGAGATCCGCTGAGTGTTCTTGATGTCGGCGAGAGGGTCGGCGTCGAGTAGAACGAGGTCCGCCACCTTCCCCGGTCCGATGGTCCCGACCGAGTCCGCCACCCCGAGCCACTCGGCCGGCTTTCGCGTCGCGCTCGCGAGCGCCTCCATCGGGCTCATGCCCACCGAATCCACGAAGAGGCGCAGCTCCTCGTGGAGCGAAAGTCCGGGGAACACGTTCAGGACTGCCACGTCCGAACCAGTCATGATCCGCACGCCGGCCTCTCGCATCTCGCGGACCTGCCGGAGCCAGCTCGGCCACGCGTGCTCGAGCGCCGCGCGACGCTCGGGTGTTGCTTCCTCCACCTGCTCGCGCCAGTCGAGAATCATGAACTTCGAGAGGTACGGCCGGAGCGGATGCGTGGCGCCCGTCGTGTCCGCAACGAGCGCCTGGAAGTAGCTCTGCGGCCGGAACCCGGATTCGACGATCGTGACGAGCGTCGGCACCACGCCGACGTCGCGCTTCGCGAGCTCGCGCCAGAACGCCATGCGCCGATCGCGAGGGAGCGAGTCGAACGAGAGCGGAAACCCGTGCTCGACGCCGTCCTGCCTTGCCTCGAGGAACAGCGCCGGCGATGCGGCGACGTAGTGCCCGACCAGCCGCTTGCCGTGCGCGTGCGCGGCACGTGCCAGCGCGAGATACGTCGCGCTGTCCTGCACCGTGCGAACCTTGAAGTGGTCGAGCTCCAGCTTCGAGAGCGAGTCGATGACGCGGCGCGCGTCCGCGGGGGAGCCAATGGGAATGCGGGCGCGCTCGAACGGCTCGACGCGCGACTCCGGCGGGTCGCGTCGCATGCGCTGGATGTTCCGGAGCGATTCCAGGTAGGGGCCCGCGATGAACATCCGCGGGCCGACGCGCGACCCGTCCCTGATCTCTCGCCGCCAGCGCAGCACCTCGGAGTGCTCGCTCCCCTGATCGCGGATCGTGGTGACGCCATACGTGACGTAGAGGCCTAACGCGGACGCCCTGGTCTTCGACGTGTGCGCGTGCATCTCGAAGAAGCCGGGAACGAGATACTTGCCCGTGCCGTCGACGACGCTCGCCCCCTCGGGAACGCGGACCTGCGCGGACGGTCCGATCTCGGCGATCCGGCCATTCCGGATGATTACGGACTGGCGCGCGGCCGGCCTCGCGTCGGTCATCGGAATCACCGTGACGTTCCGGATCGCTACCGCGCTCTGGGCAGCTGCGGCGGCCGGAATGGCCAGGTATGCCGCGACAGCGACTGTGACGTATCGAACCATGGCGCCCTCGCTCGGATCTTCAGTATATGTCGCTCGCGCGGTAATCGGTGTCGCTCATCGCGAACGGGCCGATAATCGTAGGTTTTTTGCATCCCTTCATCGCCGACGCCGATGCCGACGAGCAGTCCGCTCTGGCCATACCTGCCTACCTTGGCGCGCCTCGCCCTCGCGTTGGCCCTCGGGCTGTTCATTGGTCTCGAGCGCGAGCGCCGTGGCAAGGAGGCCGGGCTGCGCACGTTTGCGTTTGCCGCTGTGCTGGGTGCGGTCGGAGGTCTACTTGGCGAACGCTTCGCACTCCTGGCCCTGGGACTCCTCGGCGTGCTCGTCGTCCTGCTCAACATCGAAACGATCCGCACTGGAGAGGGTGCGGAGATCACGACGTCAGGCGCGCTGCTCGTCACGGGCTTCATCGGCGTGCTGGCAGGGCTGGGACACGCGTTCACACCGACGGCGCTCGGGGTAGCGACCGCCGCGCTACTCGCGTGGAAGGAGCCCCTCGCGGGTTTCAGCCGAGCCCTGACTGCCGGCGAGCTGCGTTCGGCGATCCTGCTCGCTATCCTGGCGTTCGTCGTGTATCCGGTGCTGCCGACGGGGAGCCTCGACCCGTGGTCGCTCGTCGAGCCGAGGGCAGCATGGGTGACGGTCATCCTGATCGCGGCGCTCGGGTTCACGAACTACGTGCTGCTCAAGCTGTACGGGACGCGCGGGATCGCGCTCGCAGGCTTTCTCGGTGGGCTGGTAAACAGTACCGTGACCGTGACCGAGCTCGCCATGCGATTTCGAGAGTCGAACGGTCGCTTCCACGGTGTGGCGTACCGCGGCGTCATGCTCGCCACGGCCGCGATGCTCGTTCGCAACGCGATACTGCTGGCATTGCTCGCGCCTGCCACGCTGCTCGCGGGGAGCGTGTCATTCGTCCTGATGCTTGGCGTGGCATGTGCCTTGGCGTGGAAGTCGCCCTCCGAAGATCGAAGCAACGGGCCGGACGATTCGCCGTTAGGCGGCCCGGATGCTTCGCCGACCACGCCGGCTGACGGGCGCACCGACGTGGGGCAAACGGTGGGACTGGCGTCGCCGTTCTCCCTCTCGGTGGCGCTCAAGTATGGCGTCATTTTTCTGGTGTTGCAGGTTGCTGGGACGCTTGCCGAGCGGGGGGCGGGTGAGCTCGGGTTCTATGGCGTGAGCGCGTTGGGCGGGCTGGTGTCGAGTGCGAGCGCTGTCGCTGCGGCAGCCAATCTCGCCCGGGCCGGGACGACCTCCATTGGCGTCGCGGCGACCGGCGCCGTCATCGCGTCCGTGACGAGTGTGCTGGTGAACTGGCCGCTCGCCTGGCGCGTCGGCAAGGATCGGCGGCTCGCCCACCGGCTACTGTGGGGGTTGGCGTCGGTGGGCGTGGCTGGCGTGATCGGAGAGTTGGCGCGATTCGGCTGGACCCGCCTCGGTTGATCCCGCCAGCCACGCAACTGCGTTAGGCCGACTCCGTGTGGTGGCAGCGGCTCGAAACGAACGCGATGTTCGACCCCAGCTATGGCTCGACGACGCCCACGAGTGCATGACCGTCGAGATCCGTCGGCGGCGTGACACCGATGATTCGGGCGAGCGTTGGCGCGAAATCGACCGTCGCCGCGCGCGTGGTGTCGCGTCCGGCGGGAATCCCGGCGCCCAGGAAAATCATGGGAACGTGGCGGTCGTACCAATACGGCGTTCCGTGCGTCGTTCCGGTCGCCCTGGCCATCCACCCTTCCTCGTAGCGGACCTCGACGCCGAACCGGCTGAACTCGGCGCCTGCGCGGCCGGGATACAGCGACCGGCGCTCGAGCACGGCGAACGAGTCAGCGGGGCTTCCGCCGAGAAGCGACGCCTGCGTGTACGCGGCGGCGACGAACGGTAATCGGGCGAGCGCAGTGGCCGTTTTCGTCGCGACCGCAGTGTCCCCCGACGCCTCCAGGGTGTCCGCGTCACGGGCGATTGCCCTCAGCGCCGCACGCTCCTCAGGTGTCGCGCGGCGTCCCGCGGCCGATTCGCCAGGCTGCGGAAGCGTTTCGGGAGCCAGCAACGCGCCATGGTCGGCCGAAAGGCCGACGACCCAGCGTCCCGCCCCCACGCTCCGGTCGAGAAAGCCGAAGAAGTCGCCTAACGTACGGTCGAGGTGGAGCAGATTGTCCAACTGCTCCCGGCTCATCGGGCCGTAGGCGTGTCCGATACGGTCAGTCTGCGACAGTGAGACATTCAGGAAGTCCGGATTCGAGTCGCGCCCCAGACGGAGCGACGTGACCATGGTCTTCGCGTAGTCCAGCGTCGCGGCGTCGAGCATCGGCGTCGTCGCGAACCAGTCCCAGAAGCGGCCCGGGCGCCCCTCATCCACGTACCGGTGTGGAAACCGGGTGTGCACACCGTCCCCCTCGTATGGCGCGGCGTCGGCGGAAGCACGCCCGAGCGCGGATGCCGGGATGCGGCTCTTCCACACGCTGTCCCGGGCGTACGTGGGAAGGACGCGCCGCGTGAACTCGTCGGCCCAGGCGGGATATCGGTCACGGTAATACGTCGACGTGACGAACCGGCCCACCCGGGGCTCGAACCAGTAGACCTGCCCCCGCGCGTGCGCCGCCGGAAGCACCGCGCCACGGTCCTTCGCGGAGACCGACGCGACCTGCGAGCGTGGATTCGCGGCGACAATCCAGTCCGCGAGCCCCGGGCGCATCAGATGGCGCGGCGACACGCCAGGCAGCGGCGGGTAGCCGACGATCTGGACGGTCGAGTCTCCGACATTCGAGACGCCCACCCAACCCGCGCGCGTCCGTTCGGCCCACTCGTTTGAGACGATCCCGTGCCGCATCGGATAGACGCCGGTGGACAGCGTGGCGTGACCCACGGCGGTTTCCGTCACGGCGTGGTCGTGCGTCGCGTTGGTGTAGAATCGCCCCTGGTCGAGGAGGCGACGGAGCCCACCGGTGAACAGATCGCCATAGCGCTCGAGGTACGGCTCGCGGAACTGGTCCACGACGATCATCACCACGAGCGTCGGTTGTCGGCCCGTCCCGGCTCCTGTCTCCGCGGCGCTGGGGACGGCGGGGGGAGCCGAGGCGCATGCAGTGAGCGCGAGCATGGCGGCGAACGTGGCCGCGCGGCGGACAGGCTGGTTGGTCATGAATCGTCGGGATGCGGGGACGAGGTCCTCGAGGAGGATAACGGCGGAGAGT
>DASUGD010000185.1:0-25058 GCA_036274195.1 Gemmatimonadaceae bacterium | reverse complement strand
CGCCGCCGGAGCGGTCGCGGGTGGAGGGGCGTGAACGTGGTCCTGCGCCGGAATCGCCGTCGAGAGCAAGAGCGAGCCGAGTGAGGCAGCAAGGGGGGCAGCGACTCTCATCATTTCTCCGGCGCTGGCGACGAGCGGATTCTGTGCGTGATCCGTCCGGACGGGAAGCGGTGGCCGATCCCAGGCTCGCCTAACGGCCTCGAGTGCGCATTTTCTTTCTAGTGGAGCGCATCTGAGATGTTGGTAGCATCCGTCTTGCGGTGGCGGGGCGCATGTTTGCCTCCATGCGACTCGCGCTCAGCGCTACGGAACGAGCAGACCTCGAGCGATTGCTCCGCGCGACCTCCACGCCGGCCGGCATCGCACGCCGCGCCCGGTGCATCTTGTTGCTCGCCGACGGCGCGAGTTACGCGGCCATCTGCACCGCGCTGGCCGTGACGGACCGCTTCGTCGCGCAGTGGAAACAGCGCTACCACGACGGCGGCATTCTCGCCCTCGCCGACGCACCGCGCGCCGGCCGGCAGGATCATCGGCTGACCCCGGCCGTCGAAGCGCGCATCCTGCGCATAACGCGGGAGCAACGGCCGCCCGCCCCGCTCACGCATTGGACCGCGCCCCGACTGGCGGCGCACGTGGGCGTGAGCCCATCGACGGTCCTGCGCGTTTGGCACCGCGCGCGCCTGCAACCCCACCGCCTCGACCGGTACGTGGCGACCACTGACCCGGCGTTCGAGCAGAAGGCCGCCGACATCATCGGGCTGTATCTCCAGCCGCCCGAGCACGCGGTCGTGCTCTGCGTCGACGAGAAGACCGCGATCCAGGCGCTCGACCGGTTGGACCCGGTGCTGCCGCTCTCGCCCGGCCGCGCCGAGCGCCACGGGTTCGAGTACTACCGCCACGGCACGCTCTCGCTCTACGCCGCCCTCGAGGTCGCGACCGGCCGCGTGAATGGGATGCCCGCCGAGCGCCACCGCAGCCTCGACTTCCTCCTGTTCATGGACCGGCTGGTGATCGACTACGGGGCGACGCAGGAGCTGCATGTGATCCTCGACAACCTGTCGGCCCACAAGACCCGCGACGTGCAGGCGTGGCTCGCCGCGCACCCGAACGTGCACTTCCACTTCACGCCGACCTACAGCTCGTGGCTCAATCAGGTCGAGCTCTGGTTCGCGAAGATCGAGCGCGACCTGATCGCGCGCGGCATCTTCACGTCCGTGCCTGATCTCCGAAGGAAGCTGGGGCAGTACATCAAACTGCATAACAAGACCGCGCAGCCGTTTCAGTGGACGTACTCGAATCCCAAACACCGCGTGCGTGCCATCAGAAACTCAGACGTGAGCCACTAGAGCGCCACGTGGCAGAAGATGCAGGTCGTGTGCATCGTTGTGCCACATGATCCTCCAATCTGTTCATCGATGGGCGATCGGCATCGCCCTCGTCGCCACCGCTCACCGAGCGACCGCCCAGACGCTGGCGAACGCACACGTCCGCGCGGAATTCGACAAGAGCGGGCTACGCGCGCTCACCGATCTGGCCGATGGTCACCGCTATGGCCTCGAAGTGGACCGCTTCAGCGTGACCGTCGACGACCGGACGCTGACCCGCGGCGACGCACCACCGACGATTCAGGCCGAGCCGCAGCGCGTGACCTATCGATACTCGTCGCCGCCAGTCACGCTCACAGTCCGCTACGAGCTTCGTCCCGACTGGCGGTTCATCAGCAAACAGATCGAAGTGAGCGTTGCTGCCGCGGACAGTTTTCGCGTGCGAGAGATCGAGCTCATTCGCCAGACGTTCGACGACTCGCCGACGAGCTTCTACGAGCCACCGAGCGCCCGATCCAATCTGCAGACCGGTGTCTACGGGTCCGCCGCTCGCTTCGATCGGTCGCATTCGCTGCTCACGGTGGTGCAGAACCCGTTTCTCGCTGTGCAGCGCGACGGGCGCGCGCTCGCCATTCGCTATGCACCCGACATGCAATGGCGATCCGCGTACGGCCCGTTCGTGTCGGACCGTGCGCTGATCGCGCCGGTGCGGCTGTCAGGCCGGATGGTGCCGGCGGCGCTGGTTCCCGAATGGCAGTCCACGCCGGCCGAACCCGCGCAGCCAGGGCTCGACGAAGCCGAGGTCGCGGCATTCACCGACATGGTCCGCGAATTCCTTCTGTACCGTCCGACTCGACCCATCAACGTGTTCGTCGGCTGGTGCGCGAACGACTACCAGATCGACGCCGGCACGCCCGAAGGCCGGGCGGAATATCGCCACCTGATCGACCAGGCTTCCGCGTTAGGTGCCCAGTACGTCCTATACGCGCCGTCCAACTCGGCTCTATCACGGCGCGAAGACAGCGTGGACGACTGGAGCTGGGAGCACGTCCTCTGGCTCGGCCTCGGCCAGAAGATTCGCAGGAACGAGTGGAACCCGCGCACGAGCCCGATCCCGCCGAGCGTGAAGGAGATGCTGGACTACGCCCGAGGCAAGCGCGTTGGGCTGCTTGCGTACGTGTACCCCGTCCTGCCGTTCTCGCAGAACCCCGAATGGCTCGTTCCCTCGCGCAGCGATCCGAAGCGACAGAGCGCCAGCCTGGCCAACCGCGCGCTGCAGGACTGGCTCATTGACGAGCTGGTCGCGTTCCATCATCGCACGGGCATCGCCGGCTACGCGTTCGACCATACCTTCCTCACGTTCGAGGGCAGCAGTCGTTATGCACAGTGGTGGGGTTGGCGACGTGTGATGGAGGAGCTGCGCCGACGCGTGCCCGACATCGTGATCGACGGACGCCAGGCATACCACCTGTACGGTCCGTGGAGCTGGCTCGCCGGAAGCTACCCGCACCCGACATTCCACGACGAGCAGCCGGAGAGCTTCGCGCCCTACCCCGACCTTCACTTCGACCGCGTCTCCGCGGACCGCGAGCGCTTCACCGCCTATCGCTACCGCAATTACGAGTTCGCGCCGAGCGAGATCGTGCCGGGGTTCATCACGCATCAGACGTCGCGATCGAACGACCAGGACGAGATGCCGTCGATGAAGACCGCGGACCGCGGCGTCGTGCTGCTTCCCTACCGCGTGCGTGACTGGGACTACCTCGGCTGGCGATACTCGCTGCTGTCGTCGATCGCGGTGGGCGGGTGGAACAACGTGCTCAACATGATCCCCGCGCGCGACAGCGCCGAGCGCGCGAGCTTCTCGGCGAGCGATCGCGCGTGGTTCCGCCGTTGGCTCGATTGGACCGTCGAGAACAAGGAGTACCTGCGTCATACGCGCACGATCCTGGGCCAACCGGCGCTCGGGAAAATCGACGGGACGTCGGCGATCGTCGGGAATCGCGGCTTCATCTTCCTGTTCAACCCGGACGCTCGGCGCCTGACGGCGAACTTCAAGCTCGACGAGTCCATCGGCTTTCGCGGCACCGGTCGATTCGAGCTGCGGGAGCTGTACCCGACGGAAGGGACACGGATCGGAAAACCCGGAGAGGGTACGTGGAGCGCGGGCGATGCAGTGACACTCGAGATCGATGCCGGTTCGGCTCGTGTGGTCGAGATCCGGCCGGCAGCTGCGGTCACCACTCCACTGCTGTTCAATGCGCCTGGCCGAGTGGCGCTGGAGAATGGCGTGCTCACCGTGCGTGACGTGCGCGGAGAGGTCGGCACCGCGGCGGCGCTCCTCGTGGCCGTGCCGCCTGGCGCGCGTGTCGCTCGAGCGAGGGTCAACGGTGTCGACGTTCAACCGACCCGTCGCGGGGATGTCGTCGAGCTCCGCGTCGTGTTCGACGGCGTAGAGTTCGGCCGACTAAATGCGGCGGCCGTGGGCGAGTCGACGTTCACCGGCGGCACGGTTCGTGGAGAGTTCACGATTCCACGGCGCGTGTTCGATCAGCTCGCGGCGCGGAAGCGCTCGTGGCCGATTCCGTGGACGGCGGAGGATTCGCTGACGACATGGCTCGTGCCGGACCGGCTACTCCTCTATGCACAGTTCGCCGAGCCTAACGACAAGTGGGACGTTCGGCTGCGCATTGACGGTCAGCCGGTCGAGATGCGCAAGGCGTATACGGCGGTACGCGTGGTGCCGTCGACGTTCGTGGGGTTCTACGCCGATGTCTCACGACTCGAGCCGGACCGGCCGCATCGGTTCGAGCTCGAGGTCCCCGCGATGCGGCCGGGTCAGTTCCGGGGGCTGTTCTTCGAGAACGTCGAGCCGGAGTACACGAACGTGGTGCGGGACTCCGTCAGATAGCAAGTCGATTTCGCGGAACTGGATTTTACCACAGAGGTCACGGAGAAAGACTGAACCGCAGAGACGCGGAGGTCGCAGAGAAACTGCCCAAAGCCGTTCTTCGCGTCCTCTGCGCGTCTGCGGTTCAATGGTGTCGCTTTGTTGTTCTCCGTGACCTCTGTGAGCTCTGTGGTAAATCTTCTTGCATGGCGAAACCGAGATGCTAGTCGGCGATCCCGAACGTGAACACCGTCCGCGAGTGAAACGTCTCACCCGGTCGCAGGATCGTCGACGGGAACTGCGGCTTGTTAGGCGAGTCCGGGAAATGATGCGTCTCGAGACAGAAGCCACCTCGCTGCGGATACGCGTGCCCGTTCTTTCCCACCACCTTCCCGTCGAGGAAGTTCCCGGTATAGAACTGCACGCCGGGCTCCGTGGTCGCCACGTCGAGCGTGCGGCCACTCGTTGGGTCCACTACGTGCGCGGCGTGAACGAGCCCGCTGTCGCCCGCCGGTCGATTCAACACGAACGTGTGGTCGTAACCGTGTCCGTTCTTCAGTTGCTGGTCCGGCTGTCCAATTCGTGCTCCGATGGCCGTCGGCGTGCGGAAGTCGAACGGCGTCCCCGCGACCGACGCCAGCTCGCCCGTCGGGATGAACGTCGTATCGACCGGCACGTAACGGTCTGCGTTGATCGTCAGCACCTGACCGAGCACCGTTCCCGAACCCTCGCCGGCGAGGTTGAAGTACGAGTGGTTCGTCAGGTTGATCGGCGTAGGCTTGTCGGTCGTCGCGCGGTACTCAATCGCTAGCTCGTTGCGCTCCGTCAGCGTATACGTGACCGTCACGTGCAGCGTACCGGGATAGCCTTCCTCGCCGTCTGCGCTGGTGTACCGCATCACGAGACGCGCGCCGCCGCTATCGGCACTCGGCTCCGTCTGCCAGACGACCCTGTCGAACCCCTTGAGGCCACCGTGCAGCGCGTTAGGTCCGTTGTTCACGGCGAGCTTGTAGGTCGTGCCGTCGAGGGTGAACTGCCCCTTCGCGATCCGGTTCGCGTAACGGCCCGTGATCGCGCCGAAGTACGGGCTGGATTTTACGTACCCCTCGAGGTCATCCATGCCGAGGACGATGTCGGCGAGGTTGCCCGCCCGGTCGGGTGTGCGGAGCGAGACGATGATCCCGCCGAAGTCGATCACCCGCATCTCGAGCCCGCGAGCGTTCCTCATCGTGAACATGTGAACCTGCTCGCCGGTGGGCAGCGTGCCGTACGCGGCGCGCGTGACTCGCGCGCCTGACGGCGCCACGATCGAATCGAGGGGGCTCAAGTCGGGGGCCTTGGCGGAAGGTCGTGTCGTATCGGACGAGGTATCGGTTCTCGCACACGCCGTGAGAGCTCCGATGGAAAGCAACAGCGCGCCGATCGCGCGGCGCGAGTGGGACATACTCATGGTTTCGGCACGCCAGTGAATGTCAACGTTGTCTTCGTGTAGCCGTCGGCGTTCGCTCCGGTGGACGGGAAGATAACCTCTACCGTCCGGATCGTACCTGGCTCCTTCGACCCGAGCCGCACCGAGGCGCCTGTACTCGCCGTCGCGCCGAGCGCCCCAGCGCTGGCCTCGTCAGGCGCGCGGACCTCGAACGCATAGCGCTGCCCGCTCAGACCCTCGAGTGCGACCACGTAGCGGTCGCCAGGCGAGCCGGATGCGCCGAGCCGTTCGCTCAGGACTCGTGGTGCCCGCGAGCGTCCACCAATGGATGCCGGCATCATGGGCGGCACAATCGCCCATCCGCCCGCGTACCGCACCTCGACGACGGACGAATCCGTGATCCGTGCATTCACGGTCGCATGGACGTCGCCGGGCGTCACGGTCGTCGCGCCACCGCCGAAGATCCGGGCACCTAACGGCAGCGATGGTGAGAACACGAGCTCCAATGGCGACCGGTCCGGTCCGCGGCGGCGCACCGCAGCGGTCATCCCGCCAGCCGTGCGGCGCAGTGTGAACGAGATCGTGCCGCGGCCGGCAGGCACGTTGTCCACGCTCACCGAGTCCCACCCGGGCGGAAGGTGCGGCGCGAGTGTGACACGCCCGCGAGGCACATTGACGTCGATGCCGAGCAACCCACGAAGCAGTGGCGTGAGGACCATTGACGTCGCGAAGAACTGGTGTGGGACCGCCGTATCGAGCGGCTTGTAGAGGCGGCCCGAAATTACCTCCGGATTCCTGCCGAGCGATTGATCGAACCCGGTGTGCGCGATCGCCTGGAGCGCGAACAGACCCGCGTGCGCGTTGTGATAGCGATACTGTGCGAGCGACACGAAGCCCGTCACGAACGGCCACACGGCGCCGTTGTTGTAGTGCAGAGGATCGAACAGCGTGCTCGTCGCACTGAGCGGTCGTGCGCCCCAGTCGGTCATGATCTCGGATGACGCGAGTCTCGCCCCCATCTGTGCCCCGCGGACCGAGTCGAAGACCGCGAACGACATCGCGGTCGCCGGCCACGCGGTGAGGTTCGGGTTCACGGACCCGTCCTGCAGCAGGGCGAACGCGTACTGGCCCAGCTCCGCATTCCACAGCTTCGCCTCGAGCGTCCGCATCGCTCGGGACCGGATCGCGAGCGCGCTGTCGGCCAGGGCACCGCTGCCTAACGCGCGCGCCATGGCTGCGAAACGCTCGAGCGACGCCACCCATACCCCGCCGAGGTAGACATCGGACAGGATGCCGATCTGCAGGTCACCCACCTCCAGCGCGCCGGCACCGGCTGCCGGATTGTCCATCAGCCCATCGCCGTTCGTGTCGGTCTTGCGCGACCAGTCGTACGCGCGTTTCAGATTTGGCCACAGCTCGCGGACGAGCGCCGTGTCGCCAGTCTGCCGCCAGTACTCGCCGAACGCGAGCACCCAGAACGGCGTCGTGTCGCCGTGATAGAACGCGTAGGGGTAGCCGAACCAGTCCACGCGTTTCGCGCCCTGCGAGATCTCGTGCGTGATCTTCCCGTCCGCCCGCTGGAATCGCGCGAAGAACCTGAACACTCCGTCGCGCACGAGCGGCCCGAGACCCGCGCCGGTCATCGCGAACGAGTTGATCGCCGCGTCGCCACCGAAGAACCACCCGAAGCCCGGCCGGTCGCTCGCCGCGCCCGACAGCCCATAGCCGGCAACGAGCCCGCAGCCGAGGTCGGGGTTGCAGACGAACGACTCGTCGAGGTTCACCTTCGCGTACTCGACGGCCCGGTCGAGCAGCGAATCCGGCGAGTGGAGCGAGAACGTCGTGCGTCGCAGCGAATCCGCGTGCGCCACACGCCGCTTCCACTCACGCTCGGCCGCACCGGGCGCTATCAGCGCGCGATACATCGCGAGCGCGGAGTCACGCGGCATCGGCCCGCCTGCAAGCACGATCGGGATGTACGCCGTGTGCAGGTTCACGTTGTGCCCGGGCGGCTCGCCGAGTCGCGGCGCGGTGTAACGGTCGGTACCGCTGCCGACGCCTAACACGAGCTGCGGCGGCGCGGCGGCGAGCATGTGCGCCGGCACGTCAGACGCCTGCGTGACCGCCGGTGAACCGAAGAACGCGTTGATCGAGCGCTTGCCCTCCGAGAGGAGGAACGCCCGCGCGTTCTGCTCCCACACGAGGTACTGGCCGCCGAGTGACGCGGGCCAGGCGAAGTGGATGTCGGGGGCGAAGGTGGCGATGATGTCGAGCGGACGAATCGCGTCCACCTCGAGCAGGATGATCACCGCGGGGAGGTCGAGCGGGACGAAGATGTGCTCGCGAACCGTGAACTGCTCGTATGCGTACTCGATGCTGACGCCCTCGGGCCGCTCGATGACGGAGTGCGCGACCGCTCGGCCGGAGATCGGCTCGGTGTACTTCGGGACGCGGAACGACAGCTCGAGGTCGTGCATCCACTTGATCGGCCACGACCACAGCTCGAGCCGCCCATCCTCCGTTCCCATCGCGATCGCACGGCGCCCGACGGCCGCGAGGTACATCCCGGGGCGAGCGGCGCCGCGGAGCTCGATCGGCGACGTCCCAAGCGGGAAGTACGCGATGGTCGTCGCCGTCGTATCGACGGCGCTCGGCGACCCCGGCGTGCGGGGTGGAGGGTTCTGCGCCGCGACGGCCGTGCCCGCGAGGATCCCGCCGGCCACTGCGAGCGCGATGCGGGCTCGTGGGCTGCAATGCCACGGAAAACGAGGGTGAAATCGCGTCATGGCCGCGAGTATGCCGCCGACCTGGAGCCGGGGGAAGACCGCCCCACGTGTCACAAACCGGGCGAGCTAACGGTTCCGTTGGCAGGCGGCTCGGTGTGAGCGGCACGAGATCCTGATCGGAGGCAGCCATGATGACCCAAACGAGATGCGCGGCGTTCCCAACGACCATTGCGGCCCTCGCACTCCTGGCGGGCGCGTGCGGCGAACCCAACCCGACGAGCCCAGTCGCCGCGCCGCCTAACGATGTCAACGCCACGCAGGCAATCCTGCCGACCTTCCCCGGCGCTGGCCAGTTCGTCTCGGTCATCGACAACCCGTACTATCCGCTCGTCCCCGGTACGACGTTCGAGTACCGCGCCGAGACGGCCGACGGCGTGGAGACGAACACCGTCGAAGTCACGAGCCAGACGAAGAACATCCTCGGGGTCACGGCCACGGTCGTGCACGATCAGGTGTTCCTCGAGGGCGAGCTGACGGAAGACACGTTCGACTGGTTCGCGCAGGACAGCGACGGCAACGTCTGGTACCTCGGCGAGCAGTCGTGCGAGGTGGAGAACGGCCAGTGCGTGTCCACCGAGGGATCGTGGGAGGCAGGCGTCAACGGAGCGCTGCCCGGCGTCGTCATGTGGTCCGATCCTGCCGCCCATAAAGGGAGCGCCTACCGGCAGGAGTTCCTCGCTGGCACGGCGGAAGACGTCGCGAAAATCATCGGGCTCAAGGCGAAGGTAGACACGCCATACGGGTCGTTCACCGGGTGCCTCGAGACCGTGGACTGGTCACCGCTCGAGACCGCCTCTCGCGAGCACAAGTTTTATTGTCCTGGCACGGGACTGGTGCTGGAGCTCGCGCCGAGCAGCGGCCACCAGCGGTCGGAGCTCGTGGGGATTGTGAAGCCTTCGCCCTGATGGCGTGACTAGTATTGTGGGGAGCCCCGCCACAACGGCCGAGGCATAACCCACGGGTCCGTATGCCATCGATTGGTCCGACGATCCTCGCGCTGGCCTGTGCGGTGGCGCCGCCGGGCGTGGCGCGGTCGCAGGAAGCCGACGTCATCGTTCGCAATGCCCGCATCTGGACCGGCGACACCCTGCACCCTCGCGCCGAAGCGGTAGCGATTCGTGGCGCGCGTCTCATCGTCGTCGGCACGAACGCTCAGGCCGACGTGCACCGCACGGCGCGAACCCGCGTGATCGACGCGGGCGGCCGCTTCGTCACGCCAGGCTTCATCGACGACCACACGCACTTCAACCAGGCGGGCGCGCTGCTCATTGGTGCGAACCTGCTCGATGTCAGCACCGCCGCGCCGTTCGCGCAGCGCGTGAAAGCCGCCGCGGCACGCATGAGTCCAGGCGCGTGGCTCACGGGTGGCGATTGGGGTGCGTACGAGGACAATCCGCAGAACAGCACGGGAGCACCGTCGGCGCAGCCTCGTCACGCACGATTCTCACCCGATCGCTCCATCATCGACTCCGTGAGCGGGACGACGCCGATTCTGCTCAATCGGTGGGACCGCAGTGCCTGGCTGGCGAACGGCATCGCGCTCGAGCGCGCGGGCCTCGCCTGTTCGCGTCCGGTTCCGGGGCTCGAGTGCGACAACGGTCAGGCGACGGGACGCGTTGCGGACTCGGCGCTCGCGCGCGTTCGCGCCGCGATCGCGCCCAAGACGTTCGACCAGCGGCTCCGTGAGGCGCGCGCGGCCGAGCGTCACCTCGCCGAGCTTGGCGTCACCACCATCCACGACGTCACGCCGCCGTTCCAGCTTCCCGTGTACACGGAGCTCAAACGGCGCGGTGAGCTCGACGTGCGAGTGTTCGCGCGCCCGACGCTCGACAAGTGGAGGCGCCTAACGTATGCCGGCATCTCGCCAGGGTTCGGCGACGACTGGATCCGCATCCGCGCGCTCAAGGGCTTCGTTGACGGCATCCAGGGCAACTCCACCGCGCGCTTCTACGAGCCGCAGCTGCATTCGGGCAAGCGCGGCGAATGGCGCGACAGCACGAACACCGCCGCGACCGACGGACCCGGCTCCGGCATGGAGCCCGCCGGCAACATGGAGCGGCTGCTGTTCGGTCTCGACTCCGCGGGCTGGTGGGCGACGGTGCACGCCATCGGCGACCAGGCGATCGACACCGTCCTCACCATCATGGAGAAGGTGATGACGACCAACGGCCCGAAGGAGCGTCGCTGGCGCATCATCCACTCGCAGGTCATCCGCAACGCCGCCGTCGCGCAGCGCTACAAGCGCCTCGGTATCATCGCCGAGGTGCAGCCCTACCACGCGATCGACGACATGCGGTGGATGGAGCAGCGGATCGGCGATCGCGCGAAGTGGGCGTATGCGTTCAAGACGTTTCACGATGCCGGCGTTCCGCTGCTCTTCGGGTCGGACTGGCCGGGCACGAACGCGAGCTGGTATACGGCGAACCCGCTGACGATCCTGTACGCCGCGGTCACGCGGCAGACGCTCGACGGCAAGCCTGAGGGCGGATGGCACCCGGAGCAGCGACTCGATCTCGAGACGAGTCTCCGCAGTTACACGATAAACAACGCGTGGGCAGAAGGCGAGGAAGCGAGCAAGGGCTCACTTGCTGTGGGCAAGCTCGCCGATCTCGTCATCATCGATCGCGACCTGTTCGCGATTCCGCCGGCGCAGATCAAGGATGCGAAAGTGCTGCTCACCATGGTGGGCGGCCGGGTCACGCATGCTGCCGCACCATTTGAGCGGCAGTAACAAGTGGGCCAGTCATCGGTCGTTGGTCATCCGGCATCAGATCCCGTTTCCTCAGGTCTCCGCCGCGGGAATTCCGCCACGGTGCCCGGTGGCACCTGATGCCTGATGGCTGATCACTGATCGACTGGCCCACGTGTCACTGGGATTTCTTTCATTCCGCCAACTCAGAAGACTATTAGCGGGAAATCGGGTGGCAGGCCGAGGTAGATCTGCCCGACCGTCTCGAGCTTGCCCTCCGACACGAACCCGTGATGACGCAGCGTGTGCGCATCGCGGAAGAACCGATCCAGCTTGCTTCTCGAGTAAATCCCGGTAGTTCCCGCCAGCCGGTGTACGATGTCGACCGCGCCGACCGCGCCCTTCGATGCCTGAATGGCCGCCAGCAGAAGATCGGCCCGTTGCTCGAGCGTGTTAGGCAGTCCCGCAACCGTGCGCGCCCAGGCGTCGTTCAGCGCCTCATAGAAGAACGACCGCGCCGACCGCAGCATCCCCTCCGCCTCGGCGAGTGCGGCCTGCACGGCCCCACGGTCACGCAGTGTTTTCATCGAGCCGAACGGCGTTTTCCGGGCAGCCAGCTCACGGAATTCCGTGATCGCGTTCCGCGCGGTCGCCAGCAGCACGCCGCCAGTGAACAGTGCAATGATGCCGACGGCCGGAAACCGATAGAGCGGGCCCTGGAAGTGGCGGCCGAGCGACAAGCCGGGATCGAGCACGAACGTGCGGCGCGTGGGCACGAAGACATTCGCGAACGCCGCATCGTTGCTGTCCGTCCCACGCATGCCCAGGGTATGCCACGTGTCGAGGACCTCGACTTCTGCCGTCTGCATGATGACCGCGATCATTGCCGGGTCGGCGTCGGTCATCCGTGGCTTGTCGCCGTCCATGATGAGGGCGCTGAACAGGATCCACTCGCTGTCGTGGATGCCGCTCGCGAGCGGGGCGCGGCCCGTGACGCGATACCCACCCGGGACCTCGATCGCCTGCTGAGGCGGATGAAACGCTGCGGCCATCATGCGGCTTGGATCGGATCCGTAGAACTCCTCGGCGCCCTCATCCGACAGCCTGCTCGCCCACCACACGTTGACGTTAGGTGCTTGCAGTACCCAGGCGGCTGCGCTGTCGATGCCGGCAACTTCTTCGACAATGCTGGCGCACGAAACCGGATCCAGCTCGAACCCGCCGAGCGACCTCGGCGTGAGCATGCGCTGGAATCCGCTGGCGATCAGAGCCTGATGGACCGGCTTCGCGAGCCGCCGTTCCTGTTCGGCAGCGTCGGCGTGCTGGCGAATGACCGGAGCGAGCTCCTGAATCCTCTCGAAAAGTGCCGCTTCCGCTCCTCGACGCGTGGCATCCGCCGCGCTGGTGGTGCTCGGCGGCGTCCGGTGGGTAGCACCCATTCTGCACCTCCTCGGGACCCTGGTCGGCTCGGCGGCGCAGGCAGCTTCGGCGTCGCGACGGCCCTGTCCACGAGCACTCGCGAGAGATCCCGGTTAGGCGAAAGTATTGGCGCGCGGCCCCAACGTCTAGCCGTCAACGCGTAAGGCAACCACCGGATCGATCCGGGTGCTCGACCGCGCCGGAAGCAGCGTCGCGATCAACGCCACCACCAGGAGGAAGATCGCGACTGCCGCCAGACTGACGGCATCGGCCGGGCTCACCTCGAACAACATCGCTGCCAGAAGCCGGTTCGCCGCGAGGGCTCCCGCCAACCCGGCCGCGGCACCCGCAAGCGCTATCGTGAGGCCACGACCCACGACGAGATCCCGGATGTCGCGCGCTGTCGCACCCAACGCCATGCGAACACCCAGCTCGCGCGTGCGCTGCCTGACCATGGTCGCCATCACGCCGAACAGCCCGATCGCCGCGAGAGTTGTCGCCGCCGCCGCGAACACCGCCAGCAGTAGCGCGTTGAGCCTCGGCTGCGCGAGTGGCGCATCGAGGTAGCTCTCGAACGTGGAACCGTTCGCGAGGATGACGCCGGGCGCGACCTCGTCCAGCGCCCGACGCACTGCCGGAACCAACGCGGCCGGCGATCCGGTGGCACGCACGATCAGGTTCGTCGGCGCGAACGGAAAGACCGATTGCGCGAGCGGATAGTAGATGGCGCGTCGCGGCTCGCGGAGGTCGCGGTAGCGGGAATCGGGTGCGACGCCCACTACCGTCGCCGTGTCGCCGGCGCCGAGCATCCGCTTGCCGATCGGGTTCTGGCCCGGCCAGTAGTACTGCGCGGCCGACTCGCTCAGAATCACGACCTTGGGCTGGCTGGGTCCATCCGCGGCCGAAAACGCGCGCCCGCGCAGCATCGACACGCCTAACGTTGTGAAGTGGTGGACGTCCACGACGTCCATCGCCAGCACGGGATCGCTCGCGATTTCCTCGCTGGTCTGTCCCTCGGCCGTCGGCCGGCCTTCCCATCCCTGCGTGAACGGCACGGAGACCGACGTCGACACCCCCTCGATGCCCGGCATCGCACCGAGCCGGTCCATCAGCGTCTCGAGTACGCGGGCCTGCTTCTTCGCGTCATCGTATCGATATGGGTCGAACGCCAGCTGCGCCACGAGCAGGCGAGGTGCCTCCAACCCGAGATTCACGCGCTCGAGCGCCACGAGGCTGCGGGTGATGACTGCCGCCGCCGCGAGGACGACCAGCGCGATCGCCAGCTGGCCAGCCGCCAGCAGCTCTGTCACGAGCCGCGATCTCCGACCGCCGCTGTGGCGGACCCCGGAGCCTAACGTCTGCAGCAGGTCACCGCGCGATGTCACGACAGCCGGAACGACCGCGAACAGCAGCGTCGCGGCCAGCGTGATGGCGAAGGCAGCCAGCAGCGCCGCACCATCCACACGGATCTCGCTCGCCCGCGGAAAGCCGGCCGGCACGAACGCGACGAAGACGCGTATCGCGCTCGAACAAACGGCCGCGCCAACGAGGCCGCCGGCAACCGCAAGAAGGCCGTTCTCGGTGAGCAGCTGGGCGATGAGCTGCGCGCGTGACGCTCCGAGTGCCGATCGTACGGCGACCTCCCGCGCGCGACCGATACCACGCACGAGCAGGAGGTTCGCGACGTTCGCGCACGCGAGCAGGAGCAATAGTCCGGCCGCGGCGCCAAACGCGATGAGCGCCGGCCGTGTTTCGCCGATGGCAACCTCCGGCAGCGTGTGGACTACGCCTCGCACGTTGCGCAGGAACTCTTCCGAGGACCGGCTGAAGTGCGCGGTGAGATCCGCGCGCGCTGCCTGGGGCGTGGCGCCGGGCGCGAGTCGGCCGATGAGGTCGAACGATCGAAGCGCGAGCGCGTCCGGCGGGTACTGCGGAAACACGGAGACCCAGAAGTCGGTCCCACGAGGGTAGTCGAACCCTTCGGCCATGACACCGACGATCGTGTAGGTCCTGGCCGTCTCGTGCACGGTGAAGCGTCTCCCGAGAACCCGCGGATCACCGCCGTACTGGCCTTGCCACGCCGAGTAGCTCAGCACCGCGACCGGCTCGGCGCCGAACTGATCGTCGGTGGCGGCGAGCGTCCTGCCTAACGCTGGATGAGCGCCGAGGACCGCGAAGAAGTCACCGCCGGTAACAGTCTGCTCGAGGTTGATGGTTCGGTCACCGTCACGGGCCGCAACCGCGTGGGCGCCCTCGTAGCCGTAGAACGCCCCGCGCTCGAGCGAGCGGCTCTCGCGGATGAATGCACGGGCGTCGTCGAGGTCGAGCGGGAAATTCCTGAATCGCCCGTCCCGCGTCTCGCCCCACAGAAGCACGATGCGATCCTGATCGTGTACCGGCAGGCGCCTCAGCAGCAGGGCGTTGGCGATCGTGAACACGGCCGTCGAGAGCCCGATCCCCAGCGCGAGTGTGAGGATCGCGGCGGCTGCAAACCCCGGCGTGCGGCGGAGGCCCCGGAATCCCGTGTGGACGTTTTTCAAGAGTTTGTCCATGTGTCCCCTGTTCTCATTCCGAGCGGAGCGCCGCAGGCGCGGAGGCGAGGAGTCGCCGTCGTCCCGACCGAGGGCCCCTCTACCGGGAGGACCGCGATTCCTCGCTACGCTCGGAATGACAGCTTGACCTTCGCCTCGAGCTCCTGCACACGGCCCAACAACTTCGGGTCGCCCAACCGCTCCGCCCACGTTGCGAACGCTGGAGCCGCACCGACCCACCGAAGCTCATCCACGTTACCAAACAGCGGCGCGTCGGTGCGCAGCGTCGCCAGCGTCTTGAACAGCAGGGCCGCGTCCCTGTTCTGGCCGAGGACGTCCGGTGGAAAATCCTCGATCCGACCGTAACGATTCACCAGCGTCGCCGCCGTTTTCGTTCCAATGCCAGCGATACCAGGATATCCATCCGCGGTGTCGCCAACCAGCGCGAGGTAATCCGGAATGTGCACGGGATCCACGCCGTACTTCGCCCGGATTGCCTCCGCGTTACGTACCTGCCCACTGCGTCGATCCACCTGAACGACGCGGTCACCCACGACACACTGAGCGAGATCCTTGTCCGGCGTCCAGATGCTCACCTTGTCCACTCGCGGGTCGAGCGCGGCGAGGTGGGCCGCGGACGCGAGCCCATCATCCGCCTCGAGCTCCACCATCGGCCACACGGCGACGCCCAGCGCGGCGAGCGCCTCCTCGAGCGGATGAAATTGCGCGCGGAGCGTGGGCTCGATGCCCTCGCCAGTCTTGTATCCCGCGTACAGCTCGTTGCGGAACGACTCGATGATGTGATCCGTCGCGACACCGATGTGCGTCGCACCGCCATCGAGCATCTGGAGGACGGTGCGCAGCATGTTCAACACCGCGCCGAGCGGCGGGTCCTCCGGCAGCTTGGCGCGGCGGAGGCCGTAGAAATGGCGGAACAGCTCGTAGGTCCCGTCGAGCAGATGGACGATCATTCACCCTCGTGCGAGAGCTTCGTCGACGTATTGCTCGAGACCCGGGAATGCGTCGACGCGAGCGCCGAGCGCGATCAGCTCGCGCACGACGGCCTGGTAGTCGACGCCGGGTACGGCAGCATTGTGCATGTACCACAATGTGCCACTGAGGACGGTGCCGCCGTAACTGTTCAGGGCCTCCAGGGATGCACCGTGCTGGACGAGAAGGCGAACGATCGCCACGTGGCCGTGTGCCGCCGCGAAATGCAGGGCGGTCGCGTCGTCATCCTTGCCACCCGGATCGACGCCTTTTCGGAGCATGAGCTCGACGACCTCCCCGCGCCCCCATGTTGCCGCCCAGGTGAGCGCGTACGCGAGGTGGACCTTCGGGTCCCGAGGAAGCCGGGGCCAACGCACCTGCGCCAGTGGAACGCCGGGCCGGAGCTCGCCGCTGTCAGTGACGAACGCATCCACCAGATCGGTTCTGCCTAACGCCGCGGCGGTGATCACGTTGTCCACGCGCGCCCCGCGTTTCGCCAACGCCTCGGCCGCGAGCGGGTAGTGGAAGCGCAAGGCCGTCATGAGCGGTGACCCGTTGTCCTCGACGCCGTTCACGGCCGCGCCGTAGTCGACGAGGGTGTCGACGAGCGCGACCTGCACCCCGGCTGCGTGTGGATGGACGCTCGAGACCAGCATGTCCATCGTCGTCGCGTCTCCCCCGTACATGTGCGCGAGCGCGTCCGGCGCGGCGCCGGCGTCGAGAAGGAGACGCGCGACCTCCACGGCATTCTTCGGCGTCTTCTGTCGCCAGCCCTCGTGCCCGTTCGCTGCGATGTAGTGCAGCAGCGTTGCCGCGTGATCGCGAGCCGAGCGGGCGCTGACGAGGCCGGGGTTCGCCTGAAGCATGGAGCGGAGCGTCGCCACGTCGCCGGCAACGACTGCGTCCGCGGCCGACTCGAACTCGGCGTCGGGGGAATCTGCTCGTGCGAGCGCCTCGATGTGGGCCGAGAATTTCGGCCAGCTCGCGAAGTCGTGGAGCCGGGCGATGAAGAGCTGCGCGTCGGCGAGCGAACACGAGGAGCTCGTGTCGTCGGAGAGCAGTCCGCTCTCGCGCGCGTCTCGCTCGATCTCGTCGACCTCGCGGTCGATCTCCTTTCGATGGAGCCGTCGAATACGGTCGGCGGTCTTGGGCGAAACGTCCGTCGTTGCGCTGTCGGTCAACGCCACCAGCGCCTCGAGCCATTGCCTGGCCCAGGCGCGAACGACAGCGCCGTCGCCGGACTTGCACGCCCTGAGGAGGCCTTTCGCCCGGTTGTGGTACTGCTCGAGGCTCGCTCTGGGCGGGAGCGGGATCGCGCCGGTGCCGCGCGGTTGCATACGAATCTCCTTTCGCGAGGTCGCCCGGAGTCCGCACGCAGTCGGGCAGGAAAGAAGGTTCGTACCTTCGGATTGTGTGCTGCTGGGTGGGCATGGCCCTTTCCGCGGACTGGTGGCGCCCCTCGCGCGCTACATCAGCTTAACCGAAGTGGATGCCGCGCGGCAACTCATGGCTGAAAGCCGATACCTGACAACAAACACAACCGACGACTGGCATGTTGACTCGAGTCGGAAATGCCAGTCATGAGTGATCGGTCATCAGCGATCGGTTTTCAGTCATCAGTTCAGAAGGCGCTGACGGCGGCTATACGAACGATGATGACAGCATCGATATGGTGGCGGCTCCGTCCGGCGTGCCACGCATCATGGCGGCATGGCGTCTTGCCCTCGCCCTCGCGCCGAGCGTACGCTACGAACTCGGTTCCTCGTCACTTCCGGCTCACATGGCAGAACCAGCGCGGATCGCCGGCATGCGGATGACAATCAACGAGTTCCTGGTGGCCGAGCTTCCCGAGGGGAAGTCGGAGCTCGTGCGAGGTGAGGTCCGTTTGACGCCGCCGCCCGAGGCGCCGCACGGAAGGGCGGCGACGAATCTCGTCGTCATGCTCAGCGTTTACGTGAGGGAGAAACGCCTCGGGTGGGTGTTTGGCGATAGCGTGGGGTACGAGCTCGTTGGATTTCCGCAGACCGTCCGCGTTCCAGACGTCTCGTTCGTTCGCGCGGATCGCATCCCGAGCGATGGCGTCCGACCGGGCCTCTTCAAGTTCCCACCAGACCTGGCGATCGAAGTCATCTCGCCCAGCGAGACCGCCACGTTACTGGAGGAGAAGGTCCGCGACTACGCGATGTCGGGTACTCGCCTCATCTGGATCGTCGATCCGATGCGCCGCACGATACTGACGATTCCCGAGGATGCACCCGTCTCCTGGCTCGCGGAGGGAGACACGCTGGGTGGCGGCAGCATTGTCCCGGGCTTCTCGTGTCCGGTCGCCGAAGTATTCGAGGGTATCGCGCGCGACACCTAACGACGTCCTGACGCGATCGCCGCCATCTCGGGGAGCGCGTACGCGAGCAAGCCGCGCGCGGAGAACAGGTATGACTCTGCCCCACCAACGCGGCCCCCGCGATTGTTCGTCCTGGCGAGATAGTCGTCCACGAGGATCGCGAAGAACCGGTCGGGCCAACTCGCGTGCGCACCCTGACTCGACGAGTCGACCTCCGTCATCTCGCGCCAGACGCGCACGCCGTTCTCGAGCACGGGGACCTTGAAGCGCGCGATGCGCTTGTCGGGGATGTTGGCGATATGCTCCGCGTAATGCAGGAAGGTGACGGTGTCGTGGTCGGACCCGAGGAGCAGGATCTTCCCGTCGAGCTCCACGAATCGCTCGAGCAGCGATCCATGCCCGAACGGCAAGTGCCAGGGCTGTGGCTCGAGAAGGTGATCGGTGTGCTCGCCCCACACCACGAAGCGTACGACGTGCGTGTTGACGCGTGAGCCGGGATACGTCCGGAACAGCTCGACGAGCGCGCCGTTGTCGCGGGACGAGCGCGCGGTGTACGGGTCGAACGGCGGGAGCTTCTCGAGCACTTCCGCCTCTTCCTGCGGGGTGAGGTTGCCGCGTCCGACCTCATCGACGTAGGCCGGGCAGCTCGCGTACATAACCATCGTGCCGTGCTCGGTGATGACGTCCTTGATGGCGAGGTGAACCTCGTCGGGGCCGCCGGCGACCTCCCCGACAGCGCGGAGCGATGCATGGACCATCACGACATCGCCAGCAGCCAGACCTAACGCGGCAAGATCCAGCCCAAGGTCAGCACGAGTCAACATTGGAGGGCCTCCTCAAAGGAAGACATAACGACGCTAGCCAAGACGGCGCCGGCCCTAACGGCGCGGAGCCCCAACGGCGCAGGGCAGAGAGGCGCCGGATGCCAGACGGCGCGTGGTGCCTGACGGCGCGGACGGCCAAACGGCGCGTAATGCCGAACTGCGCGACAGGGGCGCAGGGCCACAGCGGCGCAACGGCGCAACGGCGCAACGGCGCAGAGAAACGTACTTCTCGAAAGCGGCGTTCTGTCCGTGTTCGGCGGGCAATGGCGGACAGCTGCGGAGGAATCACCGACATCGCAATGTTTTGTTTGCGGACGGATCACGGCTCGCCCCCACCGTTCGCGCATGGCATACCGCGACCTCGATGTCCTCGACGCCGCCGAACGGGCGGCAGACATGCTCGACGATCTGATCGAGCGCCACCCAGGCCAGCAGCTCCTGCACGTCTCCCAGATGAGGCGGTGCATTCAGTCGATCGCTGCAAACATCGCTGAAGGCTTCGCACGGGGCAAAGGCCGGGATCGAAACCGGTCGCTCGAAATCGCGCGGGGGGAAACGGAGGAAGCGATCCGGCACCTCAACGCGAATTACCGTACCAACCGAATCGAGCCGAGCGAGTACTGGCCGTTTCGCAATCTCCTGGTGGTCATCGCCAAGATGCTGACCTCGTTGCTGAACCGCTGACCGCGCGGTACCGTCGTGCGCCGTGGCGCCGTCATGTGTGGCGTCTGCGCCGTGGCGCCGCTGCGCCCGGGCGCCCCTGGGGCCCTGCGCCCCTGTGGCTGTGCGCCCCTGTCGCGCTCTTAGGCACCATGCGCCCTTAGGCCCCTGCGCTCTTAGGCATCTGGCGCCGTCTGGCACCCGGCGCCTCTCTGCCCTGCGCCTCTCCTGCCGGCGCTGTTATGGCCGGCGCCGTTAGGGCGGTGCGCCGTTAGGGCGGTGCGCCGTTATTCTGTTGGGACTATGACTTGTATTGTCGTCCCGGTGGTCTGTATTTCTGGCCTCGCATCTGCGGTCGAGAGCAACTCGGCGTCGGCGCGGCGGTCCGGCCAGGGGTGGTCGTCGACGTGCCCGGACGCCGCGCTCCATTCCATGCGCACCCGCGTCACGCGACGCGTCGGAATCCCCAGCGTCGGCTCCTCGCCGGCGGAGATCGCCGCGAGGTAGCTGCCTAACGCGTCACGGCTCTCCTCGCCCACCAACAGCAGATCGAGCCGACCGTCACCCGCGTCGGCCGTGGGTGCCAGCGCGAGGCCGGGACCCACGTACGGGATGTTCAACACGAGCACGAGCAGGTACGTCCCGGACAGGTCCTCGCCGTCAGCGTCGATGTGCCGGTGGCGAGGGCGGGCGCGCTCCAGCACACGTTGCAACCGCGCCCCACGCCCGTTAGGCGCCGGCGCCGGAGGCTGTTGACCCGCATCCTCCCGCTCCGCGTCCCGCAGCATCGCCCCGAACACGCCGACGCCGGCCGACTCGACGAACCTTGCGGTTCCCCACGGGGCGCGGACCGTCGCGATGTCGAGGCGACGTGTCGCGCCCGACTCGAGGCCGGCAATGACCTCGTCCACCGTGCCGTGCACACCAAGCGCCCGAGCAAGATTGTTCGCCGTCCCGACCGGGAGAATCGCCATGGGGATATCCGGCGTCGTCGCCATGAGCCGCGCGACCGCGCCAACCGTGCCGTCACCGCCGGCGGCCAGCACCACGTCGGGCGCAGCCCTGAGCGCCCGAGTGAGCGCCGCTGCCTCGGTGGACGCGTACGCGGGCTCGTGACCCGCGTCGCGAAGGCGCGCCAGCAGCTCACTCCCCAGGTGGTCGCCGGAGCCGGCTTCCGGATTGTGGACGAGGGTAACTCGCATGCAAGGGATCGGTGCAAAGGCGGGACCGAGGCCTATGCACGCGGCGGGCCCGCTTGTTGCCTCGGGTCGTGGCGGTCTTCTGCGATAGACTTGCTCCGTGCGAATTCTTGTTGCCAACGACGACGGAATCTACAGCCCCGGGCTCCGTGCCCTGGCACGCACCGCTCGCGAGTTCGGCGACGTCCGCATCGTCGCGCCCGACGTCGAGCAGTCGTCCATGGGTCACGCCATCACGCACTCGCGGCCACTGCGGATTCGACGCACCCCCATCGACGATTTCGACGCCTACCGCGTGAATGGAACACCGGCCGACTGTGTCGCGCTCGGCATCGATGGATGGGGCGGCGCGGACCTCGTGCTGTCCGGAATCAACCTCGGCTACAATCTCGGGAATTCGATCTGGCACTCCGGCACGCTGGCCGCCGCGAAGCAGGCGTCGCTGCTCGGATGCCGGGGCATTGCGCTCAGCGCCAGCACCGGCGGCGACGAGCCCGACTTCGAGCGCCTCGAGCCGTTCGTCACACAGGTTTTGTCGGTGCTCATCCCGGAACAGGCGCTACCGCTCGTGAACGTCAACTTCCCGCAGGCGCCAACGGGGCTGTTCTGGACGCGCCAGTCCGTTCGCCACTACGACGGGCGCGTGGTGCCTGACGAGGACCCGATGGGTCGCAAGCTGTACTGGATCAGCATCCGACCGCTGGAGGAGGTGGAAGAAGGAACCGACCGGTGGGCGGTCAGGAACAATCTCGTCGCCCTCACGCCGCTACGACTGGACCTGACCGACCACGACGCGCTCACGCAGGTCAGCGCCCGACTCGTCGTACCCGAGGCGGAAGAACCACGTTAGGCGCCGACGGCGCAACCGAACTGGTAACAGGTTACTGGTACGGGTTATTGGTTATCAGAACCCTCGGGATGCTCAGCTCGTGAGTGAGAGGCATCCCGAGGGTTCGATAACCAATAACCAGCTCCAGTAACCAATTACCTGTGAGTTGTTGTTACGCCTTCCAGATCTGCGTAAGAACCCGTACTGCATTTCCGCCGAGGATGGCCGAGATGTCCGCGTCGCTGTATCGACGTCGGATCAGCCCTTCAGTGAGATCGAACATCCGCTTGGGATGATCGAGCCCCGCGATCGTGAGCTTCCCCGCCGAATCCGTGTGGAAGTGATACCGGTCGAAGTTCGGCTGCTTCTTCGGGTCCATCCCGCCGCCGATCGGGTTCGGGTTCCCCACCATGTCGAGGTCACTCCCGACCGCGACATGCTCGACACCCACCAGCTTCGCGGTGTAGTCCACGTGATCGAGTACGTGCTCGATCGTCACCGGCTCCTGCTCGCGCACCATGAAGCGAATGAAGGCGACGCCCATGACGCCACCGGTCTTCGCCATCCCCCTGATCGCCTCATCCGTCTTGAGTCTCGTTAGGCTCGGCGCCAGGGCCCGGCAATTCGCGTGCGTGAACACCACCGGACGCTTCGACGCCGCGATCCCGTCCATCGTCGTCTGATCGGCACAGTGCGAAAGGTCCACCGCCATGCCGACCTGGTTCATCCGCTCCACGATCGACAGCCCGAACATGGACAGCCCGCCGTCGCGCCGCTCGAGAAAGCCGCTGCCGATGCCGTTGTTCATGTTGTACGTCAGCTGCGAGATCCGCTGGCCCAGCCCCCAGAACGTGTTCACGTCATCAGGCCGACGGAAATGCTCGGAGTTCTGGAACGTGATGATGATCCCGAGCTTCTTCGCCGCCTTCGCGCGCGCGAAGTCGGTCGCGTCGTCAATCCGTGTGAACCAGTCGCTGTATCCTGCGAGCAGCCCGTTCCAGTCCGCGAAGAACCGAATGCCATCCTCGTAGTCCGATGGCGCATGGCCGAGCGCGACGGCCGTCATCCCGGAGCCGCGGTAGATGTCGGCGTCGGTCGCCGAGAGTGCGCCAGGCTCCTTGAGCCACCGGTCGATCCGCGGCGGTTTCTCGCCGAAGTCCTGAAAGCGGAACTGATTCAGGAGATCGACGACGATGCTCTCTTCCAAAAGCTTGATGCACCGCGCCGAGTACTCGGTGGCGGCGCCGGTGAACACACGGTAGCGGCCGCGGAGAATCGCCGGCGCGCCAACCAGGGCAACGCCGAGCCGGCCGAGGGCCGTGCGTCGCGAGATCCTTCGTTCGGGATGGGAGGCCATACGAGTCGGCTGGGGTGTGGTCGCGTTGAAGGGCTGGAAAATGGCTGTATCTTCGTCTCACCTCAATCGATTGGAGCGGGGCTATGTCAGCGCAGTTACGGCGACTCGCGATCCTGTCAGCCGGCCTACTCCTCGGGGCCACGAGCGTTCCAGCGCTGGCGCAGAAGGGTGCTCGCGCCAGCACGTCGGCTCCTCTCGCGGCACCGAACCCCAACGGGTTCGACCAGTGGGCCGAAGGCATGATGAAGGAGTGGAATATCCCCGGGATGGCAGTCGGCGCCATCAAGGGCGGCAAGGTCGTCCTTCTCAAGGGCTACGGCTACCGCAATCTCGAGGACAAGCAGCCGGTCACGCCGCAGACGTTGATGGCCATCGGCTCGAACTCGAAGTCGTTCACGGTGGTGCTTCTGAGCCAGCTCGTCGACGAGGGGAAGCTCGACTGGGACAAGCCGGTGACGGACTACCTGCCGGACTTCCAGCTGAAGGACGAATACGCCACCAAGAACTTCCGCGTGAAGGACCTGGTGACGCACATCTCGGGACTGCCGCGACACGATGCGCTCTGGTACGGTCGGAGCAACAGCCGGAAGGACGTTTTCGAGCACCTCAAGTACCTCGACCCGTCGACGTCGTTCCGAGGTCGCTGGCAGTACAACAACCTGATGTTCATCACGGCCGGCCTGCTTGTCGAGCGGCTCCGGGGCCAACCGTGGGACCAGGTGGTGCGCGAGCGCATCTTCAAGCCGCTCGAGATGGCGCGCACGAACACGTCGACGAACGACATGCCCGCCTCGGGGGATTTCTCGTATCCGTATGTCCTCTTCAACGGAAAGATCGGGCGGGTTCCGTTCCGGAACATCGACAACGCCGGTCCCGCGGGCTCGATAAACTCGAGCATCGAGGAGATGCTCCACTACGTCCAGATGCACATCAACATGGGCGAATGGAACGGGAAGCGCATTCTCTCCGCCAAGAACGACCTCAAGATGCAGAGCCCGCAGTCCATCGTGACGGAGCGGATGGAGGACCCCGAGCTCGGCCCCGAGACGTACGGGTTCGCGACGTGGGTGAGCAGCTACCGCGGGCACAAATGGGTGCAGCACGGCGGCGGTATCGACGGCTTCATCTCCCAGATGGCCTGGCTGCCGAACGACAGCATCGGCGTGGTGGTGCTGACCAACATGTCGGGGCCGGCGAACCCGGTGCCTAACGTGGTCGTGAAGCGTGTCTTCGATGACCTGCTGGGCCTTCCGGCCATCGACTGGAATGCGCGCGCTCGGAAAGACGCGGAGCGAGCGAAGAACGCCGCGGATTCCACGACCCGCGCGCTTCAGTCGAAGCGCGTCGCCGGCACGTCACCGTCGCATCCGCTCAGCGACTACGCGGGGAAGTACAGCCATCCGGGGTACGGGACGTTCGAGGTGCAGTCGAAGGACGACGGGCTGGCGTTCGTCTACGAGGGCACGTCCTGGCCGATGACCCACTGGCACTACGACGTCTTCTACCTGGACCCGGCGCAGCTCAAGGGCGCACCGGTCACGGGTCTGGTGCAGTTCCTGACGAACAAGGATGGGAAGATCGATCGCGTGGCGATTCCGTTCGAGCCGGCGATCGCGCCGATCATCTTGACGCGGAAGTAGGCGCTGCCGGGAAACGGGAAACGGGAAACGGGAAACGGGAGACGGGAGACGGGAGACGGGAGACGGGAGACGGGAGACGGGAGACGGGAGACGGGAGACGGGAGACGGGAGACGGGAGACGGGAGACGGGAGACGGGAGACGGGAAGAG
>DASUGD010000184.1:0-9504 GCA_036274195.1 Gemmatimonadaceae bacterium | reverse complement strand
CGAGGTCTGATGGGCGCGTGGGCACGCCCGTACCAGGCGGTGTTCAGGGCCCGATTTCATCTGTTGGTGCAGTATCGGGCGGCCGCCCTGGCCGGCTTTGCCACACAGTGCTGGTGGGGCGCGATCAAGGTCATGGTGTTCGCGGCGTTCCTTCGCGGTGCGGTCGCGAGCCCGATGACCTTACGGGAGGCGGTGGATTACATCTGGCTGGGGCAGGCCTTCCTCACGCTCCTTCCGTGGACCGCGGATCCCGAGCTCGCTCGCATGGTGAGAACGGGCGACGTCGCGTACGAGCGCCTGCGTCCGCTGGACACATACGCGTTCTGGTACGCGCGTGCCGTCGCTCGGCGCACTGCCACACCCTTGTTGCGGGCGATCCCGATGGTGCTCACGGCCGGCGTCCTGCTCCCGTTGGTGGGCCTGGGCACGTGGGGCCTGGCGGCACCGCATGGAATGGACGCCGCGGGGTTGTTCGCCGTCTCGATGGTGGTATGCGTCGCACTGTCGAGCGCGTTCTCCACACTGCTGGACACGCTCGTCGTGGCCTCGTTGTCCGAGCGTGGCGTGAACACGATCATGGGGCCGCTCGCGATCGTGTTCTCCGGGAATCTGGTGCCGCTGCCGCTGTTGCCGGACTGGCTGCAGCCGGTCATGCGATACCAGCCGTTCGCCGGACTGCTCGACACTCCATTTCGCATCTACAGCGGCCACCTCGCCGGCTGGGATGCAGGCGCCGCGCTTTGCCGACAGGTATTCTGGGTCGTTGCGCTCATTGTCCTCGGCAGGCTTTTCATGCGGCGAGTGATGGCGCGGCTGCAGACGCAGGGAGGCTGACGGGGTGAACGCCATTCGACTGTACGGCCGATACATCGGTGTGTCGCTCCGCTCGCAGATGCAGTATCCGGGTTCGTTCCTGCTCACGTCGCTCGGCGCGTTCGTGGCGCCCGGCATCGACTTCATCGCGGTGTGGGCGCTGTTCTCTCGCTTTCGGCAGATCGACGGTTGGCAGTTCGGCGAGGTCGCGCTGTTTTATGGCGTGATCGGGGTGGCGTTCGCGGTGGCCGATGGATTGACGCGAGGGTTCGACATCTTCGGCGAGGAGTTCGTGAAGACGGGCGACTTCGATCGGCTGCTCGTCCGGCCGCGATCGACCGTGCTCCAACTGCTTGGCTACGAGCTACGGGCGACTCGCATTGGTCGCCTCGCGCAGGCCATTCTGGCGTGGGCGCTCGCGGTGCACCTGACGAGCATCGCGTGGACGTGGCGAGTCTGGGCGATCCTGATGTTCGCGGTGGCCGGCGGGGCCGCGTTGTTTGCCGGGATCCTCGTTCTGCAGGCGACGCTGGCGTTCTGGACGGTGGAGAGTCTCGAGATTGCGAACACGCTCACGTACGGCGGCGTGGAGGCGGCGCAGTATCCGCTCGACATCTACGCGCGATGGTTCCGCAACTTCCTGACGTTCGTCGTGCCGCTCGGATGCGTGTCGTTCTTTCCGGTGGCCGTGGTGCTCGGTCGCGCGGACCGGACGGGTGTCGCTCCGGCGATGGGGCTGCTCGCGCCCGCGTTAGGTTTCGTGTTCTTCGGCGTTTCCCTATGGGTCTGGCGGTTCGGCGTTCGGCACTACACGTCGACGGGGAGCTGAGGAGGAGGTCATTCCGAGCGAGCGACAGCGAGTCGAGGAATCGCCGTCGTGCCGGTGGAGGAGCCTGTCGACCGGGACGATGTTCCATCTGGGTCCGGCATCCAGAACGGACGGGTCGACCGCCTGAGCGAAATGAGCCGCATACTTTGCATCTCGCTCTACCGGGACGCGCCCTCTCGCCACGAATGAATGAGGGGAACAGCCGCTCGGGAGGCTACTGGTTCAAAACAATTGAACCGCGGAGGTCGCAGCGGCCGCGGAGGCAGTTGACGCGTTAGGCGGTCCTCAGCGTTCTCTGCGACCTCCGCGGTTGAGCTGTTTTCGCTACCCACAAAGCCAAACGAAGGGGATGGCCGCTCGGGACGTCACTGACGCTCGGATTGAGGGCTATCGAAGTATCTGCAGCTGGATTCCACTCGCTGCCGCGCTGCCCATCCACACCCGCTGCGTGGCCTTCACGAAGTCGCTGGCCATTGCCTCGTAGATGTTGGGCACGTACCGCTGCGGGTTCCGGTCGAACACCGGAAACCAGCTGCTCTGTACCTGCACCATGATACGGTGACCCTTCTTGAACGTGTGCAGCACGTCCTCGAGGCGAAACCGGACCGGCGTGACTTCACCTGGCTTCAAGGGCTCCGGCATCGAGAAGGACTTTCGAAATCGCGCGCGCATGATCTCGCCGCGCACAAGCTGCTGGTAGCCGCGCAGGTGAACGGTCGTGTCAGGCTGGTAGGGGCTGTCCGGCTCGTCGTTCGGGTGAACGTCGATGAGCTTCACGACGAAATCGGCGTCCGTTCCGGTGCTGCTCACCTCGAGTCGCGCGGTGATCGCGCCGCCGACTGTCACGTCTTCGCGAAGCACCTCCGTCTGGAACGTCAGCACATCGGGGCGGGAGCTGAAGCAGCGCTGGTCATCGCTCATGTACCGGTACAGCGCACCATCCTCGATCGTCGGCCCCTTGCACCGACTTGGCACCGGGTTCGCGGGATCGCTCTCGTATTCACGGTACGCGCGCGCTTCGCGAGGCTCGGTGCCGGATAGCGAGCCATCCGAGTGGAAGTAGTATGTCCGAGCTTCAGAGGCGGGAGACGGCCAGCGATCGAGGCGGACCCACTGCTTGCGGCCGGTATCGAACATCAGCGCCCCGGGCAGCCGAGGGTTCCCGTCGCCCTTGAGATGCGCGTGGAAGAACGGCGTTTCCACGTCGCGCTGGTATTTCGTCTCCAGCGAGTCCCCGAAGTAGAGGTCCCCGTGGACGGAGTGGACGACGTCCTGCTCGGCCCACCCGCGATGACGCCATGGGCCCATCACGATCGATGCTCGCGCGCGCGGGTTGTTGGCCTCGAGCGTCTTGTAGACTGCGAGCGGGCCGTACAGATCCTCCGCGTCGAACCACCCGCCCACGACCAGCACGGCGTGCGTGACGCCGCGGAGCACGTGTGGAACGGCTCGTGCCTGCCAGAAGGTGTCGTAGTTCGGGTGGGCGACGATCTGCTGCCAGAAGGTGTTGTTCCCGTAGTAGCGCGTCGTGATGGTGCGCAGCGGGCCTAACGACAGCTGAAACTCGTAATCGTCGCTTCCTCCGAGCTCGAGCATGTTCTGGAACTCGGCGAGCCACCAGGGCGCCGCGGTGAGCCTGGGCCGAGGCATTCCAAAGATCGGGTACGCGGCGAATGTCGCCTGCACGAACGCGCCGTTGTGGTGAAAGTCCTCGAAGAACAGGTCGGTCACGGGCGCCTGCGGCGAGGTCGCCACGAGTGCTGGGTGACGTGACACGGCGCCCATCGAGGCGAAGAACCCGGCGTAACTGATGCCCCACTGCCCGACCTTGCCACTGTTGTTCGGGACGTGCTCCAGGAGCCAGTCGATCGTATCGTAGGTGTCCGACGCCTCGTCGATTGCCTTCCTGTCGCGCGCCTTGATCGAGTCCGCGACGAACGGGCGCACGTTCTCGAACGTTCCCTCGGACATGTACCGGCCGCGTACATCCTGATACACGAAGATGTACTTGTCGCGCATCAGAAACGGATTCGGGCCGAGCGTTCGAGCGTAGGCGCCTGGCCCGTACGGCGCGACAGAGAAGGGCGTGCGCTGCAGGAGCATCGGGTAACGGTTTGCGGCCGATGCGTCCTTCGGCACGTAGACGATCGTGAACAGGCGCGCGCCGTCGCGCATCGGGATGCGGACTTCGCGCTTCGTGTAGTTCTGGCGGACGAACACCGAGTCGGTGGCGGGAGCCTGCGCCACGAGCGGCGCGGACGCCACAACGAATAAGAGAGTGGCTAGCAAACGCATTCGAATGGGGAGATGTCGTTCCGAGCGCAGCTCGGAATGACAACCGCCCGCGAACGGTAATTCGTTCACGGGCGGTTGGCGTCAGCGGCGTGTGCGAGTCAGGTCACGCCCACTTGAGATCCTGCTTGGAGAGCGGCAGGGAGCGAACCCGCTTACCCGTCACCGCATAGATGGCCGAGCAGAGCGCCGGAACCACCGGCGGCAGGGCGGGCTCGCCGAGGCCCGTTGGCGGGTTGTCCGTGATCTTGAACGAAACCTCAACGGGCGGCACTTGCCGGAGCCGGAGCAGTGGGAACGCATTGAAGTTCGACTGCGTCGTCTTCCCGTTCTCGATCGTGATCTCCTGGCCTAACGCCTCGCCGATGCCGTCGAGCACCGCGCCCTGCACCTGATTCTCGGCGTTGAGCGGGTTGATGATCTGGCTTCCGACGTCGCCGGCAACCCACACCTTGTCGACCTTCACCGAGCCATCCTTCGCGACTGTTGCCTGTACGACTTCTGCGAAGTAACCCCGATGGCTGAAGTGGAACGCGACGCCCATGCCAGTGCCTTTGGGGAGCGTGGTCTTGCCCCAGCCGGACTTGTCGCGCACGAGCTCCAACACGCCGCGCATGCGTGTCGCCTCGAACCCGGGAGGGGCACCCGCCGGTCCGGGGTCCTGCGTGATCGGCGTGTTCGACAGAATGTCGAGCCGGAACTGCAGCGGATCCTTGCCCGCGGCGGCCGCGAGCTCGTCGATGAACGACTGCGTCGCGAACGCGATCCCATTGCTGCCAGGGGCGCGGAGCGCGCCCGTCGGAACACCTAACGGCATCACCGACGCGTCGAGCGCGAAGTTGGGGATGAACCGGGCCGGGAACTCCGTGGCGCCGATCCCTGCACTTGGCGCGAACGGCAGCGGCGTGTTCGGCTGTGCCGGCGCCGCCATGCGCTCGGGATCCCCGAACGAGACGAAGTGGTTGCGCCACGCGACCAGCTTGCCGCTCGAGTCTACCGCACCCTTCAGGTAGTGGTAGCCCGCCGGACGGTAGAAGTCGTGCTGCATGTCGTCCTCGCGCGTCCACAGCAACTTCACGGGAACACCCACTTCCTTCGCGATCCACGCCGCCTCGACCATGTAGTCGTTGTTGAGACGACGGCCAAAGCCGCCGCCGCCGCGGACCAGGTGGATGGTGATGTCGGTGTCCTTGAGGCCTAACGTCTGCGCACAGAGCGCTCGACCGGATTCCGGTGTCTGCGACTGCGACCAGATCTCGAGCTTGCCGTCCTTGAAGTGGGCGGTGCAGTTCTGCGGCTCGAGCGGTGCGTGCGAGATGAACGGATAGAAGTAGCGAGCCTCGACGACCTTCGCTCCGCTGCCCTTGAACGCGGCGTCGACGTTGCCATCCTTCCGCAGCGAGCGCATCGGCGTCTTCTTCGACAGCTCGGCCGCCTGCGCGTCGAAGCTCGCGCTGCTCTGCGACGACGTGGGATGCTCGTCCCAGACGACCTTGAGTTTCGCGCGGGCCGACTGCGCGGCCCACCAGCTGTCCGCCACGATCGCGACGCCGCCTAACAAGCCCTGCAGCTGCTGGCCGCCATCGACGACGAAGGCGTTCTTCACGCCCGGCTCCTTCCTGATCTCGTCGAGGTTCGACGACTTGACCTTGGCGGCGAAGACCGGCGCCTTCTCGAACACGGCGTAGCGCATGCCAGGCACCGTGACGTCGATGCCGAAGAGCGGCTTGCCTGTCACGATCCGGTGGTTGTCCACGCCCGGCATGCCCTTGCCGATGATCGTGAACTCCTTCGGGTCCTTGAGCTTCACGGTCTCCATGTCGGGCGGCGTGATCGTCGACGCCTTCGCCGAGAGCTCGCCGTACGAGGCCTTCCTGTTGCTCGCCTGATGGATGACCGTGCTGGCGCTCGTCGTGAGCTCGGACTCCGGCACGTTCCACGTCTGCGCCGCGGCGCTCACCAGCACCGCGCGCGCGGCCGCGCCAACCTTGCGCATGGGCATCCAGTTCGTCGGTGTCGCCGTGCTTCCGCCGGCGAACTGCCGCTGGAACTTCGTCGTGTCGAGCGGCGCCTGCTCGATCGTCACCTTCGACCAGTCGGCATCCAGCTCATCGGCGATGATCATCGGCAGCATCGTCTTCACGCCCTGGCCGAGCTCGGGGTTCTTTGCGATGATCGTGATCGAGCCGTCGGGCGTGATGCGGATGAACGCGTTAGGCTGGAAGTCGGCCGCAGTCTTTGGCGCGCCTGCGAGACGCGCGCCGGCGTTCGCCACCGGCTCGATGTACGTCGCGAGCAGGACGCCGCCGCCCGCGAGCGCGCTCACGCGCAGGAACTGACGGCGATCCACGGGTGTCTTGGTATCCATCGGGGTCTCCTCAGTTCTTGTCGGACCGGCCGGTACGATTCGCGGCATTCGCGTCGGTCGCCGGCATCGCCGCCGCCCTGTGAATGGCCTCGCGGATGCGCAGGTACGTCCCGCATCGGCAGAGATTTCCATTCATCGCGGTGTCGATGTCGGCGTCGCTCGGATTCGGGTTTCTCGCGAGGAGCGCCGCCGCCGACATGATCTGCCCCGCCTGGCAGTAGCCGCACTGTGGGACGTCCACCGCTTCCCACGCGCGCTGCACCGGATGCGACCCATCGGACGAGAGGCCTTCGATCGTCGTGATCTCGGAGCCTTGCACGCGCTGCACCGGCGTTCGACACGATCGAGTCGGCGTGCCCTTCACGTGGACCGTGCATGCGCCGCACTGCCCGATGCCGCACCCGTACTTCGTTCCCTTGAGATCGAGAACGTCGCGCAGCACCCACAAGAGTGGCATGTCGGCGGGGACATCCACCGTTGTGGACTTTCCGTTGACCTTGAACGTGAACGTCATGGGGAAATTGGGGTCAGAGTCGAATTTCGGTTCCAGGAACTCGGACGCCAATTGGAGCCAGGCCGAAATTCGACTCTGACCCCAATTATCGCTTTACTTCCTGACGTACCTCTTCAACGCGCGAGGGCCTACTTCCGCTCCGTAGATGTTACCGGCGGCATCCGCGGCCACGCCCTCGGCGGCGCTGGTATTGGTCGCGTTCGCTACTGGATCCGGGATGAACGCCGTGAGCTTCCCATCCTTCGCGCTGCCGACGCGGATGCCGCGCTTCCAGGCCGCGTGCTCCTTCTCGACGGAGCCAGACTCCGAGTCGGCCACGTAGATGCGATCCTGTCTGTCGATGTAGATGCCACTCGGTCTGCTGAACTGATACCACGTATCGAGCAGCTTGCCGTTCTGATCGAGAATCTTGATGCGGTTGTTGCCGCGATCGCCGACGAAGAGCCGACCCTGCGAGTCCATGGCGAGCGCGTGCGGCTGGTCGTAGTCGTCGGGGCCATGCCCGAACTGACCCCAGGTGGCGATGTGCTTGCCGTCCTTCGAGAACTTGAGAATGCGGGCGATCGAGCCCGCGCCCGACGAATGCCCCTCGGCCACGTAGATCTCGCCGCTAGGCGCAACGAGGACGTCGTTCGGCTGCCAGAAGTACCCCGAGTCCGTGGCGCCTGCGCCGCCGGCCTTGCCGAGCGTCATGAGCAGCTTCCCGTCGGGGCTGAACTTGAAGACCTGATGTCCCGCGGGCGGATTCCGGGGCTGGGCATTGCGGCCCAGGGTGCAGGAGCAGTCGGTGACCCACACGTTGCCGTCGCGATCGACGTCGATGCCGTGCGGCGAGAGAATCAGGCCGGCGCCGAACGCCTTCTGGACCTTGCCGGTGGCGTCAAAGAGGTAGACCGGGTTCACCGTCGATCCGGCACACGCGTTCGCGCCGCACCGCTCGGCGACCCACACGCCCTTGCCGTCGGGCGCGATGGCAACCGCGCTCGTGGATCCCCACGCACGGCCGTCTGGGAGCTTGGCCCAGCCTTCGATTGTCTCGTACGGATTCGGGAGGTCGTTGATGGGCGTGGTAGTGGTCTGGCTCGGGGCGGCAGTCGCTGCAAGCCCGAGGATCACTACCGCGCGACCTGCGTGCACCATGTCGAGGCTCTCCTGCGGTGGGTCGTCAGCCTACAATCAACCGATTTGGCAACGCCCGGGGCAAGGGCGGTCTGTTCAGGAGAGTGTGCGGTTCTGGCGGTAGAGCGATGTCATTCCGAGCGCCACGCCGGCATCCCGCCGGGACGGTGGGGGAACGGCAAGACCTAACGCGGATTTCGAACAGCGACGCCGCGGATGCTCGCAGATTGGCTCCGCGTAGTGACGGCTGCGACGGCACGGCCGGGCTCTCTCGGTCTTGTTGACGACGTCGGGAAGCCCGTGCGACCCGAGGTCGTCATTTCCTATTCCCGGCTCGTTGGGAAGGGAGACGTGAGGGCCGAGCAATGGTGATCCGGAGCATCAGAGGGATCCGCCGCATCCGAACCCCTTCGTCTGAGGGGCTGACCCTCTCGGCTCCGCCGCGCTCTCCGCGCCCCCCGCGCCCTCCGCGGTTCAATTTCGCGCGAGTCAGGACGGAGGGTTGGCCCTCTACCGGGACGACGGCGATTCCTCGCCTCCGCGCCTGCGGCGCTCCGCTCGGAATGACAGGGCCTGCCGCCTTTTCGTCCGCCCCCGTCGTCCGTCCCCCATCGTCCGTCTCCGTCCCCGGCAGTCTCAGTCACCAGTCGCCGGTCAGCACGTATTTTCCGACATGGATACATCCATTCTCACCCGGAACAACGTCCGGGTCTTCGGGCACGGCACCCAGCCGATGCTGTTCGCGCATGGGTTCGGCTGCGACCAGAACATGTGGCGGTTCGTCACTCCCGCCTTTGCCGACGACTACAAGATCGTCGTCTTCGACTACGTGGGGTCGGGCAAGTCCGACCTGACCCGATACGACCCCGAGCGGTACGCGACGCTCGGCGGATACGCCGAGGATGTCCTCGACGTCATCCATGCGCTCGACCTCCGCGACGTCATCTTCGTCGGCCACTCCGTCAGCAGCATGATCGGCCTTCTCGCGGCGAATCTGGAGCCCGAGCGATTCACCCGCCTCATCATGGTTGGCCCGTCGCCGCGGTACATCAACGACCCGCCGTACGTCGGCGGCTTCGAGCGGAAGGACATCGAGGGCCTCCTCGAGACGATGGAGAAGAACTACATCGGCTGGGCGAACTTCCTCGCGCCGGCGATCATGAAGAACGCCGACCGCCCCGAGCTCAGCCGCGAGCTCGAAGAGAGCTTCTGCTCCACCGACCCGGTGATCGCGCGACGGTTCGCCGAGGCCACGTTCTTCTCCGACAATCGGACGGATCTGGCAGGCGTCCGGGTTCCGTCGCTGATCATGCAATGCTCCGACGACCTGATCGCGCCGTTCGATGTCGGCGAATACCTGCACCGCACCATGCCGAACAGCACGCTCCGGGTGCTCCAGGCCACGGGACACTGCCCGCACATGAGCCATCCCGAGGAAACGATCGCCGTGATCCGCGAGTACCTGAGCGCTCGGTGACGGATCGTCTGTCCGACGTCGACATTGGTGTCGACTCTCTGCTCGATACCGCGCCGTGCGGGTTCGTCGCGTTCGCCGATGACGGGACCATC
>DASUGD010000183.1:0-24484 GCA_036274195.1 Gemmatimonadaceae bacterium | reverse complement strand
TTCCTGTACTACAGCCCCACATCCAGCATCGTGGCCATCCCCGTCGGGAGCGCCGACCTTCCCTTCGTCTTCACCGAGACCACGATCGACTTCCAGACCATCACCATTCAGGGGCAGCTCACCTATCAGGTCACGGATCCGCGCCGGCTCGCGAGTGTCCTCGACTTCAGCCTCGATCGGCGCGGACATCACGCCAGCGACGACCCGCAGAAGCTGGGTGAGCGCCTCGTCAACGCCGCGCAGATCCAGGCCCACGACGTGGTCCAGCGCCTAACGCTGCGCGACGCGCTCGTCAGCACCGGCGCCATCGTTGCCCAGGTGCTCGCCGGCCTCCGCGCCAGTGAGGCCGTGCAGATGCTGGGCGTCAGCATCCTCGACGTGACCATCGTGGCCATCAAACCAACCCCGGAAATCGGACGGGCGCTGGAGGCCGAAGCCAGAGAGGGGCTGCAGCGCCAGAGCGACGAAGCCATCTACGCTCGGCGCAACGCCGCCGTGGAACAGGAGCGCCGCATCAAGGAGAGCGAGCTGCAGACCGAGATCGCCGTGCAGGAAAAACAGCGCCAGATCCGCGAAACGCGAATGGCCGCCGACATAGCGATCGAGGAACAACGCTCGGAACTGCTGGTGAAGAAAACGGAAAACGAGCGCGCCGAGGCCGACTCCCGCGCCTACGCGCTGTCGGCGACGCTCCAGCCAGTCCGAGACGTCGACTGGCGAACGCTGCTCGCCGCCTCGGCCGGCGGCACCGACCCCAAGCTCATGATCGCGCTCGCCTTCCGCGAGATGGCCGAGAACGCGGGGAAGATCGGCTCGCTCACGGTGACACCGGATCTGCTCTCGCAGTTGATCGCGACACCGCCGGCGGCAACAACGACGGCTGTCGTGAGGACGACACCAGACAAGAAGAGCGAGGGTCGCTGAGATGTACGACCGCATCGTCGTCGTCACGCGACGCACGCGGCTCGTGGAGCTCATCGCCCGATTCAACACTCGCGGCCAGGCGCGCTTTTACATCGAGCGCTCGGCCCAGGGGACTGGAGACTTTGCCGAATACGAGCGCGAGCACGATGCCTACGAGCGCGCGGTCGCGCTCGTCCATCGTGCGACCGAGGTGGGGCTCCCGCGTCACGTCATCGACCGCGACCTCGTGCCGACGTATACCTTCGGCGAGCGCGACATCGTCGTGGCCGTGGGGCAGGACGGTCTCGTGGCTAACGTCGCGAAGTACACGCTCGAGCGCCCGCTCGTGGGCGTGAACCCGGACCCCGAGCGATTCGATGGTGTGCTGCTCCCGTTCCTCGCCGATGGCTGCGCCGGTGCGATTGCGTCCGTCCTCGACGGCCGAGCGGATCTTCGACATGTAACGCTGGCCGAGGCGCGGCTCGATGATGGGCAGCGCCTGCTCGCGTTCAACGATCTGTTCATCGGTGCCCGCACGCACGTGTCGGCGCGCTACGTGCTCGCACGCGGGTCGGCGCGTGAATCGCAGTCGTCGAGTGGTGTGCTGGTGGCGACTGGCGCTGGGTCGACGGGCTGGATTTCATCAGTGTTCAACATGGCGGCAGGCGTGACGACCCTGAGCGGTGGAACGTGCGGTAGGCCGATTCGCTTCGGATGGGACGATCGGCGGTTGCTGTTCGCGGTCCGAGAGCCGTTCGTGAGCCGCCACTCGACCGCGGAGCACGTCGCGGAAATTCTCGAAGCCAACGAGACCTTACATCTTCAATCCCTCATGCCCACGGGCGGAGTGATCTTCAGCGACGGCATCGAGACTGATTTCCTGCGATTCGATGCTGGCGCGATCGCGACGGTGGGAGCGTCGAGTGACACGGCATCGCTCGTGATCCCCGGGAAACGTCCTCGCGCCGCGGATCGATGAACGCGCGCAGTCAAAGGTCGGGCGACCGGGAGCGTGTCACCGTCGACATCGTCATCTTCACCATCCGTGACGCCGAGCTTCAGGTGCTCCTCGTGCGGCGCGGCATTCCGCCGTTCGAGGGCAGCTGGGCGATTCCGGGCGGGTTCGTGCTGCCTAACGAATCGCTGGATGAGGCGGCACGGCGCGAGTTGCGCGAAGAAACCGACGTCGAGGACGTGTTTCTCGAGCAGCTCTACACGTTCGGAGACCCGGGCCGCGACCCACGCGGTCGCGTCATCACGGTGGCGTACTACGCGCTCGTCTCGCCGGATCGGGCGCCCCCGCTTGCGGGAAGCGACGCCGCGGAAGCCCGCTGGTGGCCGGCCACACGCACGCCGGCCCCGCTCGCGTTTGACCACGACGCGATCGTCGCCACGGCGCTCGAGCGACTGCGCGGGAAGCTGACCTACACGGCCATCGGGTTCGAGCTCCTGCCGAAAAAGTTCACGCTGTCGCAGCTTCAGCGCGTGCACGAGGCGATACTGGGCGAGCCGCTCGACAAGCGCAACTTTCGGAAGCGCGTGGACGCACTGGGTGTCGTGCGGCCGCTTAAGGAATCCGTGAACCCCGGTGCAGGCAGACCGGCGCAACTGTTCTCGTTTCGGAGGTCGAAAACGAGCGAGTAGTGAATCGCGAGGCGGTGTCGATCGGCCGGCGAGCTGGCAAATATGGCGAGTTCGACGACCGACTTCGAGCTCTCGCTCTGGCATCGCGTTAGGGCCGGCCTTGACAACGGGACCGCAGAACGCGCAGAACGCCCGCTGGCGCGGGCGACGCAGAATGAGGCAGAAGGGCTCCGCCTGCGGAGCCGGGCTCCTCGCGCCACGAGCTAGTTTCCTTGTGAACTGCCCCGGGACGCCAATACTGGCATCCCGAGGCAGTCCCCCTCAAAAAAGGGCTCGTGGCGAGCGGCGGCAGAGGTGCCGAGCAGTTTTCTGTGTCCTACTGCGGCGGCGGGAAGCGACGTTCTCAAGCGTTCTGCGGTCCTTGCTCGTGAAGCCGGCCCTAACGCGATGCCAGAATCGCGCAATAGGTCCAGCAGGGGTCCTCACTCGTTCGAGCGCACGGCATCGGCCAGTTCGACGCGCGACGACACCCCCACCTTCTCGAAGATGTTCGAGAGGTGCGTGCTCACGGTCCGCGACGAGATGCCGAGCGCCTTGCCGATCTCCTTGTTGGACTTCCGGCTCGCGACGAGCCGCGCGATGTCCGACTCGCGCTGCGTGAGCGCCGCGACGCCGCTGCCCGGGGCTACACGGCTCGGCGGGCGAATGCCGAGCCTGCGCATTTCCTCGCGCGCTCGTTCGACGTTGCCCCCAGTGCCTAACCGGACGAACACGTCATGCGCGAGGCGGTACTCACGGGCTGCGCCTTCACGGTCGCCGACTCGCGCCAAGCGGCGTGCAAGCTCGTGCCGCAGGCGAGCGGAATCGAGAAGGAATGGAATCTCCTCCATTTTTTCGATGGCCGTTCGCATGAGCTCGAAGGCATGGTCCCACTCCTCGCGTAGCATGGGACCGATGGACTCGGCGGCGAACGCCCAGGCGAGCCCCAACTTGTGCCCTACCCGTTCGGACTCCGAGCGCAGTCGCTTTGTGATCGCCTCGCCGAGCTCGATCTGTCTGGCTCGGAAGTAGCATTCCGCGAGAAGCGGGAGCAGGCGATAGATCGCCCAGACCACATATCCGGATCGATCGGCGATTGCGAGGCCCCTGCCAGCGATGCGGATCGCGTCGGTGAACTCGTATTGAAACATGTGTGAGTAAGCGCGGCCGATGTGCGCCACCACGACGGAGTGCACATCCACACGCCGGTCCTGCGTGCCCGGCGGGCCCACTCGCTCCGCGCCGCTCATCTCCCATGCTTCGTCCATATACCGCCGGCCCTGCTCGAACTCATCGCGAGCCAGGTAGATCAGCCCTGCCCAGACGAGCATGCGCGGCGTTAGGGTGCGCTGCCCGAGCACACGCCCGTCCGCGATCGTGCGCTCGGCGATCTCCAGCGCCGAGTCCCATTCGCCGAACGCCGTCTTGTAATGCACCACGAGCTCGGCGGTCCACAGACGGAACACGGGTGATCGGAGCTCGTCGGCGAGCCGCAGCGCCTTGCCGAGGTTGATGTCCATCTCGTGTGCGTCACCGGTCAGTCCCGCCAGCATAGCCAGTGCCCAATGTCCTGACCACGCGAGAACAGGCTCCTGTGCCTCGCCTGCCAGCGCGATCACTCGTGCGCCATGCTCGTGCGCGAGCGACGCGGACCCGGCCCACATATGTCGCAGGAGCAGCGTTCGATGCACTCGTGCGAGCAGCGCCGGGTCGCGCAGCCTTTCGGCAATGGAGAGAGCAATCTCCGTCTCGTGCTGGGCTTCCGCCGGCAGCCCGAGCTCCTGGAGGCACGTGGCACGTGCGAGCAGCAGCCGCGCTTCTTGCGCGTCGGAACCACTCGCGCGAGCGGCTTCGAGGCCAACCTGGTAGTGCGTGAGCGCCTCTTGAAGGCGACCCGACCAGTAGGCGGCGAGTCCGAGGCGCCGCTCGATCACGGCCACGCGATCCGCGCGGTGGGTTCGTTCCGCATGACGAAGCACACGATGCCAGAGCTTCTCGGCCGCGTCGTATTCGCCCAGGCGTTGGCGTGCCTTCGCCAGATCCTCCACCAACGTCACATCCGGCTCGAACTCGTCCGCCTGGGGCTCGCGCGCGAGAAGCGCGAGCGCTTCGGCGAGCGCGTCGGCCGCCTCGCGGTTTGCGTAGGCTGCAAGCGCCGCGCGGCCAGCGGCGCTCAGATATCGAATTGCCTTCGCCGCCAGGACGCTATCCGCCCCATCGGCAGCCCCCGCGCGTCGGAAGTGAAACGCGAGCTCGCTCGCGTGCTCGGGGGCTCGGAGCCCGTGGTATCGCTCCAGCGATTCAGCCACCAAGCCGTGGAGCATTCGTGTGCGCGCGCCGCCGATCTCCCGGTATATGGTGTCGCGCACGATCGGGTGCGCGAAGTCATAGGTGGTCTGGTCGGCATCGACGACCAGAATGCGCTGAGCGCACAGCTCATCGACGGCGGCGGCGAGCTCCTCGGGACCCAGCGTGCTCACGGCCCGAAGCTGTCCGAACGTCGCACGCGTTCCCAGCACCGCCGTCGTTTCGGCGACGGCGCGCGCGGAAGGCCCCAATTGTTGAACGCGGGCGGCGACGGCATCTCGAACGGAGCGAGGGAGGCCCATCTCGGCCATCTCCCATCCCATCCAGCGCCCGTCGCGCTGCCACAAGCGACCGGACTCCACCAGCGCCTTCAACGTCTCCTCGACGAAGAACGGATTCCCGCGCGTCCAGCCATAGAGCAGCGCGGCGAACTCGCGCGTCGATTCGTCCGCCTTGAACATCTTCGAGAGCAGCTCGTCGACCGCCGCGCGGGAGACCGGCTCGAGTTGATGCGACGCGGCCGCACCTAACGAGAGAAGCGATTGTTCGGCCTGGCGGAGCGCCGCACTGTGGTCGCGCTCCGCGTCGCTATACGTGCAGAGCAGGACAATCGGGGCAGTGCCGATCTGGCGGGCCGTGAAGTGCAGCAGCTCGACGGACGACGCGTCGGCCCATTGCAGGTTCTCGAGCACGAGAAGAACGGGATGCTTCGCCGCGAGCCGGGCCAGGAACTGTGTGAAGTTCCACAACAAGCGCGCTTTCAGCTCGGCCGGGCTCGCGCCGAGCGTGTCGCGAAGGCCACGTGCGGTGTCCTCTTGCGTTGCGAGCGCTGGAAAGAGCTGGGCAAGCTCGCCACCGCCGCGGGTGAGCGTCGCGAGTGCCGCGCGATCGTACCGCTGAAGCAGCGGTACCAGCGCGTCGGCGAACGGCGCGTATGGCATGCCCGACTCCACCGGGTACGCCCGTCCGATCGCCGTCGTCCAGCCACGTGCGGCGGCGAGCTCCACGGTCTCCTGGACCAGACGCGTCTTTCCGATCCCGGGCTCACCATGGAGAATCACCGTCCGACCGCGACTACTCGCCGCCTCGTCCAGGACGCGCTTCAGCATCGCCAGCTCGGCGGTGCGTCCGACGAGAGGAAGCGGTGCGACAGGGCCGGACGCGCGCGAGAGCGTGGCAACCTCCCTGCGATGTTCCATGAGGTCTCTAGCGCGGTCGTGGTGGTGACAGTTCGTCGCGCAGCGCGCTACGTCGCGTTAGGCGCGTGCCACGCCTCGGTGTCACCGTCAACGGGCGTGACGACGTCCGGGGCGCCCAACAGCTGCGAAATGACATTCGGGCGCGAAGACTCTCGACACGTCCTCGGCCCAATATGGATGCGGCGACGGCGAGGGCGCCACGGCGGCGGCCGTCGCGCTCGCCCCCACCACTCGACTGGCGAGGGTGCCTCGGGCGGCACCAATCGGCCATCAGCAGGGCGGGCCACAGGACCAGGACCGGGAGAGTCTGGACTGCCTGCAGCACGACGGCAACGCCCACCGCGGCGTCCACCGGAAGCCCCGACATCCGCATGGCTGCGGCATACGCAACTTGAATGACGCCCGTGTTCCCGGGCGTTATGCCCACTGTGCTGCCAGCGTTTACCAGGACGAGCGCGGCCAGGCTTCCGGAAAGCGGTGTCGGAAACCGGAGCGCGAGCGCCGTGAGGTGGTAGGTCGCGAGCTGGAGCACCCAGGTTGCGACGACGAGCAGCGTACACGCAGCTGGTGGCGTGGCGTTAACGACTGCGACGAGGTGCCGCGTTCTCGTGGTGACCCTCGTCGCGACCACGACGCCCGCGCCCACCAGCGCCCCAAACCCGACGATCGCCCAGACCGCGAATCCCAGCCTTCGCGTGACGGCGTCCGGAAACTCGACGAACCGGCTCCCAGCGATCGCGATGACAACGTAGCCGGCGATCAGGGCCACGCGCTCCGCGACGACCGTGGCGACTGCGGCCGGGCCGTCGATGGCGCTGGATTTCAGGACCATCAGCACGCGAGCGGCCTCGCCGGCACGCCCAATGAGCACACCGTTCAACGCGAGTCCGGCAGTCGTGCCGCGGAGCGCGAGGGAGAACCTGGGCGCGCCGGCATTGCGCAGGAATAGCCACCAGAGGCCCGCTCGCGTCACGACCGAGGCCAGATTCGCCGCCAGCGCCAGTGTCAGGAAAGGCAACGATGCGCCGCGCAATTGCTCGAGCAGCGCACTCCACCGCCAATCCAGCTGACGCGTGGCGGCCAGAACGATCACGGCGAGCGCGAGTAGCGCGAGCAGGCGGCGAACGAAAGTCATGGCAGCGGGCACCATATATTGGGCGCATGCGCACTGCGCTCGTGACGGGTGGCACCGGGATGGTCGGCTCGGCCCTCGTCGAGCGACTCGTGGCCGAAGGCATCACCGTGCGGGCACTGGTGCGCGACACGGCGGCCGCTGCGTGGCTTGCGGATCTTGGCGCCCGCCTCGTGCCGGGGGACCTCGGGAATGTCGTGTCCCTCCACGAAGCGACTGCCGGCTGTGACCTCGTCTTCCACGCGGCTGCGGCGCTCGGCCCGTTCGGCACGTACGAGCCGTACCGCATCGGCAACGTCGTCGGAACGGCCAACGTCGTGGAGGCGGCCTCGCGGGCCGGGGCGCGGCTCGTGCACGTCAGCAGCACCGCCGTTTACCCGGGCGATTTTCGATATCGTCACGCGCCTACACACGAGGCGATTCCGCTGCCGCAGCACCCCGACAACGATCCGTACGGACGCTCCAAGCTGGAAGCGGAGAGGGTCGTGCTCGACGCCTGCGCGGCCGGACGCGTATGGGCCGTGGTTGTTCGCCCACCCGCCATGTATGGACGTCGCGACCGCCAGTTCGTGCCGCGAATCGCGCCGATCCTCGCGCGCGGCCTCTTTCCACTCGTCGGTGGCGGACGATCGACAGTGTCGGTAGCCCACGTTGGCTCGGTTGCCGAAGGTGCAGTCGTGGCGTCGCAAACCGATCGGGCGCGCGGGCGGGTGTACAATCTCACGAACGACTTTCCCGTCACCGTCGCCGAATTCGTGCGATTTGCGAGCGTTGGGCTTGGACGCTCGGTTCGCACGGTCGCCATTCCAGTCGCAATCGGTCGCGCGGGGCTCACCGTGTTGCGCGGCGGACTCCGACTCGCTGGTCGGCACGAGCTGGCGCGTCACGCGCACGGGGTGTTGGAAATGCTCACGCGTGACAACCCCTTTACTTCCGAACGCGCTCGCGCGGAGCTCGGCTGGTCGCCGAGTGTTCCGCCGGAGGAGGCCATTCCGGCCGCATTCCGCTGGTGGAAGGCGCATGGTCAGGGAAGCCGGTAGGCGACGACGTAGTCGCCAATGACGTCCTTCGCTTCCGCGTGGCCACCCGCGGCGACGACGACGAACTGATGCCCGCCCGTACGGGCGCGGTAGGTCATGGGGTTGGCCTGGGCCGATGCGGGCAGCGGGGCGCTCCAGAGCGTGCGCCCGCTTTCCGCGTCAACGGCGCGAAACCGGTGGTCCATGCCGGCGCCAACGAATACCACGCCGCCCGCCGTGGCCAGCGGACCGCCGAGGAGCACTGAACCCCACCGGCTCGGCGGTGGCACCTTCGAGTGGTCCTGAAGGGTGCCGAGCGGCACCTGCCACCGGACGTCGCCACTCGACATGTCCATGGCGACGAGCGTTCCCCATGGCGGCGCGCTGCACGGCAAGCCGACGGGTGAGAGCAAGAGCTCGCGCCGGGCCGCGTAGGGCGCGTCTGTCTGGTCGCCTAACGATATCTCTCGCCGAGCGTTCGCGGACATACGGTTGGCAGCGGCCCGTGGCACGAGCGTGACGACGCTGGGCAGGTTGTTGCTCGTGGTGATGAGCAGCCCGCGCGCGTCGTCGACGGCGACACCGCCCCACTCCATGCCGCCGAGGAATCCCGGCGCGACGACGGTGCCCCGCGTGCTCGGTGGCGTGAATGGCCCGTCCGACCGCAGCGCTGCAATCCGGCGCCGGCACCATTCCCGATCCAACGGCGTTAGGCCCCACGCCTCCTCAGGTCGCAGCTCCTGCGGCGCCAGGGGCCGTGGACGCTCGGGCACCGGCTGCGTGGGCCACGCCTGCTCCTCGGGCACGTCGCTGGCGGGCACGGGCCGTTCGCGAACGGAATAGAACGGCTGGCCCGTCTCACGGTGGAGCAGGAACAGGTAGCCTGTCTTCGACGCCGCGATCGCCACCGGGACGCGCTCGCCGCCGCGCGTCACATGAGCGAGAGCTGGCTGCGCCGGGACGTCGTAGTCCCAGAGGTCGTGGTGCACGAGCTGAAAACCCCAGACGAGGCGCCCGGTGCGCGCATCGAGCGCCACCAGCGAGTTCGCGTTGCGGTTCGGGCCCGGCCGCATGCCGCCGAAGTGATCGGGACTCGGACTCGACGTGGGCACGAACACCAGCCCGCGTGCCGTGTCCACCGAGATCGTTCCCCACGCGTTCGCGGCGCCCGCACGGAATGCGCGTCGTAACAGGGGGACCATGCCGTTCACGGGGTCCGCGATGTCGGCGAGAGGCTCCCAGCTCCACCGCAGCCGTCCCGTCCGGGCATCGAAAGCCCGGACGACTCCACTGGGCGCGTCAACGCGCTGGTTATCGGTAATGCACGACCCGACGATGACGAGGTCGTCGATCACCGCCGGTGGCGCGGTCTGCCGGTAGTCGAGCCCATCACCCTGGAGATCGCGCACGCCGACGCGGAGGTCGACTTGCCCGCGCGTGCCGAAGTCGCCGCATGGCGCGCCGGTGCGGCCATCGAGCGCGATCAGTCGCGCGTCGACGGTGGCCACGAAGATCCGGCGCCGACACACCGTCGAGGATGGCGCAGCGTCCAGCCACGTCGCGACGCCGCGGGACGTGACATAGGCGCGTCGCGTCACCGATCGATCCACCCGTGGATCGAAGACCCACCGTTCGGTGCCGGTTTCGGCGTCGAGGGCGACGACACGGCTGAACGGCGTCGGGAAATAGAGTGTACCGTCGACCATGATTGGCGTCGCCTGAAAGGACGTGGCCGAAATGCCCGCCGTACCGCTGGAGACGTCTCCGGTCCGGTAGACCCACGCGACGCGGAGCAGTTGAACGTTGTCGCGCGAGACCTCCGTGAGTGGTGAGAAGTGGGCGCCACCCACGCCGCCACTCGATGTCCACTCGCTCACGGTCGCCCGTGGGTCGCGCCGATTGGCGTCGGATGGTCGGCCGGCGCGGGATGACATTGCCGCGGCAAGCGCCACGAGGCCGCAGAGGGAAACGGGGGCCCAGCGCACTACTCGACCGGCTGTCGGGGACAGAACGCGCGCAACCATGTGGCACCTAACGTTCAGGGAGTGGCCGCCTGCATGATTGCCAACCGTACGACCCGCGGTGCCGGCCGCGCCGTACGCCACCATGCGCAACGCGCGCACCCGATGACGTAGCGGGCTACGCCACCTGACGTAGTAGTGCGGGCGCCTGAGCCACGGGGCGCGCCCGATGCGTCAATCGCCCTGGCGCGTTACGTCACGCGACGTACGGTCCACCGAGACCACCGGACCCATCGTGCGTTTCGACAAACTCCCTTTCGGAGGTGTGCGATGCGCTCGATGCTGCTCTTCCTCATAGTCGTGGCGCCTAACGACCAGATCGATCTGGATGATGTGGCGCTTCGTGGGCTGATCCAGCCCAGCGCGCGTACGGTCGTCGCCACGATCCGTACCGCGGTGAGGCTTCCCGTCGGAAGAATCCGGGTCACGGGACACGCGCAGGTGCAGTACCGCTGTGACGGGACGTTCGATGGAACCGTGCGCTACGCGTGGCCACTTCGCGTGGCCGCGCACATCAAGGGCGTGGCGCTCGCGACCCAACTCGCTGGCGAGGTCCACGTCGGAGACGGGTCGGAGTGTGAGGTCGCGGCGAACGCGTTCGCCGGACAGATCGCCATTCGAGATACCGCGCTCGCAGGGTACCTGCGGATGGGGGACGACTCGATCGCGCTAGAGGGCGAGGCAAGGCGTCTGACTCCAGTGAGCTGGAGCGCAGTCGCGACGAGCCCCGACCGTGCTGGTCTCGCTGTCCGCATTCACTTCGTCGCTCGCGAGGAGCACCGATGACAACCGACATGAAAGCTTGGGCGCCGATTCCGCTGCGAGCGATGCTCGGCATGGGATTCATCCACCACGGCTTCCACAAGATCGTATTCACGGGCCAGCACTGGGAATTCGTGACGCTGCTCCAATGGATCGGAGTGCCGGCGCCGGATCCGGTGCTGTGGATCGTATCGGTGTTCGAATTCGTGGGCGGCGTCGCGATCCTCCTCGGCGCGTTCAGTCGTGTGGTGCCCATCCCGCTCATCGTCCACATGCTGATCACGCTCGTCGTGGTGCACGCTCGCCAGGGGTTCGACTTCATGCAGTTCAATGGGATGAGCTCCGCCGGACCGAGATTCGGCGTCCCCGGGTACGAGGTCAATCTCCTTTATGCGGCGGGGCTGGTTGCGCTGCTCGGGGTCGGCCCCGGACGCCCATCCATCGACGCGTGGCGACTCGCTCGGCGGGCAGCACCGATGTAGCGTACGCGAGAGCCCATCATACGACCTGGTATCGCGGAGACGTAATGGCCGACACGCGCCCCTGGCTCGCGCACTACGACACCGACGTTCCGGCGACGCTCGCGCCGTATCCCGACCGCACGCTGCTCGACTACGTGGCCGAGAGTGCGCGGACGTATCCGGATCGTCCCGTCATGCTCTTCAAGGGCCACCGCGTCACGTACGCGGAGCTCGAGCGCCAGAGCGACGCGTTCGCCGCAGCGCTCGTGGCGAGAAACGTCGTGCCCGGCGACCGCGTCGCGCTCTGCCTCCCCAACTGCCCACAGTTCATCATCGCGGAAATGGGCGCATGGAAGGCCCGTGCGATCGTGTGCCCGCTCAATCCCACGTACACCGAGCGCGAGCTTCACGAAGCGCTGTCGGCGAGCGGCGCCGCCACGGCCGTGGTGCTCAACCGCTTCTACGACAAGCTGAAAGGCGTGCAGCCACAGACGTCTCTCGTGCGACTCATCGCCACCGGCATCAAGGAGTATCTGCCGTTCACGCTCCGCATGGGCTACACGCTCCTCAAGGAAAAGGAGGAGGGCGAGCACATCACGCTCCGCGATGGTGACGAGCGGTTCGCCGACCTGATCGCGCACCACGAGAGCGCGGGCCGCCCCGCGCATAACGTGGCGCCCGACGACCCCGCCGTGATCCTCATGAGTGGTGGAACGACCGGCACGCCCAAGGGTGTGGTCGGATCGCATCGCGGCATGGTCGTGGCAGGCATCCAGCTCCGCGCGTGGCTCAGGAGCGCCATGAACGAGTGGAGCGACATCATCATGCTCCCGCTGCCGCTCTTTCACACGTACGGCAACACCGGCGTCCAAAGCCTCGCGTTCATCAACCACAACCCGATCTGCCTCATTCCCGATCCGCGCGACTTCGGCGGTCTGCTGAAGGAGATCGCGACCGTGAAGCCGGCGTTCATCTGTGCGGTGCCGACGCTGCTCAGCGCGATCCTGAATCACAAGCTGGCGCGTGAGGGGAAGGTGGACTTTCACTCGATCAAGCTGTGCTTCTGCGGGGCGGCGCCGCTCATGGCCGAGACGCAGCGCCGCTTCGAGGAGCTCACGGGCGGCGTGATCGTGGAGGGTTACTCGCTGACCGAAGCGCAGATGGCGGTGATCGCGAATCCCGTCCGCGGCGAGAAGAAGATAGGATCGATAGGCATGCCGCTGCCCGACGTCGATCTGCGCATCGTCGATGCGGATGATGGCGTCACGCCCGTGCCGTTAGGCGAGGTGGGTGAGATGGTCCTCTCGGCGGGACAGTTGATGCTGGGGTATTGGCAGCGGCCGGAAGAGACGAAGGCGATGCTGCGGACGGACGCGAGCGGTCAGCGCCTGCTCTATACCGGCGATCTCGGGTATCTGGACGCGGATGGCTACGTCTTTATCGTCGATCGCAAGAAGGACATGATCAAGACGAGCGGCTACCAGGTGTGGCCGCGCGAGATCGAGGAGGTGATCTCGGCCCACCCGAGCGTGGCCGAGGTGGGGGTGGTGGGGGTGCCGGACAGGATGAAGGGCGAGACGGTGAAGGCGTTCGTCGTCTTCCGGCCCGGCATGTCCGCCGCTGCACCGGAGCTCAAAGCGTTCTGCCGGGAGCGGCTGGCGCCGTACAAGGTTCCGTCGGAGTTCGAGGTCGTGGCGGAGCTGCCGAAGTCGCAGGTTGGGAAGGTCCTCCGTCGCGCCCTCAAGAACTAAGAAAAACGAACTGCGCAACAGAACAGGTAATTGGTTACTGGAATTGGTTACAGGTAATCGAACCCTCGGGATGCTCATCCAGCTGAGGAAGACATCCCGAGGGTTTAGATAACCAATAACCAGCTCCAGTAACCTGTAACCTGTGAGTTTATCGCTGGCTCCCGGCGCGTGCCCGCTGTCCGCGGAGCTGGTTCATGAGCTCCTGCACCGCGCGCTCGAGCTGTGCGTCGCGGCCGGTGTAGCTCTCACCCATCGGGCGTTCGACCGAAATGTCCACCTTCCGTGACGCCCGCTCGAGCGCCGCGCCGTCGAGCTGCGCGTTCCGCATGAACGGAAGCCGCACGACTGTCCCATCGACCATCGTGCCGCCACCCGTGTAGACGTCCCACTGCGCCGTCGGCTCACCGACCACCGTGCCGAGCTTCATGGTGCGATAGCCTTCGGTGAAGTTCTCACCATCCGAGAGCGTCGCCTGGCTCGTGATCAGGATCGTTGGCTTCTCGAGCGCGCGCTGGCCCAGCACCGGTCGCCCCGGCACCGAGGGAACGCCGCGCCGCACCATGTTCACGTACGGCGAGCGCTGAAGCACGTCGAGCGCGGCCCCGTTCACGAAGCCACCGTTGTTGTTGCGCACGTCGAACACCACGGCGTCCTTCTCATGCATCTCCGAGTCGAGATCGAGGTTGAGCTGCCCGATCGCGCCACCGCCCATGTCGAACATGTGGACGTAGCCGAGCTTTCCGTTGCTGAGCTTCGCGACCATCGCGCGGCGCTCCTCGACCCACGCCCGATACAGCATCTGCTTCTCGAAGCCCGTGTTCCTCGGCCGCACGGCCACGTCGTGCTTCCCGGCGCCCGCGGCATCCGACGCCACGCTGAGCACCACGCGCTTGCCCACCTTGTAAGCGAGCACCGAGTCGAGCGACACGTTAGGCCCCATCGTCACGCCGTCGACCGCGAGCACGTAGTCGCCGGGCTTGATGCTCTCGGTGAGCGCCGCGGCGGCGTTGGGGATGACGGCCGTGACGCGCAGCTGGCCACGCTGCTCGTACGCTGCCCGATCGAACTCGAGACCGAGCTTGCCCGTCTGCGCCGTGGGCAGCCCCGGTGCGGGCGGTCCGAAGATCCCCATGTGCGAGCCGTTCATCTCACCGATCATGAGGCTCAGCACGCGACGCATCTCGTCCGTGGTCTTCGCACCCGCGATCATGGGTGCGTACGCGGCGTGCACTGCCGACCAGTTCGTGCCGTGGAACTCCGGGTCGTAGAAGTTGTCGTTCAGGTACTCCCACGTCTGATTGAACACGTCCCACTTCTCGCGCGCGAAGTCCACGTCGAGCTCGGCCCGGACTGCCACCTGCCTGACGTTTCGGTTCTCCAGCGTCACGTTCACGATCTTGCCCTGCTCGAGGAACCAGATGCTCTTTCCGTCGGGCGCGAACTGGAGCGAATTCTTGTTGCCGGGCGTCGTCGTGACCTGCTTCGTGACCGCGGGGTCCGTCGCGAACTCGTCGAAGGCGTAGGAGAAGACGTTCGTCTGGCCGGCGACGTTCGACGTGACCACGACCTGCTTCCCGTCGGGGCTCAACGCCTGGACGCCGACGTCGACACCGATCGGCACGAGGCTGAGTCGCGTGCGGATCCCGTCGAACACGATGCGAACGTTCTTGGCCTCGGCGCGGCCACGGGCGGCCGAGTCGGGGCGCACCGAGTCGGTGGGTGCGCGATTCGGTGCGAGCGACGGTGGCGTCGTGCGGCCGGGCGTCTCCTCGCGAAACAGCGCCGTGAACTGATCCTCGCGGAACTTCGGCACGTACGGCAGGAGATCGACGCGGGCGACACTCCCTGGCTCGACGCGCATGCCAGTGTCGAGCAGCAGGAAGGTGCCATCGCCGCTCCACGAGATGGTGGACGCGCGCGTGTTCGAGAGCCAGCTCACCTGGCGGGCTTCACCGCCGGCCGACGGGACGACGTACGCGTTCATGAACAGCTTCGTGCCGCCGGACAGGTACGCGATCCACTTACCGTCGGGCGACCACGCGATCGGCCGCTCGAGGAAGAACGGCGGCCGGCCGAAGATGCCCTGTGCGAGCACGCGAACCTGCTTCGTGTCCACCGACACGACGCACAGCTCCTTCCCGTCGCGAAGGAACGCGACCTGTTTGCCGTCAGGCGAGAATCGCGGCGAGACGCTGTGCACGCGTCCCTGCGTGAGCGGCGTCTCCTTGTTCGTCGCGAAGTCGTAGAGGTAGAGATTCCACGCGCCATCGCGGTTCGCGGTGTACACGAGCCGCCGGCTGTCGTTCGACCATGCGGGCTGGTCTTCGGCGCCGGTCGTCTGCGTGATGCGCGTCGCGTCGCCGCCGTCGGCGGCGCTGGCGGCGAACACCTCGCCGCGCGCGATGAACGCGAGCTTCTTGCCGTCGGGCGAGACCGCCAGATCGCTGAACCCCTGGGTCAACGCGAGATGCTCCGTGCCGCCACCGATCGCCGCACCGCGAACGGTGATCGGCACCTCCTTCGCGGAGCGGCTGGCGACGTCGTACGTCCAGATCCCGAAGTCGCGCTCGAAGGCGATGGTCTTTCCGTTCGCGCTCATCGTCGGCCACACCACGCGTCCGTCCTTGAAGGACGTGAGCGACTGGGCATCGCCCGTGGCGGGCTTCATCCAGAGGTTTTGTGGGCCGGTGCGATCGGACACGAAGTAGAGTGAGGTGCCGTCGCTGCCCCACATCGGCCACTGCTGTTTCGCGCCACGCTGCGTGAGCTGCTCGTAGCGCGGTGCCGTGGACCCGTCGCCGCGGACGATCCAGAGCTCGCTCTCGTCGAGATGCGACCGTCCCTTGCGCCACCACTGCGAGAGGCCGAAGCCCCGGGCGACGATGGCCACGGCGTCGCCGTTAGGCGCCGGCGCCGACATGAACTCGCTGGCGTACCGGTCGGCGGCGACGGGCATCGGCGTCCCGCCGTCGCTCTTGACGCGATACACGTCGGTCATGCTCGAGATGTCGTGTGTGCCCGAGGAGAAATAGATCCAGCGCCCATCCTTCGACCAGCCGTCCAGTTGCTCCGTGCCATCGTCGAAGGTGAGGCGGCGGAGCGAGCCATCGGCCAGCGTGAGGATCCAGATGTCCGGGCTCCCGGCGCGGTTCGACATGAACGCGAGCCGGGTGCCGTCCGGCGAGTACATGGGGCGCGATTCGGTTGCCGGGTTGGCGACCATCAGGCGCGCCTCGCCGCCGCGGGCCGGGACGACCCAGATATCGCCCGCGTGCACGAACGCGATCTCGTCCCCGTTAGGGGAGATCCCCGGCTCGGCGAATGAAAGCCTCGGGGTTCCGGCCGCGGGGCGGGCGGGCTCCTGTGACGTCGCGCTGGCGTACGCCAGCGCGACGGACAACACGCCGAACGAACGAGAGATGCCGCGCATGGATGCCATTGGGTGAGAGAAGTCCCGGATGATGAGTCGGTGTTTGCGCCGCCGCCACCCAGCCCGCCTGGTTCGGTGTTCGGAAGACTTTTTTTCGGAAACACGATGAAGCGGAAACGGCACGCAAACGCCCGGATCCGGCTTTGCATTCATGTGAGCTCTCACAACGAGCCGAGATTCAAGAATGAACGACCTCGGGAAGCTCATACGTCCCAGGAGCAGTTCCTCAAAGAATCTCGGGTCGTTGGGTGACGAGCCGCCCCCGTGGGGGTCGTTCCGGCAGCTTCCGCCTGATCCGCTTCATTGCAGCTCATGAAAAGGCTTGCAGTACAGAGGGACAGGTCTTTCCGAACACCCGGATCCGACGTAGCGTATGGACAAAGATTCGTCCCCAGGCCTGGTCACCCCCGTGATGGGCTCGATCCCATCCTGACGCTTCTGCGGCCGCAGCAGACCGCTCGCGTAGACGTCTCGAGTGACCCTGGAGCCGGTAAGGAGGCGGACGATGGTCGCCACGACCAGCTTCACCCAGGTGCAGGCACCGTGTGGGCGCCTCGTTGATGGCGAGACGTACCAGGACCGAGATGAGGAGACGCTCCTCACCCTGGAGGTGGAGTTTGCGTGCGGATGCCGCACGCTCCGCCACGAGTACCACGATGGCAGTGTGAGCCAGAAGATCATCCGCCACGACGGCCACGTCCTGGTGGATGAGATGTTCTCGGCCGAGTAGCCGCGGCCGGTCGTGGCGCCGACGCATGATGTGCTGATCGTAGGCGGCGGCGGAGCCGGTCTGCGTGCCGCCATCGCCATTGCGGAGACCGACTCTCGGCTCCGAGTCGCGGTGCTCTCGAAGGTCTATCCGATGCGCAGCCACACCGTGTCCGCCGAGGGCGGTGCGGCCGGCGTGGCGCGCGCGGATGACAGCCTCGATGAGCACGCCTACGACACGATCTCGGGCGGCGACTGGATGTCCGACCAGGACGCCGTCGAGGCGTTCGTGAAGGAAGCCCCACAGGAGCTGATGCGCCTCGAGCACTGGGGGTGCCCGTGGAGCCGAGAGAGCGACGGGCACATCGCCGTGCGCCCATTCGGCGGGATGAAGAAGATGCGGACGTGGTTCGCCGCCGACAAAACCGGCTTCCACCTGCTGCACACGCTCTTCCAGACCTCGCTCAAGTATACGAGCGTCGTTAGGTACGACGAGTGGTTCGCGACCAGGCTGCTCGTCGACGACGGCCGGGTGCAGGGCGTCGTCGCCATGGAGGTCATGTCGGGCAAGGTGGAGGCGATCACGGCGCGCGCGGTCATCATCTGCACCGGCGGGTGCGGCCGTGTGTTCCCGTTCACGACCAACGCGGCGATCAAGACCGGCGACGGGATGGCGCTGGCGTACCGTGCGGGCGCGCCGCTCAAGGACATGGAGTTCATCCAGTACCATCCCACCGGGCTTCCGTTCACGGGCATCCTCATCACCGAGGCCGCGCGTGCCGAAGGCGGGTACCTCATCAACAAGGACGGCTACCGATACCTGCAGGACTACGACCTCGGGAAGCCGGAACCGACGCCGGTATTCCGGAGCATGGAGCTCGGGCCGCGCGACCGTCTGTCGCAGGCGTTCATGCACGAAGTCGCCAAGGACAGAACGATCGACACGGAGTACGGGCCGGTCGTCCACCTCGATCTGCGACATCTGGGGAAGAAGGTCATCACCACGAAGCTCCCGCTCGTCAGGGAGCTCTGCCTCAAGTACGAGGCGCGCGACCCGATCACGGATCTCATCCCCGTGCGCCCGGTCGTGCACTACATGATGGGCGGGATCCATACGGACCTGAACGGCGCGACACCGATCGCCGGGCTCTTTGCGGCTGGTGAAGCGGCGTGTGTCAGCATCAACGGAGCGAATCGGCTCGGGTCCAACTCGCTCACCGAGCTGCTCGTCTTCGGCGCACGCGCCGGTCGTGCGGCAGCGCAGTTCGCGTTGTCGGCAACCGACGACGGGGCGACTGTCGCCGCGCAGACGAAGGACGAGCAGCGTCGACTCGACGATGCGTTCGTGCGCCGGAAAGGCGGCAGCGAGCGACTCGCGACGCTCCGAGTCGAGATGCAGAAGACCATGGAGACATGCGCGGGCATCTACCGAACAGGTGACGCACTGGCCAAGGGCGTCGATGCATTAGGCGCGCTGCACGAGCGGTCATGCCGCGTCGCGCTCGACGATCACAGCCGGACGTTCAACACCGAGCGCATTGCGGCGCTCGAGTTTTCGTTCATGCTCGACGTGGCGCAGGCGATCGCCGCGTCGGCGCTCAAGCGAGAGGAGTCACGCGGCGCGCACCAGCGCACCGATTTCCCCAAGCGCGACGACCAACGGTTCCTCGCGCACTCGTTGGCCTCCCGCGCCGACGACGGCGCGTGCCGCATCGACTACAAACCGGTTGCGATCACCCGCTGGCCACCGGGCGAGCGAGTCTACGGGAGGTAGACGCGATGGCGGACAGGATCACCATTCAGGTAGCGCGCTACCGCCCCGAGGACGAAGGCGGCCAGACGCTGCAGGAGTACGAGGTGCCGTGTCCCAAGGACTGGGTCGTTCTCGATGGGCTGAACTACATCAAGGATCGGCTGGACGGGTCGCTCTCGTTTCGCTGGTCGTGCCGCATGGGCGTGTGCGGAAGCTGCGGGATGACCGTGAACGGCGAGCCGAAGCTCACGTGCGAAACGTTTCTGTCCGAGTATGCCGGTGGGCCGGTGCGCGTCGAGCCGCTGAGGAATTTCCCTGTGATCCGCGATCTCGTCGTCGAGATCGGGGACTTCATGAGGAAGCTCGTCAAGGTCAAACCGTGGATCGTGCGTGGCCACGAAAAGCCCCTGACCGACGGCGAGTATCTGCAGACGCCCGACCAGCTCGATGAGTTCAAGCAGTTCAGCATGTGCATCAACTGCATGCTGTGCTACTCGGCGTGTCCGATCTATGGCCTGGAGCCGGCGTTCATCGGGCCGGCGGCGATGGCGCTCGCGCAGCGCTACAATCTCGATTCGCGCGACGAAGGGAGCCACGAGCGGCTCGAGATCCTGTCGGAGCACGACGGGATCTGGGGATGCACGTTCGTGGGCGAATGCACGCAGGTGTGCCCCAAGCACGTGGACCCGGCCGGTGCGATCCAGCGCTACAAGTTGACGGCCGCGCTCGAGGGGCTCAAATCGTTCGTCCTGCCACGGAGCGCACGGTGAGCGCGCGCCCGGCGTACACCGAGTTCCATCCGCGGTGGCTCCGTCGCCGGCCGTCGACCTACTGGTGGTTGGAGCGGCGAGCGTATCTCGCGTTCATTACGAGAGAGCTGAGTAGCACCTTCATCGCGTGGTTCGTCGTGTACCTGCTCCTGTTCGTTCGAGCGGTAAGCCTCGGCCACGCGCGCTACCTGGAGTTCGTGGTGTGGAGTCGCCACCCCGTGGTGATGGTGCTCAACGGAATCACGCTGTTCTTCGTGGTGTTCCACGCCGTGACGTGGTTCAACCTGGCGCCCAAGGCGATGGTGGTACATCTGGGGAGCAAGCGACTCCCCGCGTCGGTCATCAGCGCGTCGAACTACGGTGCCTGGGTGGTGGCGACGGCGTTCCTGCTCTGGCTCGTCCTGGGAGGTTGAATGGCAAGGCGATCGCCGGAGCCGCTTCTGTGGTTGCTGTTCAGCGCTGGTGGCGTGGTGTCGGCGCTGGTGCTGCCCGTGCTCGTGTTGTTGTTAGGCATCGCCATTCCCCTCGGGTGGCTTGCCACGCCGAGCTACGAGCATTTGTCCGCCGTCGTTCTTCACCCACTGACGCGCCTGGTGCTGTTCGGCATTTGCGTGCTGTCGCTCTTCCACGCCGCGCATCGGTTCCGCTTCACGCTGTACGACGGGCTGCAGATCAAGCACCTCAACGAGATGATCGGCTTGTTCTGCTATGGCGGGGCGATCGTTCTCTCGATCTGGGCCGGGTATCTCTTGTTGAGCGTGCGCTAGCCGCCGTTCCAGTGTGTACGACCGCCCGCTTCTGGACGCGTTGACGCATCCAGAACGGAGGGGTCACACGCATGAGCGACATGAGCAGCATACTGGGCATCTCTCCGATGCCGCCCACGACTCCCCGCACAATGGGTTGAATGACAAGGGGAACAGCTTTTCGGGATGCTGGCGTCCCGAGCGGCAGTCACCTTCTTCATTCTGGCTCGTGGCGAGTGGAAGTGTCCCGATAGAGTGGGATGCAAAAGTATGCTGCTCATGCCGCTCATGCGGTCGACCCTCCGTTCTGGATGCTTGAGCCGGTGGTTACATCTGACTTGGCGGGTTTGCTATGCTACACAGTCTCCGTAGATCAACGAGCCCACGCCTATGCGACGCATCACGTCGGCTGCTCTCATCGCCGCGACGATTGCCTGCGGATCCGGCAAGACCACCGGCAGCACATCGGCTGAAAGCAAGCCGGCGAGTCTCGACTCGAATCGGCTGAGCACCGGCGCACGTCTCGACCCCGCCGGCCGATCGATTCCAGTCGGCAACATGCCGCTCTCGGCCGTCCTGTCGCCGGACGGCAACCATCTCGTGGTCGCGCTGAGCGGCTGGCGCCAGCAGGGCATCGATGTCGTCTCGCGCGCGACTGGCGCCGTCACCCAGCATGTCGAGCAGCCGGGCGCGTTCATTGGCCTCGCGTGGAGCAACGATGGACGAGCGCTCTACGTCTCGGGCGGCTCCGCGGACGTCGTGTACCGATACACCTGGTCACCTAACGCGGCCAAGCCGGCGGCGCTCGCGGACAGCGTCGTGCTCGGGCACGGCGCGTCGGGAGAGCCGGGCACGCGCTATCCGGCAGGCATCGGCATGTCATCCGATGGTCGGACGCTCTACGTGGCGGAGAATCTGAGCGACTCGCTCGCCGTCGTCGATCTCGCGAGTCGTCGGGTGGTCCAACGGCTCGGCGCCGGCCGATTCCCGTATGCGGTCGCGGTTACCCGCGACAATCACGTATATGTGACGGCGTGGGGTGGGTCCACCCTCACGACGTTCGCGCCGGCTGACGGGGGACGCCTCACGCGCGAAGGCGGGATCGAGGTCGGGAGACATCCATCGGCGCTGGCGCTCAACGCGAGCGGCACCCGGGCATTCGTCGCGTCGGCCAGCACCGACCGGATCGCGGTCGTCGACCTGCGCGCGCGACATGTAAGTGACTGGCTGCTCGACCCCCCGCCCGACAGCGTGAAGGAAGGCAGCACGCCTAACGCGCTGTCGCTGTCGCCCGATGGCACCCGACTCTACGCGGCCGAGGCCGACAACAATGCCGTCGCGGTGTTCGACCTGTCGGCGGCCACCTCCGGCATCGCCACGGCACAAGGCACCGATCAGCTCACCGGCCGAGTGCCCACGCAGTGGTACCCGACCGCCATCGTGCCCTCCGGCGACTCGTTGTGGGTCGTGAATGGCAAGGGCCGGGGTGCCGGCCCGAACCCGGACGGTCCGGTACCCAGCCTGCCGCTCGCGCGCGGGTCGCGCGGCTACACACTCGGCCAACTCGACGGCACCGTCACCGTGCTGCCCGCCAACGCCCGCGGCGCGGAGCTCGACGCCCTGACTCGGCGCGTCGCCAACGCGAATGGATGGACTGCCCCAGCAGGCGGTCGCCCGTCGTATCCGCCCATCGAGCACGTCATCTACATCATCAAGGAGAACCGCACCTACGATCAGGTCTTTGGCGACCTGCCGCAGGGCGACGGCGACGCGAAGCTCGTCTTCTTCCCGCGTGACGTCTCGCCGAACCACCACGCGCTGGCAGAACGGTTCGGGCTGTACGATCGCTTCTTCACGAACGCCGAGGTGAGCGCGCAGGGCCACATGTGGTCTACCGCGGCCTACGTCACCGACTATGGCGAGAAGACGACGCCCGACTCGTATCGATCGAAGCGCCCCGACCGCGACGATGCCGGCGACGTCGACATTCCCGCGGCCGGGTTCCTCTGGAACGAAGCGATCAAGAAGAAGGTGTCGCTCCGGAACTACGGCGAGCGCGCCGAGCCCGTGCCCGGCGCCGACTCGAGCGCGCCGACGTATCGCGCGAGCGACGAGTGGATGCGGCCATACACGAGCTCGACGTATCCGCCGTTCGACATGGCGATCCCGGATCAACGTCGGGCGGACGCTTGGCTCGCGGAGTTCCAGGAGCACGAGCGTTCAGGGCAGCTGCCGGCGCTCGAGACGCTCCATCTGCCGGGCGATCACACCGCGGGGGCTCGTCGCGGTTCGCCGACACCGAAGGCGTACATGGCCGACAACGATCTCGCGCTCGCGCGCATCGTCGAGGCCGTTTCGCACTCGCAGTTCTGGAGGTCGACCGCCGTGTTCGTGCTCGAGGACGATGCGCAGGCGGGTCCCGATCACGTCGATTCGCATCGGTCCGTTCTGCTCGTGATCTCGCCATGGGCCGCAGGCGGCGTGATGCATCGATTCGTGAATACGACCGACGTCCTCGCGACGGTCGAGGAGATCCTCGGGCTCGGGACGCTGTCGCAGTTCGACCATTTCGGCCGTCCGCTGCGCGAGATCTGGCGCTCGACGCCCGACCTGCGTCCGTTCGACGGGATCAGGCCCACGCAGTCGATGACGGAGCAGAACCTGGCACTCGACGACAACGCCCGTCGGTCCGATCGGCTCGACCTCACGCGTGAGGATCGCGCGGATGACGACGAGTTCAACCGAATCCTGTGGCGGGCAGTGAAGGGGAATGACGTGCCGTATCCTGGCGTTAGGCGGTCTGGCGTGCTGGAGTGGGCACGCTCTCGCTGACAGCAACGCGCGAGCTCGCTGAGCGACATCCGGCGCGGCGAGCGGGCGGGATGCTTTCATCCCCGACTTGACGCCCCTGGTGGCGCGCTACATGGTTGCCCAATCGTTCGACCACACCTCCGGCCGACCCTTGGGGTAAAGGAAAACCGCCCATGGCGACGACGAAGACGCGGATCACCGTGAACGGCACCGTTCACGAGCGCGAGATCGAGCCCCGCATGCTGCTCGCGCATTTCCTCCGCGACACGCTGAATCTCACCGGCACCCACATCGGCTGCGACACCAGCCAGTGCGGCGCCTGCACGGTCCACCTCGACGGTCGCGCGGTGAAGTCGTGCACCGTGCTTGCCGCGTCGGCCGACGGCTGCACCGTCACCACGATCGAAGGCCTCCGCCCGCACGGACAGCTTCATCCGTTGCAGGAAGCCTTCTGGCAGGAGCACGGCCTGCAATGCGGCTTCTGCACACCCGGCGTCATCATGACGGCCGTCGGGCTGCTGCGCGACAACCCGACGGCAACCGCCGAGGAGATTCGCGAGGGGCTCGCCGGCAACCTGTGCCGATGCACCGGCTACCACAACATCGTGCGAGCCGTGCAGGCGGTCGTCTGGCAGATGGCACACACCACCGAGATGCCAGCGCTGGTGCCGGGCGATGTGATCCCGCCCGAGTCGCTGCCCGGCGGCATTCTCTCGTCGCCGAGCGGCGCCGAGATCGCGGTACCCAGAAGCCCGAAACGCTGAGGAACGCGGACCATGGCCACGACTACGACTCCGACTCCCGCCACCGGCGTCGAGCGGGTGACACCGGCAAGCGCCGAGGGCGCGGTGGACCGTTTCCTCGGTGCTCGTGTGCGTCGAAAGGAGGACCCGCGCTTCCTCACCGGACGTGGGCTCTACACCGATGACGTACGCCTCATCGGCACCGTGCACGCCGCGTTCGTGCGAAGCCCGCACGCACACGCGGGCATCCGATCCATCGATCTCGACGCCGCTCGTGGCCATCCCGGCGTCGTCGGCGTGTACACGGGAACCGACCTCGTCGAAGCAGGCGTCAACGGTATCCCC
>DASUGD010000182.1:0-12651 GCA_036274195.1 Gemmatimonadaceae bacterium | reverse complement strand
TGACGCCGGCGAATACTTGTGCCCAGATCGCTCGATGTATCGCCAATCCGCGAGGCCACCCATGAACCCGTTCCTCGATCGCCGACAGGCTGGCCGCCAGCTCGCCGAACGCCTCAGGGAATACGCCAAACGACCCGACGTCACGGTGCTCGCGCTCCCGCGGGGGGGGTTACCCGTCGCCTACGAGATTGCGCGCACGCTCTCGGTTCCGCTGGACGTGTTTCTCATCCGCAAAGTCTACGAGCCGAGGCGGGACGTTCTGATCGGGACGCTCGCGAGCGGCGGGTTCGAGATGATCGACACCGACACCATCAGGGCTCACGGCATCGACCCGCATGAAGCCGCGCGTGCGCTCGCGCGCGCTCGCCAGGAGCTCGCAGACCAGGAACGTCTGTACCACGGGAACGGGCCGGCGCCCAGGATCGCCGGCCAGACGGTCATCTTGGTTTACGACGGCATGGCCAGCGGCGAGTCCATGTTGGGGGCGATCGCGGCGGTCCGCGCCATGGGCGCCGCCCGCGTGATCGTCGCCGTACCCGTCGCGACGCCAAGCGCGCGCGCGATCGTGGAGCGAGCGGCCGATGAGTGCGTGTGCCTCGTGACGCCGGAGCCATTCTACCGTATCGGCATCTGGTACGACGACTTCGCTCCGGTGAGCGACGCCAGTGTGCTCTTCCTTCTCGACAGCGCCGCCCGCGGACTGCGCACCGCCGCCTGAGGCTGGAGGTCCCATGAGTGCCTTCGTTCCGTCTACTTCGCCGATCAGCGATCCGGCGCCAACCGACACCCGCGCTCTGACGCTACATCGCGAAGTGCTCCTGGCGACCGACGCCTCACCCGCCGCCTCGGCCGCGACTCGAGTAGTCGCGGCGCTTGCGACGCGGTGGTCCACGACGCCGCACGTTTGTACGGTGATCCCGTCGCCGCCAACGGTCATCGACCCGATTGGCGCGACCCTCGCGTACGCGCCAAGCATTGCGGAGGAGCTGCAGCAGAGCGTGACCGATCAGCTCGCGTCGTGTTCCGAAGCTTCAGGTTGGTCGCGAGAGACCGCGGCGGGTACGCCGGCGGCGGAGATCGTCCGCATCGCGGACGCGCGCGGCTCGGACCTCATCGTGCTCGGGCTCCGACCGCACGCGTTCTTCGACCGACTATTCCGCGACGAGACCGCGCTCTCCGTCATGCGGCACGCGTCCGTGCCGGTGCTTGCCGTCACGCCACTCCTCACTCGACTCCCGCGACGGATAGCGGTGGCGATCGATTTCAGCCGCGCGAGCATCGCGGCGGCCCGTGCGGCACTCACGTTGTTGGATGATGGTGGATCGCTCATGCTCGTCTACGTCGAGCCGCCGGGCGAGCCGAGGTCACCGTCGCCGGAGGGGTTCACGACCATTTACACGCAGGGGGTCGCCGCGGCGTTCGCGCGCCTTCGGTCCGAGCTCGCCTCGCGAACGAATGCACGCATCGAGACCGTGGTCCTGCGCGGCAACGTGCCGACGGAGCTACAGTCGTTCGCCTACCGGGCGGAGGTCGACCTCCTCGCCGTCGGCAGCCAGCGCCACAGTATCGCTCGGCAGGCGGTCGTGGGGAGCGTGACGAGTGCCCTGGCTCGCGCGGCTACAACATCCTTGTTAGTCATTCCGCCGGGACGGCGTGCCTAACGTGCTCTCTCTCGAAGCGTCAGCGCGAGTGATTGACCACAGAGGTCACTGAGGTCACTGAGGTCACTGAGGACGAAAGAACGGTCTTACCGCGGAGGACGCAGAGGTCGCGGAGGCTGCAGCCGGGACTCCTCCGCATCGCCTGCGGTTGGAAAGCAGTGTTTGGAGAGCATTGTGTTGAGGTTCTCTCTGTGTTCTCCGTGTCCTCTGTGGTCAATCAAATGAAGTCGAGAACCTCGAACCTCGGCGACCTCCGCGTCCTCCGCGGTTACATCCAGGCAACTGGAATCAGGAGACAGGAAGTGAGAACGAGAACACGCTTCCCCGCCCCAGCTCACTCTCCACCCAAATACGCCCACCGTGCGCCTCCACGATGCCGCGCGCGATCGCCAGCCCGAGGCCACTGCCGCGCCGCGGCGTGGGGCGCGCCTGCCAGAACCGGTCGAAGATCCGCGTCAACGCCTCGGGCTCGATCCCGATCCCCGAATCCTCCACGGAGACCACCACCGACGTCGGCTCGTTCGCGGCTCGCACGACGACCGTGCCGCCGGCATTGGTGAACTTGACCGCGTTGCCTAACAAGTTCGTGATCACCTGGACGATCCGGCTCGCGTCCACGTTCACGCTGCGCAGGTCCGCCGGAATGTCCACGGACAGCCGGATGGACCGCTGCTCCATCTCGCCGCGCACCATATCCACCGCCGTGGAGATGATCGCGCCGAGCGCGGCTGGCTGCCGGTCCACCGACAGCCGGCCGGCTTCGATCGCCGAGACGTCCAGCAGGTCGCGGATCATCCCCTGCATCCACACCGTCGCTTCGGTGATCGCGGTGAGCATCCGGTCACGCTCGGCCAGGTCGGTCGGCGGGGCCTCGCGGAGAATCCGGGCGCACATCGCGATCGCGCTGATCGGGTTCCGCAGGTCGTGCGATACCACCGCGAGCACCTCGTCACGCGCGCTCGTCGCACGCTTCGCGGCCGCGTAGAGCCTCGCGTTCTCGAGCGCGAGCGCCGCCGCGAGCGCGAACCGCTGCGCGAGCGTGCGCATCTCCGGCGTGAACCGATCCCCGCTGTTCACATCGACGAGCGTGAGGGAAGCGATCGTCCGGTCACCCGCCACGAGCGGCACGATGTACAGCGAACGCGCCCCGACTTCCCGCCAAAGGGCGAGTGCCTCGGGGTACTCTTCCGTCCGGCTCAACCAGTCGTCATCGATGCCCTCCACGAGCTCCGGGCGGCCGCGCCGCAAGACGTCCACGACCGGCGAAGGCGAGTCCCATGTCCGCGGGAACTCGGCGGCGAGACGGCCAATGAGGCGCTGGCGTCGCTCATCCATCGCCCGAGCCATGCGCCGGATGGTCGTGTCCTCCACCACGTCGATGACACACGCATCCCCGAGCATCGGAAGCGCCAGCTCACCGATCGCCTCGAGAATGGCCTCGCGCTGCAGCGACCGCGACAGCCGCGTACCGGCGTCGGTGAGAAACCGATCGGCGTCCTCGACCCACTTTCGCTCGGTGATGTCGCGGAGCACTACCGTATAGATGCGCTGCCCGGTCGGGAGGTCCAGCTTCGAGATCGAGGCCTCGGCCGGGAACTCGTTGCCGTTCTTCCGTCGGCCGGCAACTGCTCGGCGATGCCCCATGCGGCGCGCGGTCTCGCCGCTCTCGCCGAACGCGCGGATCTGTGCGTCGTGCGTTCGGCGGAATCGCTCCGGCAGCAGGATCGATAACGGCTGCCCAATTGCCTCCTCCGCGGCGTAGCCGAAGATCTCTTCCGCGCCGCGGTTGAAGTGGATGATCCGATGCGTGTCGTCGATGGTGATGATGGCGTCGGCCGCAATCGCCAGGATTCCGGCGAACTTTGCTTCCGACGCCCGGAGCTCCTCGTCACTCCGCCACCGGTCCGCGCGCAGCTCGGTCATGAGCGTCAGGCGCTCAGCTCCGGGTCGGAGATTGCGCGGTCCCGAGGATCCCGACTTTCAGGGCGAAGTCCACGTATTCCGAGCGATGGGAGATCCCGAGCTTTTCGTTGATCCGCTGCTTGTAGGTGTCGACGGTCTTGGGGCTGATGAACAGCTGCTCGCCGATCTCCGGCGCCGAGTAGCCCTGCGCAACGAGTCGGAGCACGTCGCGTTCGCGCTGAGTCAGCGAGTTGTAGCGCTCGTGGTCCGCCTGCGCGGGATCTTTCTTCGTGAGCCCCTTGATGAGCACGTGCGACGCCGACGAGCTCACGTACGGATCGCCGTGCGCCACAGCGCGCACCGCGGTGACGAGCTCCAGATCGGCCGCGCTCTTCACCAGGTAGCCGGAGGCGCCTGCCTCCAGCAGAGGCAAGAGATACTCCTCCTCGGCATGCATGGTCAGGACCAGCACGCGGGTGGTCGTCTCCCTGGCGAGGATCGCTTTCGTCGCCGCGGCGCCATCCATATCGGGCATCGTCAGGTCCATGATGACGACATCCGGATTGAAGCGCTCCGCGAGCGCGACGGCTTCCTTCCCGTTCGTGGCTTCGCCAATCACCGAGATGTCCTTCGCGGGACTGAGCACGGCGCGCAACCCGGCGCGCACGACCGCGTGGTCGTCCGCGAGTATCACACGAATTACGTCACCTGGCATGTTGATTCTCCGGTTCAGTTGCGTCGAGACGCGCAGCGGCGGGACGACCCACGTTGACCGGAACGCGCACTCGCACGTCGGTCCCGTGCTGCGGCCCTGATACGATTTCGACCTTCCCGTTCAGAAGCGCGATTCGTTCCCGCATCTGAAAAAGACCCATCGCCTGCCCGTCCTTCTCCACGCTCGCGGGATCGAAGCCCTTTCCATCGTCTTCAACGTGCATGACGAGCTCGTCGCTGGCGAGATCCACCCGGATTTGTATAGTAGTCGGCGCACCATGTCGGAGCGCGTTCGCCACCGATTCCCGCGCGACACTATAGGCGGCTGCCGCGACGTCCTTCGGAAGGTCGCGAAGCGACGACTCGACCTTCGGGCCGACACTCACCGAGATCGCGGCACCGTTGGTCGTCGTGCGCGCCAACTGCCGCAGCGCCGCGACGAGTCCGAGGTCATCCAGAATCTGCGGGTGGACCGTCAGCGAGAGAAGGCGCACCTGCTCGAGAATTTCGCCAGCCGATTGCCTGACCGCGCGCAGCTTCTCCGTCAGCTCGGGATCCTGCGCTTCCCGCTCGATCGCGATCAACTGGTATCGCAGCGCCGCGAGTGATTGTGCGATCGAATCGTGCAGTTCCTTGCCGACGCGCGACCGCTCGCGGTCGCCGCTTCGTACGACTTCCTGAGCCAGCGTTCGCACGCGCGCACGATCTTCCGAGAGCGCCGTCAGCAGGATGTTCAGCATTCCTCCGACCTGGGCTAGCTCGGCATCCGCGACCGCCGAACGCGGCACACGCGTCTCCAGGTCACCCGCCCACACGCGTGTTGCGGTCTCCTCGAGGTCGCGGATCGGCCGAAGGGCGATCGAGACGAGCAGGAGATTCACGGCGAGACCGAGCGCCAGCGCTATCGCCATCACGGATAGCACCCGCCACTCTCCCGCGGGGCCGTGATATGCGGCATGGGCGCCCCAGGCGGCCAGCACGATGGCCAGGTTCGCGCCGGTCAGCTTGTAGGCGAGCGGCACGCGCAGGACGCGATGCACCCAACCGCCGCCGGCTGATCGCCGACGGGATTCCTTGGCAACGGTGGCCGCGTCTGCACCTGGGGTCATGAGCACCTGGGTTCGTTTATCGAGGTCGCACGGAGGATCGCCGAACCCGCGCCCTAATCTTGTCGGGACGGGTGCGTAACCGCGGTCGGGAAAGGCGACTCCCCGTGTCGGGGAATGCCCTACACGGTCGCCTGAATTCCAGGGAATCCCTACTTGGAGTCGCTCGAGCTCGCCGACCGTCCCCGCACGTCAGCGAGATGGAGCTTCAGGATGACCTGGCGCGTGGGCGTCGGGTCTCGCGGCGTGAGCGCCATCGGGACGAGCTGCCGAATGCGGCCGAGCGCAACGCGATACGCCTCACGGCCGATCTCGCCGCCCCTGTCCTGGAGCGCGTACACGGTGCCGTGCGCCACGACGCTGCGCCAGTCGAACGGGCTCTCCACCTCATCGACCTCGAACGCGACCCACGGGGAGTGGGCGAGCGTCTCGAGCTTGGAACCGGGTGCGGTGCGCAGATAGATCGCGCCGTCCGCGAAGACGTAGCTCAGCGGCTCGATGTCCACCCGATCGTGGAAGCTGTACGCGATTCGGCCGATGTGGTTGCGTGCGAGCAGCTCCAGGGCCTCGTCCTCGCTGAGGTCGCGGAACGTTGGCTCACTTGTGCGTGTCATGGGTCGCTCCGGCGTACCGGTTCGGTACCTGAAACGTATTCGAGTTGTGGGCAACGGGTGTCAGGCATCGCAGGGCGAATCATGGGCAAGCCCCTGACAGCCCCGCAGAAATCGGGTTGCTAGCATGGCATCGTCCCTAACGATTGAGCGATCCGATGTCTCCGACCCTATCGCCCACGCCCCGCACCGGGGGCGACGTGAAAGCCCAACACCGGGCAGCGTTGCGCAATCGCGCCCTGCACGGACCGATCCTGCTCGCGACCGATGGGACGAGCCAGAGCGGCGCGGCGGTCGTTGCGGCTCGTCTGCTCGCCGAACAGTTGGGCGTTCCGCTCGAGATCGTGACCGTGCTCGAGCCGGACCTGGCCTACGGCGTCGCACTCGGCGGAACGCCACTGTATCTGCCTGACGTGGATCAGGCGCGGCGCGCGAGGCGCGTAGGCGAGGTGCTCGAGTATGTCGCCCGGTTTTCCGGCGGGGCAGCGCCGCCAACCGTGCACGTGCGGTTCGGCGCGATCGCGGAGGAGATCGCGGACGTGGCGTTCGCCCGGTCGGCAACGATGGTCGTCGTGGGGTCGGCGCCACATCAACGGCTGAACCGCACCATCGCCGGCGAGCGCGCAGTGCACATACTGCGTGCGTCTACGGTTCCGGTGCTGTCGGTGCCGCCGGGGTTTTCGGCACTGCCACAGAACATTCTGGTGGCGGTCGATTTTGCGCCAGCCAGCATTCACGCCGCCCAGGTTGCGCTGCTGCTGCTGAGCAACGGTGGTACGCTGACGCTGCTCCACGTGCTCTCGCCGTTGTTAGGCGACGCGCCACTCCGCAACGCGGCGGGGCTCGATCCCACCGTTGCCATTCAAACGCTGTTCGAGCGGGTTCGCGATGAGCTCCGCCCGTACGTTCCTGACAACGTCAAGGTCGAGACTCGGGTGCGAACGGGAGACAACACCGATGCCATTGTGGCCTGTGCCACGGCCATCGACGCCGACCTCGTCGTCGTAGGAACCCACGGTCCGCGGCTGCTGGAGCGTGTGTTCCTCGGGAGTGTCGCGTCGAGCGTCGTCCACAGCGCCGCACAGGCCGTGTTGGCCGTGCCGCCTCCGTCATCGACCGAAGCGCTGGAGCTCTGGCTTCGCATCACGGGCACGGCGACGTCGGCCGAGCCGTCCGAGTGGACGGACGCGCTGAACGAATTCACGCGGCGGAACGCGGGACGCCGGGCGACGATCGAGGTCGACGACCCCGAGATCGGTGCGCAGATGCTCGGGCGCGGCGCACTCGTGGGCGTCACCTATGACCCGCACGATCGGCGCGTCGAGATCATGGTTGGTGACGCGCACCGCGCTCGGCGTCATCTCATGCACTCGATCCCGAAGGTCGAGTCGGTCGCGATGACCACCGACGAGCACGGCGCGACCGAGGCGCTCGAGTTGCGACACGGTCGCGGCCACACGCTCGTGCTCATCAAGCGGTAGCAGTGCCGATCGTTCGGACGACAACCGTTAGCGAGGGCAGCTTCCCCGGAGGATGCAATGCTGAGACTACGCGACATCATGACCACCGAGATCGTCACGCTCGATCCGAACCTCACCATTCGTGAGGCGATGGATACGTTCGCGTCGAAACGAATCAGTGGTGCGCCGGTAGTCGAAGGTGCGGTGGTGGTCGGCGTGGTCTCGGCCACCGACCTGTTGCAGTTCGCGGCGTCGTTGCCCGGAGTGCCGACGGAGCGCGATTCCGGGGTGGACATCCTGGAGGACGCGAGCGGCGAAGTCAGCGATTCCGACCGGTTCCCTAACGAGGACCGAGATGACCCGTCGGCGCTGTTCTTCACGGATCTCTGGGACGATGCCGGCGCGACCGTCGTCGAGCGCATGGCGGTCCCCGCGACCGCGGAGTGGAATTTCCTCGAGGAGCATACCGTGTCAGAGGCAATGACGCGCGCGCCGGTGCACTCGCTCACGCCGGAGACGCTCGTGACGGTCGCGGCCGACTACATGCGCCGGGAGCGGATCCATCGCGTGCTCGTCATGAAGGACCGGGCGCTCCTCGGTCTGGTGACAACCAGCGACATCACGGAAGCGGTCGCGGATGGCAAGCTGACGGCACACACGTACGTCTTCGACCCGCCCAGGCGATCGCCAATGATCAATCGTTGGCCGCGCCGGAGGTGAGCCTTCATGACGCGGTGGCTCTTGACAGCACTCGCACTCGCCGCGACGCCGTTAGGCGTCGTCCGGGCTCTCGTGCCGGCGCAGCCCATTCGGCCCGAGAGCCGGGTCTGGGTGACGGGTGCGTCGAACATCCGGCGGTTCACGTGCCATGCCCGTGAGCTTGCGGGAGCCGTCGACCTGCGCGGTGTGACGACGCGAGGTGAAGTGCTTGCGGGTGACAACGCGTTGGAGGCGCCGTCGCTCACCGTGACCGTGAGCAAGCTCGATTGCGGCATCGGGATCATGAACCGGCACCTCCACGAGGCGCTTCAGGGTGCCCGGCGGCCAACCATCGAATTCCGCCTCGCGAGGTACTCGGTGGACCTCACGGCGCCGGTACCTGTTGCCCGGATCGCGGGCGTCGTGACCATCGCCGGCGTACGGCGTAACATCGCCACCACGGCGACCGTGTATGCCGACACGTCAGGTTGGCTCCACGTGAGCGGCAGCTACGACCTTCGCCCCACCGATTTCGGTGTCGTCCCCCCACGGCGGTTTGCCGGCTTGCTCCGCGTGCGCGACCGTGCCACCGTGCACTTCGATGTGGCGCTCGATCACGACAGTGACGGGCTCGATGACTTCACCTGCCGACTGTTCGGACGCATCAACATACAGGAAGGAACTCATGTCTCGCACTCCTGAGAACGCGGCTCCCGTGCCTGCCCAGCCGCTTGTTGCCAGTTCGGGCAGCCTCGTCGTCGCCACGGACGGCACTCGCGACTCCGACGGAGCGGTGCGCGTTGGCCTGGCGCTCGCGCGACGCGACGGCGTGAAAGCGGAGCTCTTCAGCGTGGTCGAGGCACCATCGATCGTCGAGCTCGATGGGACGCCGGTGCCGGACCTCGAGCAGCTGGTGGAGATCGCCGTTGACGAACGTGGTGCCATGCTCCTGGCGCAGCGCGATCGTACCCATCCCGGCATTCACGAGTGGCCGTACGAGCTCGCTGTCGGCGAGCGCGTCGATACGATCGTCGACCGTGCCCGTGCCACGGGCGCGTCGTTCATCCTGCTCGGGCTCGGCTCGCATGGCCTGGGTGCTCGTGTCAGTCTTCGGGAAACGGCGCTGCGTGTCATTCGCACCGCCGGACTGCCGGTGCTGGCGTTGCCGAGCGATGCGTGGGGCGTGCCGCACAGTGCGCTCGTGGCGGTGGACTTCACCGCGTCGAGCGAGCACGCGATGCGGGCCGCGCTCGACCTGCTCGGGGAGGATGGGACGCTCTACGTTGCGCATGTCACGCCGCGGCTGGCGATCCCCCACGGCGACCCGAGATCGTGGGATGAGATCACGAAGGGCGCTGCGACCTCGAAGCTCGAGGACGTGGTGCGGCGACTGCATCCGTCACCGGGTATTCGTGTCGAGTACGTGCTCCTTCATGGCGACCCCGCTCACGAGATCATCGCGTTCGCCGAGCAAATGGGCATCGACATGATCGCCGCCGGGACGCACGGGCGCTCGGCACTGGGGCGGCTGGTGCTCGGCAGCGTGTCCACGAAGCTGGTGCGCACCGCGAAGTGCTGGGTGCTCGTCGCACCGCCGCACCGCGACGCACGAAAGCCCGACGACCGCCGCGAGGCACCTAGCGACTGGTCGTGATGCCGATTCGCGGCGCGGCCCTACGGGCGGCGTGGCGGCCGCTGTTCGCCACGGCTGTCATCGCCGCCGGGCTCGTCGCGCGGGCGGCCGCGCCGGCAGCCGGGTACGATCGGGCGATCTGGTATGTCGGTCTCGTCATCGCCGGCGGGCTGGTGGTCTGGCACACGGTGCAGGGCGCGCTGCGCGGACAGTTCGCCGCCGATGTCGTCGCAACGCTCGCCATCGTCGCCTCGGTGCTGCTCGGACAACCGTTCGTCGGCCTCGTCATCGTGATCATGCAGACGGGTGGCGAGGCGCTCGAGCAGTACGCCGAAGGCCGCGCGTCGGACGCCGTGCGTGCGTTGGAGGCCCTCGCGCCTCGCATTGCGCATCGCCTGCGGGACGAGCGCGTGATCGAGGACGTGCCGGTCGACGCCGTCGTGCCTGACGACGTACTACTCGTTCGGCCAGGTGAGCTGGTACCGTGCGATGCCATCGTCGTCGACGGCACTGCACACGTCGACGTGTCCATGCTCACGGGTGAGCCCCTCCCCGTGTACGCGTCGCGCGACACGAAGCTCATGAGCGGGAGCGCCAACCTCGATGGCGCACTCACCATTCGCGTACTCGCGCCGGCCCGCGACAGCCAGTACGCGCGGATCGTCGCGCTGGTGAGGTCGGCTCAGGCGAGCAAGGCGCCACTGCAACGTGTCGCGGATCGGTACGCCATCTGGTTCACGCCCGTGACGCTCGCCGTGTGTGTCGTCGCGTACGCGACGAGCGGGGACTGGCTGCGTGTGCTCGCCGTGCTCGCCGTCGCGACGCCGTGCCCGCTCATTCTCGCTACGCCGGTCGCGGTGATCGGCGGGATCAACCGCGCGGCGCGACGTCACATCATCGTGAGGCATGGCACGGCGCTCGAGCGCCTCGGCACCGCCACGGTGGCCGTCTTCGACAAGACGGGCACGATCACGATCGGCCAGCCGCGGGTCAGTCGCGTGATCCAGACCAACGGCCGCCCGCCGACGACCGTGCTTCGGCTGGCCGGTGCCGTCGAGCGTTCGTCCGGGCACCTGCTGGCACGAACTCTCGTGGACGCCGCCGAAGCCGCGGGCCTAACGCTGCCGGCGGCAAGCGGCGTCGTCGAGTCGCCGGGGCGGGGCGTCTCGGGCACCGTCGATGGCCACCGCGTCGTCGTTGGGGCGCGGTCGTTCGTGCTCGACGAGACGTCGATGGACGAAGCACGGTTCAGCGCGGTCGAGCCGAACGGCGCCGGCCTGCGCGCGTACGTCGCGATCGATGGCGAGGTCGCCGGGATCGTCGAGTACGCGGATGCACTCAGGCCCGGCGTGGCCGACGTCCTTCGCGACCTCACGGGCACCGGCATTCGGCGCATCATGCTGCTGTCCGGCGATCATGCCGCCAACGCGCGCTCGGTCGCTGCGTCGGTGGGTCTCATCGATGTCCAGGGTGATCTCCTCCCCGAGGACAAGGTTCGCGTCGTTCGGCAGTTGGTGCGCAGCGGCGAGTCGGTGCTGATGGTGGGCGACGGAACGAACGACGCCCCCGCGTTGAGCGCCGCGACCGTCGGGGTCGCGCTGGCGGGGCACGGCGGAGGCATCACGGCCGAGGCGGCCGATGTCGTGATCCTCATCGATGACCTGTCGCGCGTGGTGGAAGCAGTGCGAATCAGTCGTCGCACCATGCACATTGCGCGTCAGTGCATTGGTGTAGGGCTCGGCCTCAGCGGCGTCGCGATGGTCGCCGCGGCGATGGGTGCGGTGGCACCAACGGCGGGGGCGCTGCTGCAGGAGGCCATCGACCTCGCTGTAATCTTGAACGCGCTGCGAGCGAGCCGTTAGTGACGGCCCGACGCCCATGACCACGGAGGACATCATGTCGCGAACGATTGACATCGAGCTGGTCGCGTCGGTCTCAGCCGGTGATCCGTTAGGCGGGGCGATTGCGGTGGCCACTGACGGGACGCACGACTCCGACGGGGCGGTGCGCCTGGGAATGGAGCTCGCGCGGCGCGACGGCCTGGCCGTCGCACTCCTGAGCGTCGTCGAGACGATGCCGTTTGCCGACGACGAGGGAGGCACGGCCGCAGACACCGAGCGCCTGACACGGCTCGCCATCGAGGAACGAGAGGGAGAGCTCGCCGCCCAGCGCGCGCGTACGTTCCCGAGTGACCGGCCCTGGCCGCATGCGATCCACGTCGGCAATCGTGTGGACGAGATCGTGAAGCATGCCGCACATCACGACGCTTCGCTCATCGTGTTGGGCCTCGGGTCTCACGGTGTGTTCGCTCGGCTCCTGCATCGCGAGACCGCGCTGCGGGTCATCCGAACTGCCTCGATCCCTGTGCTCGCCGTGCCGAGCGGTGCGGTCGAGGTTCCGCGGAGCGCGGTCGTCGGCATCGACTTCACGCCGGCCAGCGTCGACGCCGCTCGGGCGGCCCTCGCCGTGCTCGGCGGGCACGGCACGCTGTATTTCGCTCACGCGACACCGCGGATCGTGATCCCGCACGGGGAATCCCGCCCATGGGGCGAGCCCAGAGTCGTCGAGGTCCTGGGCCGGCTCGAGGCAGTCGCGCGCAGTCTCGACATACCGGCCGCGGTGCAGGTCGAGTTCGTATCGCTGCACGGTGAGCCGGCAGACGAGCTGGTCGCATTCGCCGAGCAGCAGCACGCGGACATGATCGTCACGGGGGCTCACGGCCGATCGGCCATCGGGCGCCTCATGTTAGGCAGCGTGTCGACGAAAGTGGTACGCTCGGCGCGCTGTGCGGTACTCGTGGCGCCATGAACAATTGGCGCCGCTGAGGGAAATGGGGTCAGAGTCGAATTTCATCGTTCCACCGCG
>DASUGD010000181.1:0-9254 GCA_036274195.1 Gemmatimonadaceae bacterium | reverse complement strand
TGCCTCGGGAGGCCAGTATTCGCGTCCCGAGGCAGTCCCCCTCAAAAAGGGCTCGTGGCGAGCGGCGGCACAGGTGCCGAGCAGTTTTCTGTGTCCTTCTGCGGCGGCGCGAAGCGCCGTTCTGCGCGTTCTGCGATCCCTTGGTTTTCTTGGCGTTCCGCGAAAACAGTTTGTCCCGTTGACTCTCAACAGCCGACAGCCACTTCGCTAGGTTCGTTGCCATGCCGGAAAGTGCTCGGACTCGCACGCAGGTCGCCATCATCGGCGCCGGGCCGGCCGGGCTCACCCTCGGCCACCTGCTCCATTGTTCCGGCATCGACTCGGTCATCATCGAGCACCGAGACCGTGCGTACGTGGAGCGACGCCAGCGGGCAGGCGTCCTCGAGCAGGGCACGGTGGATCTCCTCCGCTCCATCGGCGTCGGCGAGCGGATGGATCGCGAAGGGCTCGTCCATCACGGCATCCACCTGCAGTTCGACGGCGAACGCCATCGCCTCCCGCTCACCGAGCTTGCCGGCGGCCGGTCGATCACGGTGTACGGGCAGCACGAGGTAGTGAAGGACCTCATCGCCGCCCGCGTGGCCACCGGGCGAGAGATCGTCTTCGAGGCCGACGACGTGAGCTTGCATGACGTGGACTCCGAGCGGCCTCGCGTTCGCTACCGCTGCGAGGGCTTCGCGCGAGAGATCGAGTGCGACATCGTGGCCGGATGCGATGGGTCACACGGTGTCTCACGCGCCGCGATCCCGCGAGATGCCAGCCACGTGTTCGAGCGAACGTACCCGTTCGCGTGGCTCGGCATCCTCGCCGCCGTGCCACCGTCACTCGATGAGCTGATCTACGCGCACCACGACCGTGGCTTCGCGCTGCACAGCATGCGCACGCCCACCATCACTCGGCTCTACGTGCAGTGCGCGCCCGACGACCCGCTCGACGCGTGGCCCGACGACCGCGTCTGGGCCGAGCTGCGCACGCGCCTCGAGACGTCGAACGGATGGACTCTCGAATCCGGGCCGGTGCTCGAGAAGGGCATCACGACGATGCGCAGCTCGGTGATGGAGCCCATGCAGTGGGGGCGGCTGTTCGTCGCCGGGGATGCCGCGCACGTCGTTCCGCCCACGGGTGCCAAGGGGATGAATCTCGCGGTGTCCGACGTTCGGGCACTCGGCGCGGCGATCGCCGAGTGGTATCGTACGGGGGACCGCGCGGCACTCGACGGGTATTCGCGCACGTGCCTCAGGCGCGTGTGGCGCGCGGAGCACTTCTCCTGGTGGATGACCTCGATGCTGCATCGCGTTCCGGACGCCGACGGCTTTCACCACAAGCTGCAGGTCGCCCAGTTGCGGTACACCGTGGAGTCGCGGGCGGCGGCCGCGAGCCTGGCCGAGAACTACGTCGGGTACGAGCATGCCTAACGATCCATCCGACATCACCAGTCGTTTCGATGAGGGGATGCGAGTCCGCCGCGCCGTCCTGGGCGCGGACTACGTCGACCGCGTGATGGCGGCGCAGACGGCCTTCGACGCGCCGTTCCAGCGCTTCGTCGCGGAGATGGCATGGGGGTCCGTCTGGGCGCGGGCGGAGCTCGACCTGAGGACGCGGAGCCTCATCACGATCGCGCTGCTGGCCGCGTTAGGCCGGTGGGAGCAGCTCGAGCAGCACCTGCGGGCGACGCGGAACACCGGCGCCACCCCGGAGGAGATTCGCGAGGCGCTGCTGCACGTGGCGGTCTACGCCGGCGTCCCCGCTGCCAACACCGCGTTCGCCCTCGCGCGGCGCGTTCTCGCCGAGGGTGAGCCGCCAACGAGCGACGCGGCGGACGGCTCCCGATGATCACCACCATCGGCGAGATCGTGCGCGGCGACGCGGCCGTGTTTCCGCCCTACCTGTACGAGGCGTACCGGTCGACGCTGCGCCGCGCGCCGCGTCTGCCGCTGGTCGAGGTGCCGCTCACGGCGTCCGAGCTCACGCGACCCCGTCTGGACGTGAGCCGCGTGACCGCCGACGATGCGGACCTCACCCGCAACGCCGGCACGGGCGGTGAGGCGTTGGGCCAGCGGATCATCGTCACGGGCCGGGTGATGGACGAAGATGGGTTGCCGGTGCCTGGCGCACTGCTCGAGGTGTGGCAGGCGAACGCCGCCGGCCGCTACATCCACAAGCGCGACGACTGGCCGGGCCCGCTCGATCCCAACTTTCTCGGGATCGGCCGCTGCCTAACGTCCGACGCCGGCGAGTATCGGTTCCTGACGGTGCGACCGGGCGCGTACCCGTGGGGGAATCACGAGAATGCGTGGCGGCCCGCGCACATCCATTTCTCGGTGCTCGCCCCATCGTGGGCCCAGCGGCTCGTCACGCAGATGTATTTCCCGGACGATCCGCTGCTTCCGCTCGATCCAATTCTCAATGCGGTACCCGAAGGCGCGCGGTCGCGGCTCGTGGCAACCTACGCGCATGACGTGACGGAGCCGCACTGGGCGCTCGGCTGGCGCTGGGACATCGTGCTCGCCGGGCCGCGCGCCACGGCGTTCGAGACACGGGAGCGGAGCGCCGCGTGAGCGCGCTTCCCGTCACCCCGTCGCAGACAGTCGGACCGTTCTTTCACGACTGCCTGCTTCGCGACGATCGCTGTGAGGCAATGGTCGGCGACGACGGCGGCGCGCAGATCCGCGTCGAAGGCCGCGTCATCGATGGCGACGCCGCCCCGGTGCCGGACGCCGTGATCGAGGTGTGGCAAGCTGCCGGCTTCGCACGCATCGGAACGGACGCGGAGGGCCGGTTTTCGTTCGCCACGACGCGGCCGAACCGAGTCGAGCTCGATCGCGGCACGATGCAGGCGCCCCACTTCTCGGTAGCGGTGTTCGCGCGCGGGCTCATGAACCACCTGCTCACACGCATCTACTTCGAGGACGACCCGGCGACCGAGAGCGATCCCATCCTCCGCCTGGTACCCGAGTCCCGCCGACCGACGCTGATCGCAAGACGAGCCGCCGACCGGAGCCTAACGCCGCTGTATCGGTTCGACATCGTGCTGCAGGGCGCGGGCGAGACCGTGTTCTTCGACTTCAGGTCGGCGGCACGGTGAGCGCGTCCACCGTCAGCGAGAGCGAGCGGATCTTCAGCACCGGCGCGCACGTCGGTCACATACTCCGGTTCGAGGCGGGCCTCGCGCGAGCCGAGGCGCGCGCCGGCATCATCCCTGACGAGGCGGCGAGCGCCATTGCCGACACCTGCCGCGTCGACCTGTTCGACCTGGCGACGCTCGAGCGCGATGGGCTCCATGCCGGCACGCTCGCGATTCCGCTCGTGCAGCAGCTGATCGCCCGTGTCCCTGTCGCGGCCAGACCGTACGTGCACTGGGGAGCCACCAGCCAGGACGCGATCGACACGGCGCGCGTAATGCAGATGCGCGAGGGGCTCGACGTCCTCCTCTCCGATCTCGTCGGCGCGAGCGACGCCCTCGCGGGCCTCGCCGAATCGCACCGGCTGTCGGTGATGCCGGGACGCACGCTGCTGCAACAGGCGGTCCCGATCACGTTCGGGCTCAAGGCCGCTCGCTGGCTGGGGGCACTATCGCGTCAGATCACCGAGCTTCGGGCGCTCCGTCGCGACGCGCTCGTGCTCCAATTCGGAGGGGCCGCCGGAACGCTCGCCGCGCTTGGCGACCACGGGCAGCAGGTCGCCGAGCTGCTCGCCGCCGAGCTCGCGCTGCCGCTGCCCGATCTGCCGTGGCACGCGGAGCGAGACCGCCCGGCCCGCGTGGTCGCGGCGTTAGGCGTGACCGCCGGCATCATCGCGAAGGTCGCCCGCGACCTCGTGCTGATGGCCCAGACGGAAGTTGCCGAGCTGGCGGAGGGAGCCGCGCCAGGGAAGGGGACGTCGTCGGCGATGCCGCAGAAGCGAAACCCGGTCGATGCGACGAATGCCATCGCCGCCGCCCAGCTCGCGATCGGGACCGTGCCGGTCGTCCTCTCGGCCATGGCGCAGGAGCACGAGCGCGGGGCCGGCGGATGGCAGACGGAATGGACGGCGATCCCCGACGCCTTCCGGCACACGATGCGTGCGGCAGTGCATCTCCGGTGTTCGCTCGTCGCGCTCGACGTGCGCGCCGACCGCATGCGCGTGAACCTCGAGGAAGCGTCCGGGGCACTGATGGCCGAGTCGCTGTCGACGGCGCTCGCGGCGCACGTGGGTCGTCCCGAGGCGATGCGGCTGACGGCCAACGTCGTCGAGCAGGCGTTCCGCGGGCGGATGACGCTGCGCGAGGCCGTGAGTCGCGACACGCAGGTGTCGGCGCTGCTTCAGGGGTGGGAGCTCGACCGCGCGCTCGACCCGGCCTCGTATCTCGGCAGCACGAACGCGCACATCGATCGCGCGCTGCGCTCGTGGCGCGAGGTGCGAGAGGCCGGCACGGCATGATCCGCGGTGCCATTGGCGAGAGCGGGATCGCGTATCGCGTCGATGGCCGGCGTGACGGCCCCACGCTCGTGTTCAGCAACTCATTGGGCACCGACCACCGATTGTGGGACCGCCAGTTGCCGGCTGTGGAAGGCGCCTTCCGTGTCGTGCGATACGAGGCGTGTGGCCATGGCGTCTCCGATTTGCCGCGCGGTCCCGTCACGATCGAGCGGCTCGCTCGCGATCTCATGGCGCTGCTCGATCATCTCGACGTCGAGCGTGCCGTGGTTTGCGGATGTTCGCTCGGAGGCGTGATCGCGTTGTGGCTGGCGGTGAATCGGCCCGACCGCCTAACGGGAGCCGTGCTCGCGAATACCGGGGCGAAGATCGGCACCAACGAGAGCTGGGACGCGCGGATCGCGGCGGTGCGTGCCGGTGGAACTGCGGCGGTGCGCGATCAGGTGGTTGGCCGTTTTCTCACGCCGGAGTTTCGCGCCCGCGACCCCGAGACGACGTCGCTCATCGCCGGGATGATCGAGGCGACGAGCGACGAGGGGTACATCGCCGCGTGCGAGGCGCTCCGCGCTACGGACCTTCGCGCGGATGCGAGCCGGGTTCGTTTGCCGGTACTGATCGTGGGGAGTGAGCGCGATCAATCGACGCCGCCGGAGCTCTCACGAGACCTGCATGCGTCGATCGATCGCAGTGAGCTCGTCATGATCGCGGATGCGGCGCACCTCTCGAATGTGGAGCAGGCCGCGCTGTTCAACGCGGCCTTGGTGCGTTTTCTCAAGGGGTCAGCGCACGAAGCGGAATAGGGCGTGGTGGTTGGAGTCGTCCGTGAGCCCGAGCTCGAAGGTGCCGCATTTGCCCGCCCACGCCTTGTCGGTCTTCCAGACGTAGGTGTACTGCTGCGTTGCCGGGTCGTACGTCAGCCCCGCCGGGCTCGTCGTCGTCGCTTCGATGTCGTCCATCGCGCCGCTGCGGTCGCAGGGCTCGCTCACGAACTTCGGGTAGCCGGCCCGGAAGATGGCGAGCCCCTGGTTGCCGCCGAGCGCGAACTTCACCGCGATCGCCTGTCCCGCCTTGGCGCGGTTCACCACGTCGTCGTTAGGCCCCGGGTTGTCCACCGGCTGGAAGAAGCCGGTGAAGGGGAACAGCGTGACCTGTCGCTCGAAGGCGCCCACATCGACGCGGCCGCCGCTGACGCGCGCGAAGCCAGTCCCGCGCTGGTCGGTGTCGAGCGGCGGGGTGAAGGCGTTCGGGTCGAACGCCGGGTCTCCCTTGTCCGAGGCCGCGCTTCCGGCGAGAACCGCGTGCGTGTTGGTGGGGCCGCCGTTGTCGGCCAGCGCCCCGAGCTCGAGCACCGACTGGTCGGTGACGCCCGTCTGGTCACCAGTCTGGTTGAACTCCAGCGTGAAGTCGACGTTCGTGCCCGCCGCGCCGACCACGTTGTAGCCCAGGCTGCGGTAGCGGACACTCGTCCCGTTGCTGGCAGCATCGTTAGGCGCCGGTCCGTCGGTGGTGTTGCCGGCCACGATGCTCCCCTCGACGTCGGCGCGGGTCGCCACATCACCGAAGGACCAGAGGCCGCCACCCTCGACGGCCCGGTTGGCGGTGATGGTGCTGTGGAGGACGCGCGTCAGGCCGTTGTAGATCGTCACACCGCCGCCCGCGTCGGCCGTGTTGCCGGAGATGGTGCTGTTGAGGATGGTAGTGGACGATGAGCTCAAGTCGCTGTTCGTCTCGGAGAAGATCCCTCCACCATATCCGGACGCATGATTGCCGGACACGGTACTCTCGACCACGGTCAGGGTGCCGCCCTCGTTGTCGATGCCGCCGCCGTCGATCGCGTTGTTCCCCGTGACGGTGCAGCGCGTCAGGGTCAGGGTGCCGGAGTTGGCGATCCCGCCGCCGAGGCTGCCGACGACGGTGCCGCCGGTGATGGTGAGCCCCGCGAGCGCGACCGGCCCGACGCCGGACTTGACGTCGAACACCCGGCCGGAGTTATTGCCGTTCACTGCCAGGCTGCGCGCCCCGGGCCCGGTGATCGTTAGGCCCTTGTCGATGTCCAGCTGACCGGCCGTGAGTGTGATGGTGCCGGTCACGCCCGGGGCGAAGGTGATGGTGGCGCCCGGCGCCGCGAAGACGATCGCCTCGCGCAGCGTGCAACCGTCGCCGGTGCCGGCGTCGTCGCACGTGCCGTCGCCGGGGTCGGCCGTGCTCGTGATCACGGGCCCTGTGGCGACCTGGACGAAAGCGGGCCGGCCGGGTCGCGCCAATCCGGTGGGCTGCGGTGCGTCAGAGCAGGCGGCGAGGCCGACGAGCGCGGCGAAGATCGCAGGCGCCCACTGGAAAGCGTGCCGGGCGTCGTGTCGAGAGCGTGCAGAGCGTCTGGTCATCGGGGCCTCCCTGGTCGACGGGTGCCGCGGCCGGTGGCGGCGCGGCGCGGACGCCGTGCGACGTCCTATCTAGTGAGGTCGACAAACGGGCGACGATCGGCTCAGGATCGACGCACGGCAGGCGGCTCCCTCAGGGTTTCACTCGACAAGTGAGCGGCGGCGACTCTCGAGAAGGTTCCGCTCCGCCTCGTTCTCCGTGCGTGCGATCGCGGCACCGTACGCGAGCGACGCCTCCACTCTGCGGCCCACACGACGCAGCAGATCGGCGCGAATGGCGTGGTAGAGTCGGTAGCCATCCAGGTCCAACCCCTCGACCAGAGCGAGCGCCGCCTCGGGCCCATCCACTTCGGCCACCGCCACCGCGCGATTCAACGCCACCACAGGGCTTGGCGCGATCGCCAGATGCTGGTCGTACAGCGCGACGATCTGGCGCCAGTCCGTAGCCTCGACCCGCGACGCGTCACTGTGCACCGCGTTGATCGCCGCCTGGATCTGATACGGGCCGGGCTCGTTGCGGGCGAGACACTGCCTGACGATCGCCTGGCCTTCCACAATGAGCTCGCGATCCCACAGCCGGCGGTCCTGATCCGCCAGCAGCACTACGGCACCACCTGCGGTCGTGCGCGCCGCCCGGCGCGACTCGAGGAGCAGCATGAGCGCAAGCAGCCCCTGCACCTCGGGCTCGTCAGGCAGGAGCTCAGCGAGGAGCCGGCCGAGCCGGATCGCGTCGGCGCAGAGGTCCTCACGGATGAGGCGATCGCCTGAGCTCGCGGCATACCCTTCGTTGAAGATGAGATATACCACGGCCAACACCGCGCGCAGCCGGCCAGGCAGCTCCGATGCGTTAGGCACGCGATACGGGATCCGCGCGTCTCGGATCTTCCCCTTCGCGCGCACCAGCCGCTGGGCCATCGTCGCCTCGGGAACCAGAAACGCGCGCGCAATCTCGGTAGTCGTCAGCCCGCCGAGGAGGCGCAGCGTGAGCGCGACCTGGACGCTCGTGGCCAGCGCCGGATGGCAGCAGGTGAAGATCAAGCGCAGCTGGTCGTCGCGCACGGCACCTTCCTCTTCCAACTCCGGCTCGTCGGCATCGTACAGCCGCATGGCCTCGGCGTGACGGTCGTCGCGGGTCGACTCGCGACGAAAGCGGTCGATCGCGCGGTTGCGAGCCGTCGTGATGATCCACGCCACCGTGTTCGGCGGAATTCCCGTGGCCGGCCATCGCTCCACGGCCGCGGCGAACGCATCCTGGACCGCTTCCTCGGCAGCGTCGATGTCGCCGCAGGCGCGAACGAGGACCGACACGGCGCGACCATAGTGCTCGCGGAAAACGCGCTCGATCTCGGATGACGGCACGTCGGCCACAGGCGCGTCAGCGTGCCCCGTCGTGCTGGAACGGACGCACCTCCACCGGAAGCGTGGTCGCCTCCGCCAACCGCGCTCCCCATTCCAGCGCCGCGTCGAGGTCCGGCGCGTTGATGATCGTGAAGCCGCCGAGGTGCTCCTTGCTCTCCACGAACGGTCCGTCGGTCATGAGTGTCTCGCCGTCCTTCACGCGAATGACCGTCGCCGTGCTCGGTGGATGCAGGCCGCCGGCGAATACCCAACTGCCCGACGCCTTGAGCTGACGGTTCAGGGCCGCGAGGTCCTCCATGATTGGGCCGAGCACTTCGGGCGGCGGGATCGGGCCGTCGGGCTGGTAGATGCTCAACAGGTACAGTGCCATGGTCGACTCCTCGTTAGGCGAGCTCGTAGGTCGCGATGATGACGCCGGTGGTCGTCGGCACGCTTTCGGTGAGCTTGAACCTGGCCAGGGTGCCGTCGTGCTCGAACATGCGCTGTCCCGCGCCCAAAATCAGTGGATGAATGAGCAGCACGAACTGGTCGATCAGGTTGCGTCGCACAAGCGACCGCACGAGCTCACCGCTGCCGAGGATCGTGAGGTCCACGTCGGAGTCGCGTTTGAGCGCGGCGACTGTCTCCTCGGCGTCTCCCCTGAGGAGCGTGGAATTTTTCCAGGGCAGCGGCTCCTTCAGCGTTCTCGAGACCACGTACTTCTGCGTGTTGTCGAGCACTTCGGTATATGGATTGTCGGTTCGTCCGGGCCAGACCTTGAAGAAATGCTCGTAGGTGTGCCGCCCGAACAGCAGGGCGCCGCGCCTCGCCATGCCGCGCCCCATGATTCTCATCTTCACTTCATCGTGATAGGGCGCAGCCCAGCCGCCGCACGTGAAGCCGTTCCTGGTGTCCTCGTTCGTGCTGCCCGGGCCCTGCATGACGCCGTCGAGCGTCACATTGTTGGTCACGTTGATCTTGCGCATGGGCGTCTCCCTGAGTTCGGCGCCGGCACGGTGCCAGCGACCCAACCTTCTATACGAACGGGATGTGCGCAGATCGACAGCCGGGAAATGGGGTCAGAGTCGAATTTCATCGTTCCACCGCGGCCGCGGTGGA
>DASUGD010000180.1:0-3221 GCA_036274195.1 Gemmatimonadaceae bacterium | reverse complement strand
TGCGACCTCTGCGGTTCAATTTCTCTGCGGTTCTCCCGGGGATTCGATTGGCTGGCCCGATCCCTTGAAAACTCGAAGGAGATACCAGAGCGACGGGATCAGGACCACCGCGCCGCCGGCGAGAACCGCCATGGTCTCCGCGAGCGTTCGATCCGGTGCCGCCGCGGCGTTGATCGTCAGGTCCGGTGGGATGATCAGCGGAAACTGCGCGAGCACCCAACCCCAGAGGATCAATGTCACCCACGCGCCCGCGGCGACGCGAGCGAGCTGAAAGCGTCGCTGGAGCAGTGCCGCCGCCGAAGTCAGCGCCGCCACGCCCGATCCGCCGATGACCAGCGTCGCCCAGCCCGGCCTGATCAAGCGAGCCATGACGCCATTTCCCGCGCCTAACACGAGTGCGACGATCGCCAGCGCCATCGCCGTGACTGCCGCGCCGAGCGCGCGGTTGCGGAAATCCTCCTGGAGGGCGCGGTCGCCGGCGGCCTCGATCGTCAGATAGGTCGCGGCGAGAAACGACAGTAGCGCGACCGTCATGGCGCCGACGGCGATGCTGAACGGCGAGATCCAGGGGCGAACGTAGATGCTCGCAAAACTCGCGGTCCCGGAGTCCAGCGCCGTCATGGCTGTGCCGACGTGCCCGGAGACGACCGCGCCGACGCACATCCCGAGCACCATCGGCGTGATCAGGCTCGAGATGGCGAACGTTCGCCCCCAACGCCGCTGCTCGGATCGAGGGCCGTAGGAGTAGGAGCGAAACACGAACGCCGAGCCGCGCAGCACGATCCCGATGAGCATGAGCGATAGCGGGATGTGCAGCAGCGTACCGAACGCCGCGAACGCCGGCGGGAAGCACACGAACAACATGACCACGACGACAATGAGCCAGACGTGGTTCGCTTCCCAGATCGGGCCGATGGCGTGCGCGATGACATCGCGCTGCTGTTGTCGTCGTGGACCCGAAGCGAGCAGATCCCACACGCCGCCACCGAAGTCCGCGCCGCCGAACAGCACGTACGCGTTCAGCGCCACGACGATGATCCAGGCGGCAACTTCGGCGAGGGTCAGGCTCATCGTCAGGCGGTCATTGCGTGGGTGCGCGCACGATCTGCTGGCGCAGGAGATACACCACGATCGCTCCGAGGAGCAGGTACAGGAGTGTGAAGATCAGGAACGGCACGACGAGCCCGGGCATGGGCGTAACGGCGTCGGCGGTCCGGAGCACGCCGTGGATGATCCACGGCTGTCGGCCGACCTCGGTCACCGTCCAGCCGGCCTCGATGGCGAGAAAGCCCATCGGCGTCACGAACGCGATGGCGCGAAGCAGACGGCGGTCGGCGACGACCGCGTCGATCGTCCGGCCGCGCCACCAGCGCCAGAGTGCCCACACCGACACGAGCGCCATGATGGTGCCTAACGCTATCATGACCTGAAACGCGATGTGGACGATCGCCACGGGCGGCCACTGGTCACGCGGCACCGTGTCGAGCCCCTTCACCTCGGCGTTCGGGTCGTGAAATGCGAGCAGCGACAGACCGCGCGGAATCCTGATCGCCCACCGCGTTTCGCGCTCGTCGACGTCCGGCCAGCCACCGATGTGGAACGGCGCGCCCCGCTGCGTCTCGAAGTGCGCCTCGAGGGCGGCGAGCTTGGCGGGCTGGTGGACGGCGGCGCTTCTTGCGCTCACGTCGCCCGAGAGCGGCTGCAGGATCGCGGCCGGGGCGCCGAGCGTGAGTGCGATCGCGAGAGCGTGTCGGTGAAAGACCGATTTGTTTCCGCGCAGGACGGCAATGGCGTGGATCCCGGCGACGGTCAATCCGGTGCCCGTGTACGCGGCGAGGGTCATATGGAGCGTTTCGGGAAACGCCGCGGCGTTCGCCATCGCCATGAACGGCCTGACGTCCACCGCGTCGCCGCCGACCATGGTGAAACCCGCGGGCGTGTTCATCCAGGCGTTCGCGATGACGACGAAAATGCCGGACAAGACGCCGCTCACCGCCACGACGATCCCGGCGAACAGGTGCGCGGTCCGGCTCACGCGATTCCAGCCGTACAGGTAGACGCCCAAGAAGATCGCTTCGGTGAAGAACGCGAACCCCTCGAGCGAAAACGGCATGCCGATGATCGAGCCGGCGAAGCGCATGAAGCCGGGCCAGAGCAGTCCGAGCTCGAAGGAGAGAACGGTTCCGGAGACGGCGCCGACGGCGAACAGGATAGCGGCGCCCTTCGACCATCGCTTGGCGAGCTCGAGATAGGCGCCATCACCCGTGCGGATCCACCGCCACTCAGCGATGACCATGAGGGCGGGCAGTCCGATGCCGACCACTGCGAACACGATATGGAAGCCGAGGGACATGGCCATCTGGCTTCGCGCGGCAAGCAGGTCGGGCATGGCGGCTGTGATCTTCGACACGGCGGCCACCGAAGGCGGGCGGGTGAGCGTCCTCGGTGACCCATTGGACGTCGGGACTGCGTATGAAATGTACTTGACAAGAAAATCGGCCGATGCTAGTGTGCGCCCCCTGGGAGTCGCGTCCCGATGTTCACGGTACGCCGCGCGCGGCGCGGATGTGCCACCTCGACCGTACACCGCACGGCGAGTGAGAGCATCGTGGCGCGACTTTCGTTTTATGTGTGACCCGTGGCGGTATCGCGGGGTCTGGCAGGTCGTCCGAGGGTCGCGCGCGACCGCGCGGCTGGCCCGACGTGAACCATATAGATCGCTTCGCTGACAGGAATTCGCATGAAACCGACCGTCTATCTCCCACTCGCTGATCTGTGCCCGACTGGCCTGCGCCAGTCGACCGCGAGCTCGATCGCGCGATTCAATGCCGGTCGTGTCTCCGTCCGCCGTCTGTGGATCGAGACGGAAGGCAAGCAGGTCGGCAGTCAAGATCCAAGAAAGAACACTGCAGGTGGCTCGAGGCCAAAGCGAATGCCGTAGGCATTGCTTCCGACTCGAGGGAGCGAACCAAATCGCCCCACCTGCGCGAAGGCCGCCAGGTGGGGCGATTTGCATCTGGGCCGGTCGCAGTTGCGGTAGCGCTGTTTGACAACCGATCGGTCACGAAAGAAGAGAACGCTCCATTGCCGGCCGCCGGGGGCGCCAAGCCTGAGGTGTTAGGCGAACGCGACTCCCTGGGCCAAGGGCGAGGTGGTCCCCGACGGTCCGTCGGTGGAGTGCTCCATATGGGGTCAGACTCCTTGCGCATCGTTCCAACGCG
>DASUGD010000179.1:0-8822 GCA_036274195.1 Gemmatimonadaceae bacterium | reverse complement strand
GTTCCTCCGTCGCCCGTCCCCCGTCCCCGGCAGGCGCCAGTCGCCAGTCGCCAGTCGCCAGTCGCCAGTCGCCAGTCGCCAGTCGCCAGTCAACAGTCGCTGCCCTCCACGACCGCCAAGAGGGGGTAGTGATCGGACGCGGCCGCCGCGTCGGGCGCATCCGTCACGACGACGCACTCGGGCAGGCGTGACGCGTACCGCTCGGGCGTGAAGATGTAGTCGAGCCTGACGTGGGCGCCCCACGTCGGGAACGTGTACCCATCGCCGGTCGGATGGACCTTCCGCCATACGTCCGCGTAGTTCGCGGTCAGCATGACCTGAATCGTGTCGCGCGCGATGTCGCGGCCGCTCACCCAGACCATCGCCCGAATCCACCGCGGCATCTGCGCAACGTGCAAGCGCTCCCCCGGCGCCATCGCGTTGAAGTCGCCGGCGATGACGTGAAAGCCGTCCTGATATTCGCGAATGCCCTCGAGCAGCATCCGGATCTCGCGGGCCCGCCGGCGCTCGCTCCAGTTCGAGAACCACGCGCTGAGGTGGAGCCCGTAGATGCGCGGATGCCTGTCATCGAGCACGACCTCGAGGAACGCGTGCTTCGCGCCGCGCGCGCTGTGCCACGCATGGTGCGCGACGGGATGCCGGCTGAGAAACCCGGTGGAGTACCCCGGACGCGAGCCCCAGTGCGGAAACCCGGCCTTCTCGGCAATGCGAGCCACGACACCGGGGTCCGTCGCTTCCTGGAGCATGACGACGTCGGGCGTGCAGGCGCTGATGACCGACGCGAGTGGCGTTTCGCGCCCGGTCCCACCGTATCGAATGTTGTAGCTCAGCAGGCGAAGTCGAGAGGCAGTCACGAGCGTGTGTCGTTCGCCGACGCGTCATCGCTCGCATCGTCGTCCTTCTTTCCCTCGATCAGCGTGAAGTATGGCTGGTCCATCAGCACGTCGCGCGCGTACTGGAGGAAGCTCGATGTCGCCTGGATGTTCACCGCGCGCCCGGCGATCCGACTCAGCGCCCGACGCAGCGGCACGAGCGACGGGCAGTAATTCGGCGTTTCGTCGTTCAGCGGTGCCGTGTGAAGCTTGGGAATGTAGAACGCGTCGTCGCTCCAGAGCTTGAGCATGTCGCCGCCGACGAGCGTGAGGTCGATGTCGCTCGTGCCGGGGCCGTCGGCGTCGAATGGCGCGCCATCTTCCCAGCGGACGCCGATGACGGCGCTTCCACGCAGCACGACGGTGACATCGGACGGCAGCGCCTCACGCAGCGCGGTGACGAACATGTCGAAGCGCTCTCGCTCGCCGGCGAACGCGAGCTGGATGACGCGGTCACGCACCTCGTCATCCGTGAGCTCGCGGGTTTGCTCGGTGGCGGTCTTTACCTGCTCATTCATGGCGGCGCAGAGTAGCAATGTCTGCACCGGTCGCTGCGACGTGGGCGATCAGGACTCCTCGTCCTCGTCCTCGTCTCCCTCGGCACCCCCGTTGGCCATCCGCTCGCACGACTCGGCGCAGGCCGCGCAGATCTCCGCGCAATGCACCATGCGCTCGTCGCCCGAGACCGAGCGGCATGCCTCCTCGCACGCTCGGCAGAGCTCGGCGCAGCCCGCGCACGTCACCACGTGGTGCGGCGAGCCGCGCAACATGAAGTTCGCGCTCACCTGACACAGCTCGGCACAGTCGAGCAGCACGCCGATCAGGTTCACGTCGGCATGCTCACCGCCTTCGGTGAGACAGTACTGCACGGTCATGGTGCACACGGCGTGGCAATTCAGGCACTCCTCGATGCAGTGCTGAAGCTCGTCGTGCTCCTCATCGTGCTCGTGGTCGGGCTCGTATTCGTGCCCGTGCGAGTGGCCGTGGCTGTGAGCCATTGCGCCTCCACCCCTGGACGAACTGGTGATGTCCGCAGCATCCGGTCGAGCAGTCCGAGGCACGATGCGTACCCGATCGCTGCGCGGCCGCCTTGAACTAATCACCCGATACGTCCGGCCGGGGAAGGGGTAGGGGTGATGGAGGCGCGAGCTCAGAGGTAGCTCAACCACCGTTCCGCGCGACGAGCCTTGAGCCCCGCGAACCAGCGGCAAGGGAAATAGAGGGCGGTCACGACCAGCACCGTGATCGCGTAGAGCGCCGCCAGACTGTAGGTGTAGCCCGGCGGTGGCGGCGGCACGAACATCGGATGGTTCGTGGTCATCCACGGGATGACCTCTCCGTAGCGCGCGATCGAGAGCGCCACGAAGACCAAATGGATGAGCGGGATGTGCAGCACGTAGTAGAAGAACGGGACGCGGCCAAACACGGTGAGCACGCGTGCCACGCGACCGCGTGCCGGCTCGAGCACGGGGATGAGCAGGATCGTCGGACCAAGCGTCATGAGGAGGAACAGCAGTGACGCGGGGTACTTGTTCGTCGCGAGGAACTGCAGGATGGCAGGCGGTGCAGGGAACCGTTGCGCCGCGGCACCTCGTGCAGCGGCACCCCATGGTCGCGGGTCCCCGTAGAGGTTGAATCCACGGATCACGAGAAACGTCGCGATCGCTCCCATGCCTAACGCAATGCAGACCCGGCGACGTCGCGCGGGGTCGAGACGCATGACGCGGCCGAACGCGAAACCGGCTGCCATGACGCCAATCCACGGGATGATCGAGTACAGCACCGCGAGCTGGGGTCCGTCTTCCCCTCGTGCCGAGAGCGCAATGTCCCCGCCGAAGTAGAGGATCTGCCAGAACCACGACAGACTGCTCGTGCTGGCGGCCCGGACGAGCTCCGGTCGGAACAGGTCGGTGACGTTATGCAGGGCGATGATCGACGCGCCAATGGCGGCGATTGCGGCAACGGGCAGGTACACCAGCGCCGCCATGAGGATCATGCACCAGCCGATCACCCAGATGACGCCAGCGAGCGCGTAGTGCGCGTAGTCGAAGTTGAACGTCCACGCGAAGCGAAGCACCGTCAGCTCGAGCAACACGAGCCACGCGCCGCGCGTGAGGAGAAATCGCGCGAGCACGCCACGATCTCTGACCTTCTCGCCGTACAGAAACGCCGACGTGCCCGCGAGGAAGATGAATGCCGGCGCGCAGAAGTGGGTCACCCACCGGGTGAAGAACACACCAGGCGTTGGCCCGCCGGCGGGCACGCCGGAAAAGACACGAACGTGGTCGATCGCCATGAGGACCATCACCGCACCGCGAATGATGTCGATCGAGCCAATGCGAGAACTGCCGGCCGCGGCGGATCGGCCCGTTACGCGTTCAGCGACGTCGGGCAACGCGTAGGTACCCGCTGGCGTTCGCGTGCCGGTCGGCGAGACGACGGTGCTCATCCTCGGTCCTCAGCGCGATTGGACTCCGACAGATGAATCAGGGTAACGGGGCCCGCAACGTGAAATCAGTGAGCGGTGCTGGCGACTGGCGAGCGGACGTCCTTGTGCAGCCAATGGGTCAGATCCGAGGCAGATGAACGGAAACGGCCGGAAACATCGGATCTTGCGATCGCTCCCCTCGGGGGAGAACTCCTCTCGCAACGAGCCGTGATTTCTTGGGAACAGCCTCAGGACGCTCATCTCATGCCTCCCGAGGTTGTTCCCATCGAACAGCGCGTTGCGCGTGGAGTCGTCCCGGCCTCGGAGCGATCCGCCCGATCAGTGCAGTTTCCGGCTGTTTCCGTTCCCCCGTTGGTTCTGAATGGCAGATCAAGCCTGAGGGCGGGCTACGGGCCTAACGCGTCGAGCGACGAATCAACTCGGTCACCTGCTCGCGACGCCGGCGGCTGACCGGGACGCGCGTGCCGTCTCGCAGGATCAGCACCGATTCTCCCGGCCCGGCCGACCGGATTTCGCGCACGCGATCGAGCCTCACGATGGCCGACCGGTGTACGCGCACGAATCCCTCGGAGTCCAGACGCTGCTCGAGCGAGGCGAGTGATTCGCGAATGAGATGTCGTTTGCCGCGCGCGTGGATCGCCGCGTAGTAGTCCTCGGCCTGGATCCAGTCGATCTCGTCGACATCGAGCACCAGCTCGCCGGCCGCCGTCGGCACGATGAGTCGTCGGGTCGGCAGGAGCGACGAGATGCGGGCCGGAATATCGTTCCCTTCGAGACGAGCGTCACCACGTCGGTCGTGCGCCGCAAGCAGGTCGCCGATCCTCCGCGTCAGCTCGAGCGCTTCGGCGAACCGCATGCGCTCGCGCGCGCGGTCGAGCGCGGCGGCGAATCGCGCTTCGTTCAGCGGTTTCACCAGGTAGTCCAGCGCGTGCGTCTCGAACGCCCGAACGGCGAACTCGTCGTACGCCGTCACGAAGATGACGTACGGCATGCGCGCCGCACCGCGCGCGCGGACGACCTCGAAACCATCGAGCTCGGGCATCTGAACGTCCAGAAACACGAGGTCCGGGTCGAGCGTGTCGAGCGCGGTGAGCGTCTCGCGCCCGTTCCGGCACTCCCCGACGATCTCGACATCTTCGTTAGGCTCGAGGAGCTGACGGATACCGCGCCGCGCGAGCGGCTCGTCGTCGACTATCAGGGCCCGGATCACGAGCGGGAACCGGGAATCGGGAATCGGGAATCGGACGACGAAACGACGGCTGCCGTGACGCGGCCGCCAGTGTCGTCCGACAATCGACGAAACGGAATCATTACCGTCGCGACCGTGCCACGCTCGGGTCCGGAACGAGCGCGGAGGTCGAGCTGCGCTCGCGGGCCGTAGAGAGTCGTTAGGCGCTCCCGCATGTTCGCGAGGCCGAGGCCGTTGCCGTTCCCGTCGCGGCCACCTGCGTCAGGGCCCGGGCCGTTGTCCGTCACGGACAGGATGAGCGTGTCGTCGGCCCGTCGCGCAGAAACCTCGACCGCGCCGGCATCCGCCCGCCGCGCGATCCCGTGACGAAGCGCATTCTCGACGAGCGGCTGCAGCAAAAACTCCGGCACCGCGGCGTCGAGCAGCGTGTCGTCCACATCGAAGCGAACCGTGAGGCGATCGGAAAAACGCACCTGCTCGATCGCCAGATACCGCTCGAGGAACCGCAGCTCGTCCGACAGCGATACCTCGTGCGCCCGGTCGCCGCGAAGTACCTGGCGCAACACGTCGCTCAGAAGATCGAGCATGCGCCCGGCCGCGACGGTATCCCGATCGCGAACCAGCACCGTGATCGCATTGAGGCTGTTGAACAGGAAGTGCGGATGCAGCTGCATCCTGAGCGCGCCGAGCCGCGCCTCGGCCACCTGCGCGGCGAGCCGCGCGGCCTGTGACTCACGCTCCTTCGCTTCGACGAAGTAGGCAAACGCGTGCACGCAGCCGAGCGTCGTGAAGTACATGAACGTGCCCCACGGGATCGTCGTGAGGAGCCAGCCAGTGAGTTGCTGGGTCTTCGTGATCTGCGCTGGCCCGATGCCGAGCGTCCAGCGCAGCGACGCGCCGGCGGTCGCCCAGCCGATGCAGAGCAGCAGCGCGCCTCCAGCATGCGCCAGAAGGTTCCTGCCGAGGATGGGCGGTCGCAGCGGATATCGGCGGGCGAGCCAGTAGACGAGCGGCGTGAGCGCACCGAGAATGAGCCACTCGTTCGCCTGCCAGAATACTTCCGGCCAGGACGGGGGCCGACCCGCGAGCGCGCCCTGAACGTACGTGAGTGAGCCGTCGAGGGCGGCCGGCACGACGCACGCCGCGGCGATTATCAACCACAGTCGACCGATCTTCACTCCGAGAAGCTACCAGCCGGCTGAGTCGTCGGGCGAGGCAGGCAGCGAGCGGTGGTCTGCGTGCAGCCGGCGGTCAGGAACCTTCGAGCCGTGAAGCCGACCGGGCGAAGTCGACGGCCGCGTCGATCATCGTCGCGTCGTGAAGAATGCGCTTGTGCCCCAGCGACGGTGCCGGCACCAGGCTGCTGCCTCGCCACGCCACCTGCATCTGTTTCGCGAACTCGAACGACACCTCGCGATCTCGCGGATCGTGAAGAATGAGTGCCGGGACGGTCGCCGAGCGCGCAGCGACGAGTGCATCGAGCGATTCCATTGGGCGCCCGACGCGTTCCACGAGCTGTCGGACCATGCCGTCGGTACGCTCGGCGGGTAGCCCCACGGCGCGAGCGAATCGGTCGACGTAGTACGCCGGCCCGGGAGCAGGCGAGAACAGCACCGCCGCCCGAACGGGGAGGGAGAGCTCCGTGATGCCGAAGACCGCGGCAGCCCCGCCGAACGAATGGCCGACGACGACCGCGGGACCACCGAGTGCTCCGGCGACGAGGCGCATCGCGCGAAGGAACTCGACCAGGGAGCTTTCCCTTTCACGCGACTGCCCGTGGCCCGGCATGTCGAAAGCGACGGAACGCCACCCCGCCCGCGCGAATGCCCACGCGAGAGGGAGCATGTCGGTCGAGGATCCGCCCCAGCCGTGCAGAAGCATGGCGATGGGTCCGTCGCCGAACGTCGTCGCGGATACACGGAATGGACCGTCCTTCAGGTCGATGTGATAGGTCTTGGTCGACCCTTTCGATTCAGCGCCAGACGCTATCTTGCGGTTTTTCTGGCGCGGTGGTGTCGCGAACATGCGAGCAGCACGTGTTTCCGCCGTGCGCGGCGATATACGCGACTCCAGGGCGAACCACAGACGCAGCGCTCGCACGGGAAGCGGAACAGGCCGATCGGTCGTGCTATTTGTTGCGGCCAGAGAACCGTTAGGCGGCACAGGCAGATTGGATTCGGGGTGAAAGGCTCGAGCTAGGCGTCGGCGCGCTTTGCCGCAGCGACTACCGATTCGAACGCGGCAACCGCGCGTGACCTGGCGTCCGGATCCTTGAAGAGACGAGCCGAGTGGTAGTAGCTCAGCACGATGCCATAGAGCTGGAACGCGAAGAGCGACGGGTCGACGTCCGGCCGAAAGTGCCCCGCCTCGATCGTCAGCCGAACTGCCTTCGCCAGCATCTCCATCCAGCGGCGCTGATGATCGACCAACGCGTCGCGCGCCTGACCCGGTCGGTCATCGAGCTCGGCGGACGCGTGCATGAACACGCATCCTCCCGGGAGGCTCTCGTGCTGCTCCCACAGCATCCACCGATCGAACAGTGCGCGGAGTCTGGGCTCACCACGCGGAGCCGTCAGCGCCGGCGCGATGACGACCTCCGCGAACTTCTCCGCCGCCGCGTTCAGGACGTCGACCTGCAGGGTCTCCTTCGAGTCGAAGTGAGCGAACAGCCCGCTCTTCGACATGCCGACATCCGCGGCGACCTTACCGAGCGTGATCCCCTCGAGCCCGCCGACGCTCGCGGCGCGGAGTGCCGTCTCGACGATGCGGCTCTTGGTGACGTTGCCCTTGGCCATGGCGAAAATAGTACGACCGATCGGTAGGAAACGCAACAACAGCCGGGGACGGGGGACGGGCGACGGGGGACTGCGGGAGACGGGAAACGGGAAACGGGAAACGGAAAGAGCGCGTCATTCCGAGCGCAGCGCCGCAGGCGCGGAGGCGAGAAATCGCCGTCGTCCCGGTCGAGGGGCTCTGTTCGGACGCTTTGACTGTGCCGCTCCGGCATCCAGAACGGAGGGACGGGCAGGCATCCAGAACGGAGGGGTCGACCGCTCATGCGTATGGCCCCTCCGTTCTGGATGCCGGCACGAGATGACCGGTCGTCCCGAGCGAGGGCCCTCCACTCTAACGGGAGGACGGCGATTTCTCGCTCCGCTCGGAATGACAGCTGCAGGCTTCCCGCACCGCGTCAGGGATCCACCCCTCGGTGATCGCGCACCTCATCGGGCCGATCGTTCCGTTCACGCTGTCCTCCTGACGACCGCGACGCGTGGTACACGTTGGCGTCCTCGAGCCACCCGCCGGAGAAGCCCGCGCGACGCAAGCCGTCGACGATGTAGCGGCATCCGCGCATGAGACGCCAGATCAGCTCCGATCGGAAGTTTTCGACCATCAGCACTACCGGGCCCTGGTTGATCGCGTAATGCGTCGGCGACACCCAGCCCGACGCCGCATCACCGGCATCTCGAAAGGTCGGGTTGAAGCTGCAGGCGAACCCGTAGCCGCGTTGCAGCTCGGGGTGCTGCCGCTGAATTGCCTCGACACTCGGGACGACGATCTCCGGCGCGAACGGGAGCGACGCGACGACCGCCCACGGTGAGAGCGTGCCGTCGTCCGGACCGCTCGGGACGCCTCGCGCGCGGTAGTGCCAGAACCGCCGCCGCTTGCCGTCGATCACGCGCGTTGCCGGTCCGGGCCCGTCGCTCGCCGTGATGCCCCAGCAGTCTGCGGTGTAGCCGAGAAAGTGCCGCGGGTTCCGCACCGCATACTCGCGCTGCACATAAGTGGCGCGCCGGCTGTTCTCGAAGTAGTCCGAGTCGCGCTCGGCCATGTATGCATCACGGATGCCGCGGAAGTCGATCCACCCGTGACTCAGTTGATGAATGAACAGCGGCCCCGCGTACACCAGCTCGTAACCGTACAGCGTTTTCCAGCGATACCCCTTGCACCAATCGGCGTAGCAGCCGGGCGCGAGCGCGTGCGTCGGCGAGCCGAGTCCGAGCACGTAGAGCAGCAGCGCTTCGCTGTACCCCTTCCACCGGTAGTGAAGGAATCCACGTTCCGGCCGCCAGCCTAACGACACGAGCGGGCCGTGGTCGAGCGCCCAGCCCCAATCGGCGCGGCGATACAACGCGTCGGCCGTCTGACGGATTTCGTGCTCGACCCGCGTGTCACGATCGAAGTAGGCCGCCGCGGCAAGCGCCCCGGCGAACAAAATGGTCGAGTCGATGGTGGACACCTCGCAGTGCCAGACGCGGCGGCCGGACTTCATGTCGAGGAAATGGTAGAAGAAGCCGTGCGCGCCCATGGT
>DASUGD010000178.1:0-61014 GCA_036274195.1 Gemmatimonadaceae bacterium | reverse complement strand
GCTGGAATGATGGGTTAGGACTCTGACCCCGCCGGGAACCATTCGACCGCCTCACGGATCAGTCCAGCAGGACGGCCGAGACGCTAAATCGCAGCTCGTCGCGATGGGTGATTCACCATCGCGGCGGGCTGCGCGGCCATCCGCCTGAATCCTCACGACAGATTTCGTCACATGAAGCCATATCTCGAGCTCGGGCTCGACACGTTCGGCGACGTCACGCTTGGCGCCGACGGTCGACCCCTCCCGCAGGCCCAGGTCATCCGCAATCTCATCGACGAGGCGGTCCTCGCCGACCAGCTGGGCGTCGATTTCATCGGCGTCGGCGAGCATCACCGCGCCGATTTCGCCGTCTCATCCCCCGAAGTCGTTCTCGCCGCGATCGCCGGCCGCACGAGCCGCATCCGGCTCGGCTCCGCGGTAACGGTGCTGAGCTCCGATGACCCGGTGCGCGTCTTCCAGCGCTTCGCCACGCTCGACGCCGCGTCGAACGGGCGGGCCGAAGTCATCCTTGGCCGCGGATCGTTCATCGAGTCATTCCCGCTCTTCGGCTATCCGCTGGACCAGTACGAAACGCTCTTCGAGGAGAAGCTCGAGCTGTTCGCCGCGCTGCTCGAGGCGAATCGCGCTGGCACGCCGGTGACGTGGAGCGGTACAACGCGCGCGCCACTCGACGCGAAGCGCGTGTACCCACCGACTGCCAGCGGCCACCTCACGACCTGGATCGGTGTGGGCGGCAGCCCGGAGTCCGTGGTGCGAGCGGCGCGATATCGCCTGCCGCTCATGCTGGCGATCATCGGCGGCAACCCGCTCCGCTTCGCGCCTTACGTCGACCTGTACCATCGGGCGCTCGAGCAGGTCGACGCCGAGCCACTTCCGATCGGCGTGCATTCGCCCGGTCACATTGCAGACACCGACCAACAGGCGCGCGAGGAGCTGTGGCCGGCGTGGCGCGAGATGCGGAATCGCATCGGCGCCGAGCGGGGGTGGGGGCCGACGAGCCGACTGGAGTTCGATCGCGAGATCGAGGCCGGGTCGCTGTACGTCGGCACGCCCGAGACGGTGGCGAAGAAGATCGCGGCGACGTCGAGCGCGCTCGGGCTCGCGCGGTTCGACATGAAGTACAGCGCCGGGACGCTCTCGCACGAGAAGATGATGCGCAGCATCGAGCTTTACGGGCGCGAGGTCATTCCGCGCGTGCGCGAGCTGCTTGCTGCCGATGAACCGGAGTTGGCAGACGAAGGGGCCGAGTTGGCTCGTTAGGTCGATTAACGACGTTTTTTGCCGCGGAGTTCGCAGAGAACGCAGAGGAGCGCCGAGTCGTTCTCTGTGACCTTCGCGACCTCCGCGGTTCACATCCGCAGTACCCGAAACCTTCACCGCGAACGAGCTGTCCAATTCCGCGGCTCAAACCTGCGAGGAGTCGTGCTGAACGTCGCCCACGATGTCCGCAACGCGCTCCGGTCCATGCGGTTCGACCGGAGCGCCGCGGTGTTCAGCATTGCGATCGTCGGGCTCGGGATCGGAGCCAGCGCCACCGTTTTCAGTCTCTGTCAGGCGCTCCTGCTTCGGCCTCTCCCGTTCGAGGACCCCGACCGGCTCGTATGGATCGCCAACGGCACGTCCGAAAACCTCTCGGCACAGACGGTTCAGGTGGTGAACCTGGTCGAGCTCCGGGAACAGAGTCGGTCGCTCGAAGGCGTTGCCGGCTTCTTTCAGTTCTATGCCCCGGGTGACATTCGCCTGACGGGCAGTGGCGAGCCGGAACGGTTGACCGGCGTGCCGGTCACCCAGACGTTTTTCCCGCTGCTTGGCGTTAGGCCACACGCGGGAAGGTTCTTCGACGAGTCGGAGAGCCGATTCAATGCGCCGGGGACGGCCGTGCTCGACTACCGGTTCTGGCAGCGACGCTTCGCCGGAGACCCCGCCATTGTTGGCAAATCGATCATCCTGGACGGGAAGCCGGTCACGGTGATCGGCGTCCTCCCCGAGGCCTTCGACTTCGAGGCGACGTTCATTCCTGGTCGCCGTGTCGATCTGTTCCTGCCGTTCCCGTTGAGTCCCGAGACGAACCGCCAGGGCAATACGCTCGCGCTGGTTGGCCGGCTGCGGCACGGCGTCGACCTGCGAACGGCACAGGCGGAAGCCACGGTCATCGCGTCGCGCTTCAAGAGCGGAAGGGTCCAGGATAGTTACCGCAACGGCTTCAACCCGAGGCTGGCGACCCTGCGCGAGCACATCAGCGGACGGTTCCAGTCCGCGCTCATCGTCCTCGCCGGTGCGGTTGCGTTCCTCATGCTCCTCGTCTGCGCGAACGTTTCCAATCTGCTGCTCGTTCGCGCGTCACGCCGACAGCGTGAGATGGCGATCCGTGCCGCGTTAGGCGCGACGCGTGGAGATCTGATGCGCCAGATGCTCGCCGAGAGTCTGGTCGTCTCGGTCGCCGGTGCCGGCGTCGGGGTCCTCTTCGCCATGACGGCGACCGCACTCGTGTCGCGCCTGCAGGGCACCACCATTCCGCTCCTCCACGACGTGCGCGTCGACCACGTGGCGCTCGCGTTCGCGGCGCTGATGGCCGTCGTGACGGGCGTCGTGTTCGGTCTCGTTCCCGCATTTCAGACCTCCGCGGATGCGCTCCCGGTCGCGCTGGCCGAGGCGAGTCGCGGGTCCACGTCGCGGCGCGGAGGCGCGGCGCGGCGCACGATCGTCGTGGCGGAGGTTGCGCTGGCGTGTGTCCTCTGCGCGGGCGCGGGCCTGCTCATTCGCAGCCTCGGGCGCGTGCTCGATGTGCAGCCGGGCTTTGCGACGGAGAACCTGATAGCCGTCCGCGTGGATCCGTCCCGCGTCCGGTCGACGTTCGCCGAGCGAACTCTCTACTTCGAGGCAGCGGTGCGCGCGGTTCGTTCCATGCCCGGAGTCCAAGCGCTCGGTCTCACCGACGCCCTCCCACTCGGAGACAACTTCGGCTGGCGTCGGTGGACCGCGTCGGCAGACGGTATCGAGCCTAACGCCGGTCAGAGCATTCAGCCGCTCGTGCGAATGGTCGATGAGGGCTACCTCGCGGCGATGAAGATCCCCGTCCGTGCCGGCCGATCGTTTACCGCGGCGGACGACTCCGCGAGTGAACCGGTCATCATCATCAACGAGACGCTGGCCGGCGCACTCTGGCCAGGGAAGGATCCGATCGGGCGCGTCGTGAAGGCAAGCCGGACGAGTCGCCGGGTGGTGGGCGTGGTCGGCGACGTGCGGTATTTCGGGCTGGATCGCGGGGTCGACGCCGAGATGTACATGCCGATCCGTCAGACGGGCGACTATCAGTCGGTGGATCTGGTCGTCCGCGGGGCAATTCCGTCCACGGCGCTGGCGGCCGGCGTTCGCGCGGCACTACGCCGAATGGACGCGAGCCTGCCGGTGGTGGAGTTCCGCACGATGGAGGAGCTCGTCGATCACTCCGTGTTCGCGCGCCGGTTCACGGTGCTGCTGGTCGCGGGGTTCGCCGCGTTTGGCTTGACGCTGTCGTGTCTGGGACTCTATGCGGTGACCTCGTACTCCGTGAGCCAGCGCACCCAGGAGATTGGCATCCGGATGGCGTTAGGCGCGACGCCGGAGAGGCTGCGCGCGGGCGTCTTTGGCGAGACGGGTGTGCTGGTGCTCGTCGGGGTCGCGGTGGGTTTGCCGGTATCGTGGCTGGCGACGCGGGCGATTCGTGGGCTCCTGTTCGATGTCGGCTCGTCGGACCCCGTGACGTACGCAGGTGTGGTCGCGGTTCTGGCGGCTGTCGCCGTGCTGGCCGGATACGTCCCCGCACGTCGAGCGACACGGATCGACCCGGCGATTGCGCTGCGTCCGCGGTGAGCTCGCCTCGGGTCACGTACGATCAATAACGAGGGACCGCAGAACGCTCGAGAACGCCCGCTGGCGCGGGCGCCGCAGAAGGCCGCAGAAGCGCTCCGCCTGCGGAGCCGGGCTCCTCTCGCAACGCGCCAGTTTTCTTTGTGAACTGCCCCGGGACGCGAATACTGGCGTCCCGGGGTTGTTCCCCTTCAAAACGGGCTCGTTGCGCGCGGCGGCAGAGGTGCCGAGCAGTCTCCTGTGTCGTTCTGCGGCGGCGCGAAGCGCCGTTCTCAAGCGTTCTGCGATTCCTCATCTTTCAACCGTCCCTAACGCGATGCCGGACTGGCGCGACGCGGGACGTGTCCGTCGCCATTTCTGTCAGACACCAACAACCCGTCAGCTATCCTTCCCGCCCGATCCGCTAGCCGATCTGGTAGAACACGTCCGTGCGAATCAACCGCGGATCCGCGTCCCACTCCGGCTGCCAGTGCCCGTAGATCTCCCAGCTCGGGCCAGCGAGGCGGTAGCCGTTCGCCTCACACCACTGGCGGACTGCATCGTGCGCCGCGGCCAGCGTATGGTAAGGTCCAACGTGTGTGACAAAGGCAGCCGGCCCGGCGGGCGTCGCGGAACGAACCACCTCGCCCGTCTCCGCGAACGGGCCCTGCAACTCCACGCCAACCTCGAGGCGAATGTCCCCGTCCCAGTAGATCGCCACGTGGCGACCACCCTGTGCGCCCGTTTCCTTCTGCGCCTGCACCGCGCGCCACACTACGCCGCAGCACTCGGGAACGAGCGTCGACAGCCGAGCAGCGCTCGCGCGGCGGCGAACGACCGCGACCGGAATGCTCGCGACGTGCCGAAGCCCGACGCGCTGACGGTCCATCAGCCCCAGACCTCGCCGAACAGCCGCATCCAGTTCCCGCCAATGATCTTCTCGACGCGCGCCGGCGAGTGCTTGCGCGCGAGGAGTTGATCCGCGATCTGCTCGAGCCGACGCGGTGTGTTGAGGTCCTTGACGAACATGAAGTCCTCCTCGCGCGGCGCGGCGATTCCACGCTGCTTGCGGGCCTCGACGAATCGGCGGTGCCGCGCCTCGTACTCCGCATCCACCACGTGCGGCGTGATCGAGAGGTCACTGCCGATCCCGACGTGGTCCTCGCCACACACGTTGACGGCGTACTCGATCTGCCTGACGAGATCCGCGGCGACCGGCTGACCCTGCGCGTTGATGAATGGCATCATGTAGATGCCGATCACGCCGCCCTTGTTCGCGAGGGCGCGCAGGATGTCGTCTGTCTTGCTGCGCGGATGGTCGAACACGCCTCGGCAACCGCTGTGCGTGATCGCGACCGGCCGAGTGGACGCGGCGATGCCATCGGATGTCGTCTGGAGCCCGCAGTGACTCAGGTCGACCACCATGCGAAGCTCGTTCATGCGCGCAACGACGTCGCGTCCGTAGCGGCTCAGTCCCGCGTTGGCCGGCTCGAGACAGCCGTCGCCGAGGATGTTGCGGTCGTTATACGTGAGCTGGATGATACGGACGCCAAATCGCTGGAAGTGGTCGAGGTTTGTCACGTTGCCCTCGAGCATCGTCGCGTTCTGGAACCCGTAGATGAGCCCAAGCCGGCGGGTCTCCTTCGCACGGCGGATGTCCGCGAGCGAATAGACCTTCATCAGGACATCGGGATGCGCCTGCAGCTCGTTCTCCCAGTACGCCATCGTACGGAACGTGTCCGCGAACGTGTTGGCGCTCACGGTCAGGTTCACGGCGGTGATGCCTGACGCCTTCGCGTTCGCGACCATCTCCGGTGTGAGCGGGTTGTCGGTGGATCCGGGAGTGTTGAACGGACCGGGGCTCGCCAGGCAGTCGATGGCAATGGCGCGCTCGTAACCCGGCCAGATCGCGCCTTCGCGCGCGATCCCAGTCGGCTCACTGTGTGCGCGAACCAGCGTTCGCGGCGCGACTGCGGCTATTCCGGCGAGCTTGGCGAAATCACGTCGACGCATGAGGTGTCACTCTGGCGGCTGTGGGACGAGAGAAGTAAGGTGTCACATGCTGCGAATACCGTCCAGCCTTTGCCTGCTCGGACTCGCCCTGATCGTCCAGGCACCCGGCTCCAGCCGCCTCACGCCTAACGTTGTCGTCGCCTGCGACTCGCTCAAGACGCGCGAGAGCGACCCGTTGCGATATCGCCAGCGTGGCGACCGGTGCGAAGGCGTCTATGCCCAGGAGGTCAGCGGCAGCTCCGATCTCCTGGTGGCTTCGCTGGTGGAAAGCTTCGAGACCATCGATGACACGTCGTCGCTTCCGCTCCGCGTCGAGTGGACGCCGCCGGACGGCGAGGCCGTGAGGCTGCGCGCATATTCGATCAAGCCAGGGCTGTTCTACAGGATGGACACGGCGACGCCGATCGCGGCGAGCTCCTACCTCTGGCCCGCCGACGTTCTGCAAGCCCTTCGAATCAGCAACGCCGACATCGGCGTGACCGGGTCGGCTTCGGCAATGCTCGGTGGTGAACGCCGCGACGTTCTCGTGCCCTTGCGGATTGGTCGGCACAAGCCGCCCGCCCGCTCGACACGATACCGACTCGCCCTCTGGTCGAATGTGGAGCTGAACGACGTGTTCATCACGCTCGCCACCACCGGCTCCGATGGGAAGCCCGTGAAGTATCTCCAGCGCGACGAAAATCTCGCGTACGGCTTTTATCCTGCCGAGCGCGCGATCGACATCACGCTCGAGCCGCTCGCGGCCCGAGGCTTCTACTACGTGCGCATCGGCGCGACGCGCAAGCGCGGCGGGTCATTGACCTCGGAGTTTTTCCTGTTTCATCCAGGCTCGCCATCTGCGCGCGGCAATCAGTGACAGCACCCAGCAGTCAACCGACAGCAGTTCCGGCCGCCTCGCCTCGTCCGAATCATTGGCTCCCGGCCACGATCTTCGCGGTCACGCTCGTGGTGGCGAGCGTGCTGCTCTTCACGCGCGTTCCGACAACCACCATCGAATTCAACGGCTCGTTCAGTGGCATCGGCTTCGTTTCCGCGGTCGAGCAGCCGCTCAATCGTCCGCTCGACGTGACGGCGATCGGCGTCGCCGGACTGAAAGGCGTGCGCCTTCCTGAAGAAGTGGTGCACGAGGAGGGCGGGATACCGGCCGTTCGGATCGCGGTCGACAGCGCGAAAGACGGAAAACGAGGCAGCATCGTGGTCGACCGGATCGTAGTGCCGGCCGGAACGCACGTGTGGCTGTCCCGCACGGACCTGCCGCGCCAGTATCGACTCTCGCTTCGTTCCGCCGCGCCTGCGCCTGTCACGCTGCATGCGGATGTGATGGGAACGGTCTCGATCGCGCCAGGGAATGCGCCGCCATTGACGACAACCTTACGGGCGCCACGTCCGGTCGATTTCACCGGGACGACGAGCGCGCTGGACCTCGACCTGACGCTGGCGCCCACCGCCGGCGCGCCGCGATGGCAGCAGATCGAGGCGCGCGACCTTCAGCTCTATCGGGTCGAGAACGATCAGGACGCAGACCGCCCGCTCGTGCGGCCGGTGTCCACGGTTCTCTCCGGCTCCGTCTTCTTCGAGTCGGTTGGTGGTACCGAGCGCAAGCTTCGGCCAGGAGAGATGCTGCGATTCGGCGGGGCGAGCGGCACGTTCCTGACGCTCGACCTGCGCGACGACGGGATCGCCGCGACCTTTCAGGGTGACGTTCGCGAGTTGCGTGCTGGCGCGGGCGACCATCCGCGCTCGCTCATGCCGACGATGCTCGACTGGCTCCGGCAGCGTCAGGGGCTCTCGCTCTTGTGGGGTACGGCGCTCTACATGTTCGGCGTCGTCACGACGTTTCGGAAGTGGTGGCGGAAGCCGGAATGACCAGGTCGCCGCTCCGCCGTGCCCTGACGATGGCCGGCGCGCTGCTCGCGACAACCCTCGCGGCCGCGCCACTCGCTTCCCAGGGCGAATCGGGCGAGACCGAGCAGCTCGTCGTGATGATTCGCTGCAACCTCGATGGCAGGGAGAGCATCGGGGCAGGGATCATCTTCGGCGCGGCGAACGACCGGCTGTACGTCGTGACGGCGAGTCACGTGGTGCGACGTGGCGCCGACGAAGCGACCGACATTCGTGTCGAGCTGCGCTCTTTGCCGGGAGAGCCCGTGAGAGCGACGCTGACGACGGCGTTCGACGCGAAGCTGGATCTGGCGGTGCTGACCATCCCGGGCGTGAAGGCAGCCGGCATCGACGTCGCGAGTATCCCGTTCGATCGCCTGGGCTCACCGTCATCGCTGTCGCGCGGTGATGGCGTTTTCGCGTTAGGCTACCCGCAGGGGAGACCGTGGGGCACGAACGTCGCACCCGCACCCATCTCGTCCACGAGCGACAGCCTGCTCACGTTCGAGACGACGCTGGTCAGCCCGGGACACTCTGGCGGCGCGCTGCTCAACCAGCGGCGCGAGATCGTCGGCGTGCTGCTCAACGTGCAGCCGCCGGACGCGACGGCGCGCAGCATCACGCAGGCGATCGCTCGGCTCGAGGCGTGGCGATTCCCTGTGGCGCTGCGCGGACGTTTTGCGCTCGCCGAGCCGGAGGTCGTGAGCGCGGGATCTGGATTCTCCTGTGCGCTGCGCCGCGATGGCGCCGCGTTCTGCTGGGGCGACAACGAACACGGGGAGCTTGGCACCGGCACACGAGGCAGCAGCCTTTCCCCCGTACCCGTCTCGACCGAGCAGAGGTTCGCGAGCGTGAGCGCCGGCTGGTCGTTCGCGTGTGCGCTCACCACGTCAGGCGCTCCGTACTGTTGGGGAAACGCGCAGCCTGACGATGGCGCCGGGCCCGTGCCGGGCGACGCTGCCGACCGTGGCGTACCGGTTGCCGTTGCGGGTGATCTCAAGTTCTCGTCGTTGACTGCCGGGTTTGCGCACGCGTGTGGTGTCACCACCGCGGGCGCGGCGTACTGTTGGGGTGAGAACGACGACGGACAGCTGGGGAACGGGTCGAAGGCGGCGAGCCTAACGCCGGTCAAGGTGGCGACGAACCTGACGTTCCGGTCGGTGAGCGCAGGGCTCGACCATAGCTGCGCGCTCTCGACCGACGGCCGCGCCTACTGCTGGGGCGCCGGTCGATCGGGCCAGATTGGCGATGGGGACAGTACGGCGCACGTGCGGCCTGTCGCTGTCGGCGGCGCCTTGCGCTTCTCCGCCCTCAGCGCGGGCAACCTGTACACGTGTGGAGTCAGTACCACCGGCGCCGGGTATTGTTGGGGGGACAATGAATCGGGAGAGCTCGGCGACGGAACAACCAGGAGCTCTCTCGTACCTCGAGCCGTGGCCGGCGGCCACCGGTTTCGCACCATCAGCGTCAACAGAGGGACGGGTCGCAGCGTCACGTGCGGTCTCACCGACAACGGCGCGGCTCTGTGCTGGGGACGGGAATCCGAGGCGCTCGGCCAGCACGACATCGCCGACGACACTCGGCCCGGCGCGGTGGTGGGCGGCCACGTCTTCACCGCGATCAGCGTTGGCTTCGGTCACGTCTGCGGCGTTGTCGCGAATGGAAGCATCTATTGCTGGGGCAGCAACAAGTACGGTCAGTTGGGCAATGGCGCGAGCGAAACGCGCATCACTCCAGGGCTGGTGCCGATCCCGCGCTGATGCGTGACGAGTAGCGGCATCGGATCGTGCCTCGATTGTGTCGAGGCGGCGACGGTGAGACCAACCAGGAGTCAGGCCTGACCCCTGTCTATCGTTAGGGCTGCCCCCTGTCGAGTGGCAAGTGCTGTCCGCCTTTGATGTTACCCCGCGTTCTCCCCGGTGATGGCATTCACGCCATCGACGCGAATCACCGGCGCGTCCTCGCGCGCCAGCCTTGGGAGAATGCAAATGAGAATCAGGACATCACACACCTTCGGGTACTCGCTGGCCATTGTTGCGGCCGCGGGCTTCGCCATCGGTTGCGCCGATAACGCCCCCGTCGGACCGAAATCCGCGACGCGCAGCACGTACGACGTCCAGGGAGTTTCCGGTCGGTTTCCAGACCTGGCCGGCTGCACGCAGCTTCAGGTGCCGGAGGGCAGCAACATCTCGTTCCACGCATTCGGTGTGGGCTTTCAGGTCTACCGTTGGGATGGCACGAAGTGGGTCTTCTCGAACCCGGAGGCGAACCTGTTCGCCGACGCCGGCCAAAACGCGCTGGTCGGCACGCACTTCAGCGCGCCGGGCGCCAAGCCGAACTGGCTGACCGTGAGCGGCAGCCGAGTCATCGGCACGCTCACCGATCGCTGCACCGTGAACACCAACGCGATCGACTGGGTGAAGCTTTCCGCGGACAACAGTGGAAAGGGCGTCTTCAACCAGACGACGTTCATCCAGCGACTGAACACCGTGGGCGGCCTTGCGCCAACCACACCGGGGACCGTCGTGGGCCAGGAATTCAAGTCACCATACACGGCAGACTACTACTTCTACCACCAGTAGAAGGCACCGTGCCTAACGGCGCAAGCCGAACGGCGCAAGCCGAAGGACGCTGAATCCCGAAGGGCGCTGAATTCCGAAGAGCGCGAAATCCCGAAGATCGCTGAATCCCGAAGAGCGGAACCTCTAAGGGCGAAAAGAGCGCGCGCCGTTTTCGCCGGTGGGTGTTCCGCTCCTCGGGATTTCGCGTAGTTCGGGATTTCGCGCAGTTCGGGATTTCGCGTAGTTCGGGATTTCGCGCTCTTCGCCTTGCGCTCTTCGGAATTCAGCGCTCTTCGGTCTTGCGCCGTTTGAAAGCTCCGGCCATGGTCCGGTAATGATCTCCGAGAGGACTGTTCCCGAACCGTTGCGCGACGCGCTCGCCGAGCGGTATGTGATCGAGCGCGAACTCGGCGCGGGCGGGATGGCGACCGTGTACCTCGCGCACGACGTTCGACACGAGCGCCCCGTCGCGATCAAGGTGTTTCGTCCGGCGGTCGGCGCGTCGTTCGGCACCGAGCGGTTTGGCCGCGAGATCAAGCTGCTCGCTCGCCTCCGACATCCGTTCATCCTCCCGCTCCTCGACTCCGGCGAAACGGCGGGCGCGCTCTACTTCGTGATGCCGTATGTCGACGGCGAGTCATTGCGTAGCCGGCTCACGCGCGAAGGCCGGCTTCCTGTCGAGGAGGCGGTCGAGCTCGCGCGCAGCGTCGCCGACGCCCTCGCGTACGCACACAGCGAAGGGGTCGTCCATCGCGACGTCAAACCGGAGAACGTGCTCCTCTCGCGTCAGGGCCATGCTGTCCTTGCCGACTTCGGCATTGCCCGCGGCAGGTCGACGTCTGGCGGCGCGGCCGGCCATCTCACGGAGGATGGCCTCGCGTTGGGCACGACCGTGTACATGAGCCCCGAGCAGGCACTCGGGGAACCCGACGTCGATGGCCGGAGCGACATCTACAGCCTTGGCATCACGCTCTACGAGATGCTTGCCGGGCGGCCGCCGTTCAGCGGACCTAACGCGATCGCCATCATCAGCCAGCATCTCACGGTCCAGCCGACGGCGCTCTCGGCCGCCCGTGCCGACGTCCCGCCGGCCGTCGAGCAGGCCGTTTCCCGCGCCTTGGCGAAGGAACGTGCCGCACGATTCGCCGCGGCGAGCGACTTCGCGCGGGCGCTGCGCGTCGGAAGCGCAAGCCCGAACCCGGAGGTGCGGCAGGAAGCGGCCGAGCGGACGTCGATCGCCGTGCTTCCCTTCGGGAATCTCAGCGCGGACAAGGAGAACGAGTATTTCAGCGACGGCATCACCGAGGAGCTGATCGGCTTGCTCGCCAAGGTCTCCGGGCTTCGTGTCGTGTCGCGCAGCTCGGCGTTCGCATTCAAGGGCAAGAACGCCTCGGCGCGTGAGATCGGTGCGACGCTCGACGTACGCTTTCTGCTCGAGGGTAGCGTGCGTCGCGCCGGGAGCCGGCTGCGCGTGACGGCGCAGCTCATTCGCGTGAGCGACGACTCGCCGCTCTGGTCCGAGACGTACGACCGGCAGATCGAGGACATCTTCGCGGTGCAGGACGACATCTCGGCCCGCATCGTGGAGACGATCACGCGAACGCTGCCCGTGGGCCACCTGTCGGGGCTGCAACAGGTTCGCCAGCCGCGCAGCCTCGAGGCGTACAACCTCTGCCTGCTCGGCCGCTATCACTGGAACAAGCGTGACCAGGCCAGTTTGCGGCAGGCGCTCGATCTCTTCGGGCAGGCGGCTGAGATCGATCCAACGTACGCGCCCGCGCATTCTGGCATCGCCGACGCGTGCGCCCTCCTTGCCTCGTACGCTCACGCTCCACCGACGGAGATGTACCCGCGGGCCGCCGCCGCGGCGGCGCAGGCGATCGCGCTCGATGAATCGCTGGCCGAGGGGCACGCCTCGTTAGGTTTCGCCAAGTATAACTGGGAGTGGGACTGGGAAGGCGCGGAGCGCGAGCTTCGCCGCGCCATCGCGCTCAACCCGAGCTACGCGACGGCGCATCAGTGGCTGGCGATGTTCCTCGCAGGGCTCGGGCGGGCAGACGAGGCGCTGCCGATCGCGCGGCGCGCGATCGACCTCGACCCGCTTTCCGTCAACGCGAACATGGCGCTCGGTGCGGCATTCCAGTTCGGCGGCCGGCTGGACGAGGCCGTGCGGCAATTTCGCCGCGTGGTCGCGATGCAGCCCGGCTTTGCCCTGGCCTCCGTGTGGCTCTGTGCGACGCACGCGATCATGGGCCAGGGTGAGGAATCGCTCGCGGTCGCGGAGCGCATGCTGCAAAGCATGGGGGAAGTTCGCCTGGTGCGCGCATGCCTCGCCATGGCGTACGCGGCGTCCGGCCGGACCGCAGAAGCGCGACAGATCCAGGCTGACCTGGCCAGCAGCCCGATGCCGCTGTTTCAGCACGCGATGATCCACGCGATCATCGGCGATGATGCGACCGCGTTCGACTGGCTCGAGCGCGCGTTCATCGCCCGCACGGACATGTACACGTTGCGCGTGCATCCCGCGTTCGCACGGATGCGCGCGCAACCACGCTTCGTTCGTCTGCTGGAGCGACTCGGTCTCTCGTAGACGGTGAGTGTGAGTATCCTCGCGGGCCGGCGACGCGGGGTGCAATGTAGTCGCATGCGATCTCACACATTTCCCTACGTCGTCGCGCTGGCCCTTGTGGTGACGGGGTTTCCGCGCACGTTGCCGGCTCAGGGAAGCCGGCCCATCCTCGCCATCTTCGCCCATCCCGACGACGAACGAGTGATCGGTCCGCTGCTGTCACGCCTCGCGAGGGAAGGGCGCGAGACGCATCTCGTGATCGCGACCGATGGCTCGAAGGGTACGCGCGACTTCGCGAGGATCCCGGCCGGAGCGGCGCTCGCCGCGGCGCGAACGAAGGAAGCGACGTGCGCGGCCGATCGTCTCGGCGTGAAGAAGCTGCACCTCCTCGGTCTCCCGGACGGCGGGCTCGCGGCGTTCGACGAGCTCGGCAAGCTGCGGTCGGCACTCGTGCCGATCATCGACTCGATCAGGCCCGCCGCGATCATCACCTTCGGTCCGGAGGGAGGGACAGGCCATCCCGACCATCGTCTCGTGGGCGATGTGGTCACGCAGATCATTCAGGCCGACGCGCGCTACGCGGGCGTCGATCTACTCTACGCGTCGCTGCCCGCGGAGCGGCTGGAGACCGCGCCCAAGGCGTCACCCACGGTGAACGGGATGACGGAGGCTCTGCTGACCGTGCGCGTCCCGTTCGAGGACCGCGACCTCGCCGCGGGACGGGAGGAGTTCGCGTGTCACAAGAGCCAGTACACGAGCGCGGAGATGGACTTGGTCAACCGCTATCTGGCGCACGCCTGGAACGGTACGGTGTGGCTGCGTCCGTGGACCGGGGCACTGCTCGACGCGCAGTTGTTCGCTCGTTAGGCACCGACGCCGACTGTCCGGACCCGAGAGGGCCGGCCGCACAGACGAAGGGGTGTTCGGATGCAGCGGATGCCTCGGATGCTTCAGATCGCTCCTCGGCCGTGAGAACTCCGCTCACCACGAGTCGTTATTGAAGAAATGACGACCTCGGGAAGCCAGCACGTCCCGAGGTCGTTCCTCAAAAGACCCGGCTCGTTGTGGTACGACGTTAGGCCGGTCGGGGAGCGATCCGACGCATCCGTGGCATCCGGAGTATCCGAACCCCTTCGTCGTAGAAGCCAGCCCTGATAGCCAGCCCCGCGAGGAGGTCCTGCGAGCGCTAATTCGTTAGGCGCCCACGAGCTGCCTGACCGCACGATCGGCCTCGCGGATCGAGTTGCGGTGATCCATCGCGCCCGCCAGATCGGTGTTCGCGAACGCGATGCGGCCATGCGGCGCATCGCGCAGCACATCCCGCGGCGCCGGCTTGCCGCCCACGCCGAAGAAGAAGCCCGGCTGCGGATTCACGTACGCGTGACCCCAGCGGTTCAGGATGATCCCCGCGATGTCACGACGCGGGTCGAACCCGCCCGGCGCGAACATGTCGGCGAGCTGCTCGCGGAACGCTCGCTCGTATTGCGCGAACGACGCCCCGAGCAGCTTCGCCCGCCCCTGCGCCCCCTGCTCGGCGATCGGCAACCCGGGCTGGGCGAACAGCACCTTGATCGTCAGCACCGTCGGCGAATCCGGGCCGATCGTCGGGCTCACGCCGCTCAACGTGGCCATCCGCCGCACCGAGAGATAGTCACCGAGCCCGCCGAACCAGCGGCACCCCGACATTCCCATCTTGTACAGGAAGCGCCAGTTGCGCACCGCGATGTTCGCCATGAGACACGGCGACCGATGGAACTGCGCGTATGCGTCGCGATGGCTCGTGGGGAGGTCCCGCACGATGTGCTTGCTCGTCCAGCTGCCACCCGCCATGACCACCGCGCGCGCCTTCACGCGGAAGAGCCGCTTGCCCTTCGCGTACGTGACCACGACGTGCGGCGCACTGGCCGGGTTGCCCGCGTGCTCCACGCGTACGACCGTCGCGTTGAGACGGATGCGCGTGCTCTGCCCGGCCCGGTCGAGCGCGGCGAAGTTCACGCGACTCTGCCACACCGCTTCCACCGTGTGCGGCCCCGTGAACACGTCCGGGATAAGCGTCTTCACCATCAGCCGCGCGAACCCCGTGTTCCCATCGGGGAACATCTGGTCGCCTAACGTCGCATCACCGTCGCCCGGGAATTCCGTCTCGATCGCGTAGGCGCAGTAGGCGGACAACGCGTCCGGTCCGAGACCGTAACCGCCACCTTCGACCGGTGACAGGAAGTTGCGCACCGTCTCACGCGTGATCCCGTGCCGCGCCATCAGATGCTCTTCGAGCGTGATGGTGTCGAGCTGACGCGAGATCGCGTCACCTTCGGTCCGCGGCCGCGGCCCCTCGTCCGAGACCGTACGCCATCGCATCAGGTCTGCTTTCACCGCGTCGCTCAGCGGTGCGCCGGCCAGCTTGCGCCCCCACGGATCGATCACCCACACACCGGGCCGCTTGCCGAACTTGGGCCCGAAGTAGAACCCGTAGTCCTTCGGGTCGGCGTACGGGCTCTGATGCAGCGCCATCTCCGGTGACGGGCCGCGCCATTTCTGGTAGTCGAAGGTCGACCGGTCCATCCCGATCATCTCGTAGAAGCGCTCGGTGTAGCCGCCCTTCATCGGCACGAGGAAGATGGCGGAGCCCTGGTGCGCGATGAGCCGCTGCCCGTCGACGAGAAACTCGTTGCGCTTCGCCTCCCCGCCGAAGATCGGGTGGTTGTCGAGGACGAGACACCGGCCGCCCTTGCCCTTCTGGAAGAACACCGCGGCCGCGAGGCCGCTCAACCCGCCGCCGACCGAGACGAGATCGTACATCTCGCCAGTGTCCGTGGCGGCTGTCTTCTCGTACGCGCCATCGCGCATGGCGTGCGCGGCGGTCATGACATCGTAGGTGTTGCCGTTCGACGCATGGTAATCGCCAACGCCGCCGTAGCCGTTCCACGCCTCGGCGGGGGATGGGCCCATCGCGGCCGCGCGGCCGTTCAGCAGCATCCCGGCGCCAGCGACCAGCGCGCCATTCACGAAATCCCGGCGCGAGATCGGCTCGTTCATACCGAGCCGCTCGTCGTTAGGCGTTGGTCCGGCAGAGTCGTCGGGCGTGTCCATCACTGTCTCACCGGTCGCTCGACTTCTGCGTCAACGTGATCTTGCGGAACTCGACCTCCGATCCCTCTGATTGCAGTGCGATCTGCCCGTGATCCGCAGTGGCATCCGAGCCATCGTTCACCAGGTCACCGTTGACCCACACCTTGATCGACCTCCCAACCGCCTCGATCACCATGGTGTTCCATTGGCCGACCGGCTTCTCGGAATTGTCGGTCAGGTTCACGATGCGGCGCTCCTTGCCTTCCGTGGTCCCCCAGTTTGCCCGCGGGCCGCGACGCCGCTCCATGTCGGGGACGCGAATGTCCTCGAGGATGCACCAGAAGTCACCGGCGTTCCCGCTCTCCATCTGCACCTCGATGGACTTGGGGAACATCTTGTAGAGCGCCCGCGGGGTGGACGCGTGCACCAGCACGCCGGAATTCCCCGGCTTGCCGGGGAAGCGGTATTCGACCTCGAGCCGATAGTTGCGATAGCTCGCGTCGGTGATGATGTGCCCCTGCGGCTCGCCGAGGCTCACGAGCATCCCGTTGCGCACGATGAACGGGTTGCGGGCACGCGGGTTGGAATCCAACGCCGGGACGTCGACGTGCCAGCCCTCGAGATCCTTCCCGTTGAAGAGACTCGTTGGTGCATGAGCCTGCGCGTCCGAGTGCGCGGGAGGTTCGAGCGCAGCGACGCCTGCGATCATCAGCGACCCGGCGACTGCCAATGCGCGCCCGGTGAAAAGGGAAGTCACGTTGCACCCGAGTGAAAGGTGTGAACCGGCTTCAATGGGGCACGCTATGTTGTGCGTCGCCACGGCGCCGGGCAAGAGCCGGTTCCTCCTCACGGCACCGCTCCTTCGCGCCTAACGGGCTGTCCGAGCAGGTACGTCATTGGTATTGGACCGCCCCCGGCGTGTCCGGTCGTCCACACATACCCGCCCGCGCCGTCCGCGGACTCGGCCAGCTCGCGCAGCTCGTCGGGCGTGTAGGTGCGCAGGCACGACACGACGCCGTCCACGAATGCGACCGTCGGGATGACGGGAAGCAGATAGGTCAGCAGCAGCCGCGACCACCGGAACGGCCGGATGAACGGTGTCACGAGCAACACTACGTGGGGAACGAGCACCATGACCAGGAGACAGAGGATGCTGCGCTCGGTCGACTCGAACACGGCGATACCTTCCCCGCGCGCGACGGCGTCGGCGAGCACGCGGCGCGCCAGCGGCGGGGGGAAGTGATGGAACGCGGTGAAGATCGTACGAAAGCCGGTGAGGTCCTCCGGCACGCCGTCGGCCGATACGGCACGGTGATCTCCGCTCACTGCACCGTCGGTGTCGCGCGCGATCCGTTCGAACGCAGTGACGTTGGGATGCAGGTCGGTCAACCGAACGCGCACCGGTACGCGCGCGTCGGCGAGCTGCCTAACGAGTCGCCGCCAGGGACCGCCACCGCCGGAGCCCAGGTCGACCACAGAAGCCGGTGGCTGGCTCGCCGGATCGTCCGTGCTGACTCGCAGCGCCTCGGCGAGCAGCCGAGCGGCCGGGGCGTAGGGCTCGGTGTGATCGGTGATGAACTGCAGGTAGTCCGTGAGCCCGTCCCGGACGATGGCCGGACACCACGGCTGGTCCTCGATCTCGATGAGCTGATGGCGACGCACCCCTACGGCCTCACTCGGCGGCCTCGAAAAGATCGCGATAGTTCCGCGGCTGCGATCGCAGGTACTGGTTAGGCACGCGGACGCGTGCGCCGAAATGGGCCGCCGCATGCCACGGCCACCGCGGATCGTAGAGAATCGCCCGCGCCAGCGCGATGAGGTCCGCATCCCCGGTACTCACGATCGCCTCGGCCTGCTCGAACTCGGTGATGAGCCCGACAGCGATGACCGGCCGCGACGTCGCACGTTTCACGGCACGCGCGAGCGGCACCTGGTAGCTCGGACCCACCGGGATGCGTTGCCGCGGCGTCAGACCGCCGCTCGAGACGTGAACCGCGTCGCACCCACGCGCCTCCAGCGCGCGGGCGAACGCGACGGTCTGCTCGACGTCCCAGCCGCCGTCGGCCCAGTCGGTGCCCGACACGCGCACCGTCACGGGTCGATCCGCGGGAAACGCGGCGCGCACCGCGTCGAACACTTCCAATGGAAAGCGCATCCGGTTCTCGAGGCTTCCGCCGTACGCGTCGTCCCGGCCGTTGGATAACGGCGACAGGAACTGGTGGAGCAGATACCCGTGTGCGCCGTGAAGCTGCACGGCATCGATGCCGAGGCGCGCCGCACGCCGCGCGGCGTCGGCGAAGGCATCACGCACGCGCGCGAGCCCTTCGCCATCCAGCGCGGAGGGAACGTACCAGCCGCTGTCATAGGGGAGAGCGGACGCCGAGACGGTTTGCCAGCCCTTCGGGTGGTCGGGCGCGAACTGCCTGCCGCCCTTCCACGGTACTTCGCACGACGCTTTGCGCCCGGCGTGTGCGAGCTGAATGGCGATCGGCATCCGGGACCAGCGGCGGACGGTCTCCAGCGTCCGCCCGATCGCCTCCTCGGTCTCGTCCGACCAGAGCCCGACGTCGGCGTACGTGATGCGGCCGTCGGGTAGCACGGCCGTCGCTTCGATGATGAGGACTGCCGCACCGGATAGCGCGAGGTGCCCGAGATGGATGACGTGCCAGTCGGTCATCCGGCCGTCGACCGCGGAGTACTGGCACATCGGCGCGATGACGATGCGGTTCGCGAGCTGGAGGTTTCCGACGGTAAATGGTGTGAACAGCGTGGGGATGGGCGTCATACCGAGGATCCATTTCCTCCGATGTTGGAAGCCGCAGCCCTACTTCACGACGGCGCCGAGCAGCTTACCCAGGAAGGTGTCGATCGATGGGTTGTCGATCCACCGCACCACCGCGACGAGATCCTGATCCGGGCTCACGAACACGAGATTCGTCCCATTCCCCACGTGCCCGAAGGCGTTAGGCGGCGCGCTCGGCATCCACTTCCGGTCGGTGTTGAGGAACCAGTTCATGAACCCGTACGTGGGCTGCGGCACCGTTGGCGTCAGGGCCATCTTCACCCACGCCTCGCTGAGGATCCGCTTGTCGCCCCACATCCCCCGGCGCAGCGTGAGGAGGCCGAAACGCGCCATGTCCCACGCGTTGATGAACATCCCGCCGCCCCAGTGGCCGCCGCCGCCCACGACCTGCACCGGGCGGCCGTCCAGGGTGATCCAGGCGTTGTCATAGCCGAACCACCGCCACGAGGCCGACGCGCCGATCGGATCCATGATGTTGTCGCGCAGCACTTCCGGCAGCGGGCGACGCCAGACGTTCGTCGCCGCGAGCGCGAGCACGTTCACCCGGACGTCGTTGTACTCGTACGTCGTTCCCGGCTGGGCGCGTTTGCGCGTGCGCCACTCTGCCGGGTCCTGCGACGGACGGTCGGCCCAATCGGGCTTGCCCCACAGTGTGCCTTCCCAATCGCTCGTCTGCCGCAGGAGGTCATCCCAGGTGATCTCGCGATTGTGCGGCGTCGCGAACGGGTCGAGAAAATACGACTCGCCAGCGGTGGTTCCGGGTTCGCTCGGCGCCTCGAGCCGCAGCCGGTAGATCGGCGCCATTGCCTTCCAGACCGTGTCGCGCACGGAGGGAATGAGTCCGCGATCGAACGCGACGCCAACGACCGAGGAGAGAAAGCTCTTCGTCACGCTGTGCGTCATGTCCACGCGATCGGGCTCGCCCCACGTCGCCACGACGTAGCCGCCGCGGAGAATGACGCCCGTGGGCTCACCGCGCGGCTTGAACGGGCCGATCCCCTGACCGTACGGCTCGCGAGCACCGAACGACTGGTAGTGCGAGACCTCCATGTCGCGCGGCGCTTTCGCGTCGGCCTGGATCGCGAACTGGATGGCCTCCGTCAGGCGCGCCGGGTCGAAGCCGGCCGCCGCAGGATCGCGGCGTTCCCACGTGGCCCCCGGGACGTATTGGGTGCTCGCGCGAGTCGCGGTGCGCTGTTGCGCGGCGGCAGGCATCGCGAGCGTGGCAGCCGCGAGCAGGACTGTGGGCGTGACGGATGAGAGTCGCACGAGGGATCGAGAGAGAGTGGAGCGGGCGAACGGTTGAGGAAACGACCACGACTATCATATCGTAGAACGCTCACCGGTGCAGGCAACCCTCGCGACGAGCTCGAGACATGACGGTCATCGCTCCCGCCGGCCCGCTTTCCTCACCCGCTGCGCACAAATCCGCGCGACCGAGCTATGCGCACGTGCATTGGTACATGCTCGCTGCGTTCGCTGTGGTCATGCTCGGGTTCTGGCCCACGTTCTACCAGCCGCTGACCAGTGGCACGACGCTGCGGAACGTCCACGGCGTGACCTCGACGCTCTGGTATCTCGCGCTCGTCGTGCAACCGTGGCTGGTGACGAACGGCTACGTGCGCTGGCACCGGGGCGTGGCGGTGGCCGTCATTGCGCTGCTGCCGATCGTGACGGTGACCGCGCTCATGAACACGCGGGTCATGCTGACGAGAGGTGCGCTGCCGCCGATCGCACGACCGCTCATTGCGTACCTGGACGTGACGCTGGTGGCGCTCTTCGTCGCTCTGTTTCTCCTCGGGCTGCGGAATCGCAAGACGCCGGCGGCGCACAAGCGGTACATGGTCTCGACCTCACTCATCGGGTTCCCGCCGGCGATAACAAGGTTCGTCGCACGCCAGTTCGGCCTCAACCCATTCCTGGCGATCAACATCAGCCTCGTTGTCGTCGAGCTCCTTCTCATCACGCTGATCGTCGTCGACTGGCGGATGGGCGAGCGGCGCAGGTGGGCGTATCCGATAGCCCTGGCGACGCACGTGACGGTGCAGCTGTTCATGACGTCGATCCCGGCATCGGCGCCCTGGCTCGCGTTCTGTCGCTGGTTCGCCGTCTGAGGGCTGGCCTCTCAGACGACGGGGTGTTCGGATGCTTCCGGATCGAGCGGATGCTTCGGATCGCGCCTTGGCCCAGACATCTCCGTTCGTACGGAGCTGGATTTGAGAATGAAGGACCTCGGGAAGTCCCTCCTACCCTTCCCGAGGTCGTTGAACAAAGAACGATGTGAGACCGGACGTGCCGTCGGTGTTGTCACTGCGCACGGAGCAAATCCGCGAACATCGGCGCAATCGCTGTTCGAAATCCGCGTTAAGGTCTTGCCGTTACCCACCTGTAGGTGCTCGAATGCCAGCGTGGCGATACGATATCGAACGGTCTTAGACAGCCTAACGTTGCCCGGATAGGTATCCACGTCCTTCCATCGCCACCACTTCACCGTGACCGCGTTCCCATCGGGATCGGACGTCACCGCCGAGGCGACGCCGGCGCGCAACCGTTCGCCGCGAGGAGAAGTAGCGTTAGGTGAAGGAAGCGGGCCCCTACCACCAGGACTCCATCTGCACGCCGACCGCACTGCCGTGGATGGCGTTCGGGTCCGTCGCCGCGGCGATCCGGCCGCGGAACGAGTCCGACCAGCGCGCCCAGGTCACGAACGCGCGCAGCGACGGCCGGCTGAGGAACTTGAAGGCAGGCGTGACCTGCGGGGCCAGCGTCAGCTTGACCAGCGAGCCGCCCGGCAGGTCGCCCTGCCTCGTGTAGTCCCATCCCACCTCCGTTGCCAGCGAGAAGAACCGCCCCAGCTGACGCACCGGGCGGACGCCGACTGACGCCCAGCGGATCCGGCTGTCCGTGGCGGCACCGTTCTCGAGCGCCTGGTAAAGCGTGAGCGCCTGCAGCGCCCACGGACCCCGCTCGTCCAGGAGGAAGTCATTGAGAACCCGGAACTGCCACACGTCGCTGAAACGCACCGTCTCCCCTGGCGAGAACGTCCGCCCCGCGGGCGTCGTCAGGACCGACCGAAAGTCGAACGCCGCGCCTCTACCGTACTGCACCACTGACCGGTTACGACCTCCCGTGAACGGCCAGTCGAGCGTGGCAGTAGCCGACGCGCCGACGTTGTTCTCCACGATGATCGGTGCGCCGGCGGTGGTCACCTCGTCGCCGTTGAACTTCGACAGGTCGAGCGCGACGGACCCCACACCGCGGCCCACGGCGAAGTTGTAGAGGCGCACGTCGAGCGTGTTCTTGTTGAAGCGGAACAGATCCTCCGGCGGCACGGTGCCGTTCGGATCGAGCTGGTCCTGCGTGCCGCCGATCCAGGCGACCGCCAGCTTCGTCGTGCGCCCGAGTGCCACGTCTTCGACGCCGCCGCCGAAGCCACTCGGATCGCGGTACCAGAAGTCCGTGAGGTGCACGTCGTAGCGGTCGTAAAAGCGAGCCCCCGCCCAGAAGGTGGCCGTCGGCTGTTCCGCCCAGACACGCCTGGCCAGCGCGTACGCTTCGCGGAGTGAAAACGTCGTGGCGAAGGTGTTGGACTGCGATGTGGGCGTCACGTACGCGAATCGCACCTGCGTGTCGAAGTAGGCCGGTTCGTCTCCGTCCGTCTTCGTGTCATACGCGAACAGCGTCTCGAGGTACGTCTCGGCCTCGTTGCCCAAGCGGTACTTCGAGCCGGCAAGCGGCGCGATGAAAACCTGCTGTCCCTTGCCACTGCCGTCGACGCCGAAGCCCGATCGCAGGTAGCCGTGGAAGCGGAATCCGGTGTCGCTCAACACCGGCAGACGCGGGCCCGCAGTCGTATCGCCCGCCTGGGCGGCCATCGGCCGAGCGCCCCCCACCAGGAGAAGCGTCGCACCGATTGCGCGAGAGCAGCGTCGCCACGCCAGACTGGGCATTGTCATGTCCCGTTAGGATACGCGAACCTTCACTTCAATGACGGTGGGCGCTATCATTCGTCCATGACTTTCTCGAGCGCGCTTTCACGGACGCCCTGGCAGTGGCCCTCTCCCCGAGCGGCCCGCTAGCGCACGACTGTCCACTGCGCACGCACGATTCCATGGGTCGCTCGTCATCGAGCGGCCCTTTCGTTTTCGCCCGGTGTCGAGCCGACCTCGCTCACTTGTTTCTACTTCTCGAGGAGCTTCACACCAATGTCTGCCACCACTCTCGCGCCCTTGCGCGCCCACGACAGCCGAAGCCAGCCCTGCGCGGCTGACGACGTCATTCTCACCGGCGACCGGCCAACCGGCTCGCTCCACCTCGGACACTACGCCGGCTCACTGCGTTCGCGACTTGCCCTTCAGGGCCATTGTGCGCAAACGCTGCTGATCGCGGACCTTCAGGCACTCACCGACTCGAGTGGACGGCCCGCGGACGTCGCTCGGAACGTGATGGAGGTCGCCCTCGACTACCTCGCCATCGGAATAGACCCCGCGAAGACCACGATCGCGGTGCAGTCGCGACTGAGTGCACTGGCCGAGCTGACCGTGCTGTACCTCAACCTCGTCACCGTGTCCCGGCTCGAGCGCAACCCGACGGTCAAGGCGGAAGTGGAGCTGCGCGGCTTCGAGCGCGACATCCCGGCGGGGTTCCTGTGTTATCCGGTCAGCCAGGCGGCGGACATCTCCGGGTTCCGCGCAACGCTCGTTCCTGTCGGGGACGACCAGCTTCCGATGATCGAGCAGACCAACGAGATCGTGCGGCGAGTGAATCGCCTGGCGGGAGCGTCCGTCCTGCGCGAGTGTCGGGCGCTGCTCTCGAGCACACCACGGCTCCCGGGCGTCGATGGACGCAAGGCGAGCAAGTCGCTTGGCAACGCGATTCCGCTGACCGCCACGGCCGACGAGATCCGGCGGCTGGTCCGGGCGATGTATACCGATCCCGGTCACGTTCGCGCGTCGGATCCGGGTCGAGTGGAGGGGAACGTCGTCTTTGCCTACCTCGACGCGTTCGACCCCGATCCAGCCGTGGTGAGCGAGTTGAAGGAGCGGTACCGCGGTGGCGGACTCGGAGATGTGGCGCTGAAGCGGCGGCTCGAGTGCGTTCTCGAGGCGCTCGTCGCGCCGATACGGGCGCGTCGGGCCGAGCTCGCGCGCGACAGTGCGTATGTGATGGAGGTGCTGCGTGCGGGGAACGAGCGCGCGAAGGCGATCACCGACGCCGTGCTGGGCGATGTGCGCCGGGCCTTCGCGCTCGAGGCATAGAAACAGCCACGTTAGGCTACCGATTCATCGTGCCCGGCGCGTGTGATAGGCAATGCCTGCCTCGGCGCACAGGCGCCGTTTTTCCGTCGGGGTGGCGTCGTTGTACGCTCGCCCCTCGAGGCCCATGGCCAGTGCGTAGAGCAGGTTGCGATTCACCGCGCGGCCGAACCGGAACTTCACTCGGCCGAACGCCTCGGCCGGTCCGACGCGACGCAGCTCACTCACCGTGTGAATGCCGACGGCACGCAGCCAGCGAGCACTGACCTCCCCGATGTCGCGAAGGGAGGTCAGGTTCTCGCTGCTGGATGCTGGCGGTAAAGAGGTCGAGGATAGACGCATTGTGAATGCAGTGCATGGATTGGCGGCTGCGCCGGTCAGTCCTTCGGAACTGGCACCTCACTCACGGGCGTCACGGTGGCCGTGCACCGCTTGAACCCGGGCCACAGGAATCGGTGGATCGCGTTCACGTCGTCCGCTTCCACGATGTAGAACAGCGTGTGCTGCCCGTTCGCCCCGTACCGGCCGATGAGCTTGAGACCAGGAACGTTAGGGTTGAACAACGAGTTCGACCCACCTTCGTCCCGCGGACACGTCTCGGCCGTGTGAACCTGGGTGATGTGGAAGAGCACTCTACCTCCTCGTCGAAGATTGAACGTGCGTGCCGCGACCAGCCGACGAGGAGGTTACTCACCTATCGATCAGGACACCACCCGTTGCCCTGGTGGTCACTTTCAACACCGGAACCCTGGATGTCCGCGCTCGAACGCGAACCACGCAGTCCTACTTACGGGTGGCTCGTTTCAGCCCGCGCCACGCCTACCGTCGGGGAAGCGGTATGCCCCTCGACCAACGGTCACTACCTCAACTGAACTGCGTTCGAGGAACCACAATGAAGACCCGCCCATACTCATACGCATCCGCATTCGTCACGCTGGTCAGGCTCGCCATCCCAGCCGTTCTGGCCGCGTGTGCGAATGACGCAACACGCGCTCTCGAGCCGATGCTTCCGAAAGCCCTCGCCAGTGTGCAGCCGGAGCTTGGCAACTGCGGAAACCTGGCGGCGCCAGTCGGGAGTACGCTCGCCTTCCACGTCTACGCGCGAGGGGTTCAGATCTATCGCTGGACCGGCACGAGCTGGCTGCTTTACGGGCCCGACGCTGTGCTGTCGGCGGACGCCGAGGGGAAGAGTACGGTCGGCACGCACTACGTCGGCCCGACGTGGGAAACCAACAGCGGGAGCAAGGCAGTCGGTACGGTCATCGACCGCTGCACCGCCGACCCTAACGCGGTTCAATGGCTGTCGCTCTCCGCAACGTCTTCGGGACCCGGTGTGCTCAATGGCGTGACGTTCGTCCAGCGAGTGAACACGGTTGGTGGCAAGGCGCCGTCGGCCGGGGGAACGGTCATCGGCGAGGAGGCGCGCGCCGCCTACTCGGCGGAGTATTTCTTCTATCGGTAGGCGACTGGCGACTGGCGACTGCCGGGGACGGGGGACGGACGACGGGCGACGGCCAAACGGCGCGTGTCATTCCGAGCGGAGGCGCGGAGCGCCGAAGTCGAGGAATCGCCGTCGTCCCGAGCGAGGGGTGTCCCCCCCAACCGGGACGCCTGCGATTCCTGACCTGCCCGCTTCGCGGGCACCCGCGCTCGGAATGACAACCGGGCGGTAATAGCAGCAGCCCGCAGCACGCGGCAGTAGCGCGCAGCCGTCGGCTGCCAGCCCAGCAGCCGCCCGCGGCACGCAGCGGCTAGCAGCGAGCAGCCCGTTGCCCGCCCCGGACAGTCGCCAGTCGCCAGTCGCCAGCCGTCACACCTTCACGATCTCGACCCGTACGTCCATGCCCTCCCCGACTTTCCCCGCCACCCCATCGCCGGTCGTCGCATAGCCGACGTCGAGCGCGAGCGTTTCGCTCCGAATGAGGTTCTCGTGCGTTCGCGCCGCTGCCGCCACGAGGATCGGGGCGTCGATCGTTAGGCGAATGCGGTCCGACACGTCGAGCCCCCTGTCCCGTCTCGCCTGCTGGACCACGCGCACGAGATCCCGGGCCAACCCCTCCGCCTCGAGCTCGGGCGTCACCGTCGTATCCAGCACCACGATCCCCGAGCTTCCCGGCAGCTCGGCCGCCGCGCCCGCGTCCTTCGACACGAGCCGGCGCTCGAACTCGCCCTCCCGGAGCTCGATGCCGTCCGCAACCACACCACCCGAGGGCGACGTCGTCCACTGACCCGCCTTCACCGCCTTGATGACGCGCTGAACATCCTTGCCGAGGCGGGGGCCCGCGGCGCGCGCGTTGACCGTGACCTCGAACGAGCCGTGTGCCACGAGGTCAGTCGTCAGCTCGACCTCCTTCACGTTCACCTCGTCGCGAATGAGATCGACGAACGGCACGAGACGCTCCGCATCCGCGGCCGCGACGCGCAGCGTTGCCAGCGGGAGCCGCACGCGCAGCTTGTTCACCGATCGCAGCGCCAGGGCGGCCGAGCAGACCTGGCGCACCCGGTCGATCGCGGTGACGAGGGCCGAGTCGTTAGGCATCGAGTCCACGAGCGGCCAGTCGGTGAGATGGACTGATCGACCGCCCGTCAACCCCCGCCAGATCGCTTCCGACGTCAGCGGCAGAAGTGGCGCAACCACTCGGCAGGTCACCTCGAGCACCGTGTGCAGCGTGTCGATCGCGTCCCGGTCGCCCGCCCAGAAGCGGTCCCGCGAACGGCGGACGTACCAGTTCGTCAGCGCCTCGAGAAACTCACGAACCGTCGCGCAGGCGCCCGCGAGATCGTACCGGTCCATCTGCGACTCGACGTCCGTCACCAGCTCGTTCGTCTTTGCGAGGATGTACCGATCCAGGATGTGCGTCGAGTCCGTTCGGACGACGCCATCCATGTTTTCCGCGTTCGCGTAGAGCGCGAGGAAGTAGTAGGTGTTCCAGAGCGGCAGGAGCGCCTCGCGGACCGCATCGCGAATGCCTGCCTCGGTCACGATCAGGTCGCCGCCGCGCAGGATCGGGCTCGCCATGAGGAACCAGCGCATCGCGTCGGACCCGTCGCGGTCGAACACCTCCCGCACGTCGGGATAGTTCTTCCGCGACTTCGACATCTTCTGCCCGTCGTTGCCTAACACGATGCCGTGCGCCAGGCAAGTGCGGAACGCCGGCCGGTCGAACAGCGCCGTCGCCAGCACGTGCAGCGTGTAGAACCACCCGCGCGTCTGGCCGTTGTACTCGACGATGAAGTCGCCCGGATAGTGATGCTCGAACCAGTCCTTGTGCTCGAACGGAAAGTGCACCTGCGCGAACGTCATGGACCCTGACTCGAACCAGCAGTCCAGCACCTCCGGCACCCGTCGCATCGTGGACTTGCCTGTCGGGTCATCCGGGTTCGGGCGCGTGAGCTGATCGATCCCGGGGCGATGCAGGTCGTCAGGCCTCACGCCGAAATCACGTTCCAACTCGGCCAGCGAGCCGTAGACATCCACACGCGGATATTTCCGGTCGTCCGACACCCACACGGGGATCGGCGATCCCCAGTAGCGATTCCGCGAGATCGACCAGTCACGCGCGTTCTCCAGCCACTTGCCGAACTGGCCATCCCTGATGTGCTCCGGCACCCAGCGAATCTGTTGGTTGAGCTGAACCATGCGATCGCGGAACTTCGTCACCGCCACGAACCACGAGCTCACGGCCCGCTGGATGAGCGGGCTGTCGCAGCGCCAGCAGTGTGGGTACGAGTGCTGATAGGTGTCGTGACGGAGCAGGGCACCCGAGGCCTTGAGGTCGCGGATGATGTTCTTGTTGGCCTCGAACACGTGCTGCCCCTGGTACGGTGGCACCTGCGAGTCGAACTCGCCGCGCGAGTTGACGGGCGTCACCGGCTCGATGCCGGCAGCGTCCGTCACCACCTTGTCCTCCTCGCCGTACGCAGGCGCGATGTGCACCATCCCGGTACCATCCTCGGTCGTGACGTACTCGGCCAGGAGGACCTGGTGTGCGTTAGGCTGCTTGCCGTAGAAGAAGGCGAATGGCGGCGTGTACCGCGTGCCGACGAGCTGCCTCCCGGTGAATCGCGCGAGAATGGGCGGGTCCTCCCCGAGCTCGCGCGCGTAGGCCGCCACACGGGCCTGCGCGAGCAGATAACGTTTGCCGTCAGGTGCCTGGACCACGACGTACTCGACGTCCGGGTGCACGGCGGCCGCGAGGTTCGACGGGAGCGTCCACGGTGTCGTCGTCCACACGAGCGCCTCGACGCCCTGCAGCTCGGGCAGCGACGACTTCAACGGAAGGCTGACGGTTACCGCGGGATCCTGCCGGTCGCGGTACACGTCGTCCATCTTGGTTTCCGTGTTGCTGAGCGGTGTCTCGCACCTCCAGCAATACCACAACACCCTGAAACCTTCATAGACGAGCCCCTTGTCCCAGAGCGACTTGAAGGCCCACATGACGCTCTCCATGTACGGCAGGTCGAGCGTCTTGTAGTCGTGGTCGAAGTCCACCCATCGTGCCTGACGAGTGACGTAGTTGCGCCACTCCTCCGTGTAGCGGAGCACCGACGTGCGGCAGGCGTCGTTGAACTTCGCGACGCCCATCGCCTCGATCTCGTTCTTGTGCTCGATGCCGAGCTGCTTTTCCGCCTCGAACTCGGCGGGGAGGCCGTGGCAATCCCAGCCGAAGCGACGCTCGACACGCCGCCCTTTCATGGTCTGGTATCGCGGGACGACGTCCTTGACGTAGCCGGTCAGCAGGTGGCCATAGTGCGGGAGGCCGTTGGCGAACGGCGGGCCGTCATAGAAGACGAACTCGTTCGCGCCGTGCAGGCCGGCTTCGCGCGCCTCGACGCTCGCCTCGAAGGTCTTGTCGCGCTCCCAGTACGCGAGGACTTCGGCCTCGAGGCTGGGAAACGACGGTCGGGATGGAACGGCGTCCTTTTCTGTTCGCTCGCCGACGCGAGCCTTCGGGTATGCCACGGCACGTCTCCTCGTTATGCGCTCGGTGACGCTGGCACGTGCTCGCGCCAGCGCTCGCATTCGGGGACGACGCGTGCGCCCTGGGCGCACGCTCCGCGGTACCACCCCGCTTGCCCACACGTCTCCTGAACACCAACGACGCAGGGGCCACTCACGCGCGGCTGTTCGGGCCGCACCCGGCCAGGTCTACTGAGGCGGCATGCGCCCGTTCTTCCGGCTGGCTCCCCGGTGATTGCCGGATCGTCGCCGACCACGACCGAATTCTATCCTGCCTGTCCAGCCGATGTGAGGGCGTGCGAGGTCGCGGCTTCGAAGCGAGGTCGCACCGGCATGCGCAGGACGCTCTCGATCACGGTAGCGGCCTGCTGAAATCGCTGGTCGAACGGCCCCTGAATGCGCGTGAAGGGCTGGTGAGTCGCCCGGAGCTCGCGCTCGAGGAGGTCCGTGTGCCGGGCGCGCTGATCGCGGAGAACGCGCATGCCGTCGTCCACCCACGGGACATCGGCGTCGAGCAACAGTGCATGGCTGTAGTCATCCGCCGCGGCGGCTTGCGACAGCCATTCGGATCGCGTTCCGAGGATGATGTCGCTCCAGGTGGCCGTCGTGCGCACGTCCGTGTCGCAGATGAGCACGCGGTTGGCCGACCGCGCCGCCGCTTCCTCGGCCAGGATCTGGCCTCGCCCGATGGCGTCCAGATCATCTGACGTGAGCGCGAGCGCGTCGCGCCCCTCACAATATTCGCGCCCGTACTCCGGCACCCAGGTGGTGCCAAACGCCTCGGCCAGCTGCTGTGCGAGTGTGGTCTTCCCGGTGGACTCGGTGCCGAGGATGGCGACGCGATGCACGTACGATGGCCGCACGACAGGCGGGATGTAGTCCCAGTGCCCGAGCGGATCCTGGCGGATGGCCGTGCCGGAGACCGGGTACCCGCTCCGGGCACGGTCCACGCAGACGTGCCGCGCGCCGAGTCGCCGAGCGAGCTCGTCGCCGTAGTCTTCGGACGTGAAGACGACATCGATCTCGCCGGCGTGTCGCCTAACGAGGTCCGTCCAGACCGGCCAGAACTCGGGATGCTCGTCGGGGGTCTGCGGGACCTCCTCCGCGACGTGCACGACGCGGCAATCGGGGTGGGATTCGGCCACCCAGGCGAAGCGGGTTGCGCCGGGGATGGGTTCGCGTGCGGTCGAGCAAACGAGCACGGTCAACAGGTCGACCTGTGAGCGCGCGGTACGGATGAGGTGGGCGTGACCCGCGTGGTAGGGGAGAAACTTTCCGAGTACCAGGCCGCGGCGGATGGCGTATGGAAGCGCGTTCATTGACGCGAGAGATAGCACCCGGCGGCCGGGCTGGGTAAGGACGGTCTGCCGTCTCCAAATCCGCGCCGGATGAGGGTGGGGGCAAACCCCTTGTGGCAGCCGGACAGACCGTCCTGTATAATGTCCCGCCCGGCTGGCACGAGCAGCCGTCGCGAGTCGCCCCGATAGGCTTCACACCCATCCGGAGGTCGTATGCTCCGCGGTCCGTCCACGCGCCTGGCCATCGCTGCCGGCGCCGCCCTTGCCGTCTCGGCCTGTCAGGACCAGCCGAATCCCATGTCCCCTGACCCCCGCGGGGTCGAGGCGACCGCACAGCGCTCCTCGCAGGGAGGCGGTCTCCCGTCGACCGAGGAGCTCGACCGCCAGGTCCCTGGCTTCGGCGGATTCTTCCTCGATGCGAACGGTGAGCCGACCATCTACCTCGCCCGCGGCGCGAGCCGCGCGCCGGCCGAGCGCGCGTTAGGCGCGTACATGGCGGCGCGGGGCCAGTCGGCGGCCGCGCTCCACGTTCGCGAGGCGCGGTACGGATGGCAGCAGCTCCAGCGCTGGCAGGACGCGGCAACCGATGGCGCCTTCTCGGTGAGCGGCACGGTGTACGTCGATAACGACGAGACGACGAACCGGGTGCACATCGGGGTCGCGAACATCGGCACGACGGGTCAGGTGCGCGCGGCCATCGCTCGCCTTGGGGTGCCTGACGACGCGGTGATCGTCGATCAGGTCGAGCCGATCGTTCAGGTCGCGAGTCTGCAGAACGTCGTGTCGCGCCCGGTACAGGCGGGTGTGCAGATCAACTTCCCCGGTTTCCTCTGCTCCGTCGGGTTCAACGCGACGTCCGGGAGTCAGAAGTCGTTCATCACGGCGTCGCACTGCACGACGAAGCAGGGTGGGGTGGAGAACACGCCGTACTACCAGCCGTTGCAGTCGGTGGCCCCGACAGTCATCGCCAGGGAAGTGGCGGACCCGGCCTACACGAGGGGTGCAGGCTGCCCCGGCGGGAGGACGTGCCGGTACAGCGACGCGTCCCGTGCGCTGTATGTCAACAGCGCGGATCAGGCACTCGGCCGCATTGCGAAGACGAGCGCCGCGAACAACGGCAGCCTCGAGATCACCGGCTCGTTCACCATCACGGCTGACGACTGCACGACCACGTTAGGCGGTTGTCTGGCGGTCGGCACGACGATCAACAAGGTTGGCCGCACCACCGGCTGGACATCGGGAACCCTGACCAACAGATGCGTGAACACGGGCGTGCAGGGGAGCCGTATCGTGCAGCTGTGCCAGAACTTCGTGTCGGCGGGCGTTGGCGGTGGCGACAGCGGCTCGGACGTGTTTCAGGTCGTGAGCAGCACGAACGTGAAGCTGGCGGGCATCCTTTGGGGTGGCAGCTCGTCGGGCAATCAGTTCGTCTACAGCCCGTTTGCGAACGTGGTGCGGGAACTCGGCCCACTCACGACGCACTAGGCCCGCGTATCAAAGGCCACGCGAGACGGCAGACCGTAGAGAACTGCAGACGGTAGAGAACTGCAGACTGTAGAGAAACTGCAGACAGCAGACGGTGGACGGCAGGTTGTAGAGGGCAGAGGGATTCGGTTCCTCTGCCTTCTGCCATCTGCCCCCTGCCGTCTACCGTCTGCAGTTCTCTGCCGTCTCTCGTCTCCGCCGCCGGGTTCCATGGTGTTGCACTTGGCGCGTCCTGGCGTGATCATCTCGAGTCCACGCAGCGATCCGTCGAGCCGCGCCAATGCCGGACAATCGCCCAGCCCTCAACTGGAGGTCTCCGTACCCGTGGCTCGCCGCTTTCGCGGCGGTGCTGTTCGGTGGCTACGTCCTACTTCTCAAGAACGTGCGGCGCGCGGCGCGGGAGTGGCCGCAACCGGTGAGAACGGCCACGGCGGTCGGTGATTCCACCTGCATCTCCTGCCATCGCGACAAGGCGACCTTCGAGCAGACGGCGCACCGCCTGACGATGCGGCTTCCGACGCGCCAGTCGGTCCTTGGGAACTTCAGCAAGGGCTACAACGTTTTGCGCACCGACCGGCCCGACGTGCACTTCCGCATGGACGCCGACTCGACCGGCTTCTATCAGACCCTGGTGGTTGGCACGGGCGCCGACTCGACGAGTCGCACCGAGCGCATCGCGTACGTCGGCGGCTCAGGGCGAAAGGGACAGAGCTTTCTCTACTGGTCCGGCGACCGGCTGTTCCAGCTGCCGGTGTCGTACTACACGGGGCTGAACACGTGGCTCGGCAGCCCCGGGCGAGTTGGGATCGATCCGAGGGCGAGCTTCAACCGCACGGTCGCACCTCGCTGCTTCGAATGTCACGCGACCTGGATGGAGTCGGTCCCTGGCCTGACGGTCGACAACCAGTATCGGCCCGACAGCGCGATCCTTGGCATTACGTGTGAGCGATGCCATGCGGCGGGGAAGCAGCACGTCTCGCGCCAGCGTTCGCTGGTCCGCTATCTCGCGCGTGATCGGTCGATCGTGAACCCGGCGACACTGAGTCGCGAGCGGAAGATGGACGTGTGCGCGCAGTGCCATGGCGGCATCGGCGACCCGCAGGAGCCAACCTTCACGTACGTCGCGGGGAAACCGCTCGAGGAGTACGTGAAGCTCGTTCCGAAGGCGTCCGACGAGTTCGTGGATGTTCACGCGAACCAGGTCGCGCTGCTCTCGCGCAGCAGGTGCTTCACGTCGTCGCAAATGACGTGCACCACCTGTCATGACGTCCATCGCCAACAGCGCGACGTCGTCGAGCTGTCGGGACGGTGCCTAACGTGTCACCAGCAGCAGAGCTGCCCGCTGTTCGCCACGCGTGGCCGCGCGATCGTCGGGCATTGCGTGGACTGCCATATGCCGTTGCAGACGTCGAAGATCGTGGTCTCGGACCGCGAGGGCGAGATGGAGCGCGTGCAGGGCCGGAATCATTGGATCCGCGTGTACCCAGATAGCGCCAAGCACTAGTCCTTTTCAGTTTTCAAGGGCGCCGAGTGCGGAACGGCACGCGCGGGCGATCCAGCACTTTCGGTGGCTCGCCCTGCGTGATGCGGTACGTGCGATCGAGCTGCAGATCACGGTAGCTCGTCCTCGTGCGCGCCGAGTCCGGCCACTGAATCCGCACCTCCTGCACGCGGACCGCCGGCCCCAGCCCCACGTGCAGCTCGAGGCTCCCCGCGCCGAACGAGCCGCCCGTTCGCACCGTGCGCCTAACGGTTCGCGCCGCGCCCTGCGCATCGACAGCGACGACGTCGACACGCGCGCCGATCGCAGACCGGTTCGATGTTCGGCCCTCGAGCTCGAGCGTGATCCAGTGGTTGTTCGGCCACCCCGGATTCTCGAACAGCACACTCGTGAACTGGTCTCCCTCGTACGCGCCGCCGAGGACCATGTACACGTCTTCATCGCCATCGCGATCGAGATCGGCAAACGCCGTCGCGTGACCTTTCTGGATGTGGCCGAACCCGCCGGGAAGCGTGACCTCCTCGAATCGCTTGCCATTCACGCTGCGGAACATCCGGTTCGGCACGACGGAGCGAAGATCGGGATTCCCCGTGCCGACATAGAAATCGAGCCAACCATCGTTGTCGAGGTCACCGTAGTTGCTTCCCATCGCGTAGATCACCTTGTCGGCGAGTCCCACGCGTTTCGTCACGTCCTCGAAGGTGCCGTCGCCCCGATTGCGAAAGAGCCGCGACGGCTGATACTCCACGACCTTCCCGTTCTTGACGGTCTCGAGCGGCAGCCCGAGATACTCCAGCGCGACGGTCTCGTGTAACGGCGCATTCAGATCGTAGCTCAGCACGAGCAGATCCTCGAAACCGTCGTTGTCGAAGTCCCAGAACCAGGTGGGGAACGACGGGGTCTTCATGTCCACGCCGGCGGCGGCGGCGCGCTCCTCGAAGTGCCAGTTCTCGATCGAGGTACCGCCGCGATTGATGTAGAGGCGATTCGGGCCGGAGAACACCGACACGTACAGGTCGGGAAGCCCGTCGTTGTTGACGTCACCCCACACTACGCCTTTCACGAAATCGTCGACGTCGATTCCCATTCGGTGCGAGACTTCCGTGAACGTCCCGTCTCTGTTGTTGAGGAACAGCTCGGATCGATGCGACGGCCCGCCCGACCACGTGCCGGACTCGTTGCCGACGAACAGGTCGAGGTAGCCGTCGAGGTTGAAGTCGGCCCACGCCGCCGAATGCGTCGGATTGAAGGACAGCAGTCCGGAGGAGAAGGTGACATCCTCGAACGTGCCATCGCCGCGGTTCCGCAGCAGGGAGTTCGGATACTTGCCCGCTTCGCCGAGCCATCCGCCGCGCAGCACGAGGATGTCGATGTCACCATCGTTGTCGTAGTCGGCGTGAACGGTGTTCACGCCGCCGACGATCCCCTCGAGCCCGGACGCCGCCGTGCGGTCGACATAGCCGCCCTTGCCGTCCGCCAGGAAGAGGTGAACTGGATCGTTAGGCCCCCACGACGTCGTGAACACATCGAGCAGGCCGTCTCCGTTGAAGTCATCGATCGAGAGGCCACCGGCGAGCCCGGTGACCGCGAGGCCGACGTTGCCGGCGACGTTGTCGAACCGCGGAAACGGATCATCCGCGCGCGGGGTGAGGTTGGGGATGAGGTAGCGCTTCGGTACGCTGTCCGGATATCCGCCGACGGCCATCCAGGCGATGTTCAGGAGATACTGTGATCCGTGATCCTGGGGAAAGAAGTGCAACAGCTGCGTATACCGGGCGATCGCCTCGCGCGCGCCCTCCTCGTGCGTGTGTCGCGCGCCGCCCTCGAGCGGCAGGATGCATCGGTTCGACGCGGGGGTGCCGATGCAGTTCTCCTGTTCGCCGAGGCGGAGGGATGCGATCGCGAGAAGGTCGAAGAGACCCTTCTTCTGTTCGGTGATGGTATCCGTCGGCACATGCGCGTCCCGCATCAGCGACTGCAGCTCGGCTATGGCCTCTCGGGTCTCGCCTGCCTTGAGCACCTCGTCGGCGAGCCAGTTCCGTGTGTTGAACGTGCTCGGGCCGCCGCCCTCCGCCGCGATGGACACTCTCAAGTGTTGCGCGCGCGCGTGATTGAGAAACGGATTCGACATCGGCTCGGCCACCGCTCTCGCGCTGAGGATCGCAAGAGTATCCGCCATGCGTTGCGTGTCGGTGCGCCGGACGGCGGTGGGTACCCGCGGGGCTTCCTTCACGCTGCACGCGAGCGTTAGGCACACGCTCACCGCTGCAACGGCTCGAACGATGGCTCGCTGGACTGAATGCATTTGTACAAACGGTTCGACGCCGGAAATCTACCAGCGAACCGTTGTCACGGCTCCGGGCGGAAGCGTGAATCGAAACGATTGGCCGGCGGATCGCACGGCGAGGGTACGGTCGAGCTTGCCGGTGTTCACCACGATCAGCACCGTCGACCCGTCATCCGCGTTGCGAAACGCCACCGTCTCGAGGCTGTCCACGCCCGTCGTCGATGCGATCCGCTTGGCGCCCGGCCGCACGAATCGGCTCGCGTGCGCGAGCGCGTAGTACTCCTCGTTTCGCGTGACCGCCCCGGTCCTCGAATCGATCGTCACCACGCCTCGACAATCACCACAGCCACCCAGGTGCGGTCCGTGCGACTCGTCCAGCGCGAGGTTCCAGAGGAGCACACCCCTCGCCCAGCCTCGCGTTGCTCCGATCATCAGCGTGCGGACGGTCCAGGCAAAGTTGTCGGCCCAGTTGGGCGCCCATTGGCCACCGGAGCACTCCGTGAAGTACACCTCCTTCTCAGGGTAGGCGTCGTGCACGGACGTCTGCGCCGCGACGTCTCCGTTGTAGCAGTGCCACGCCACGCCGGCGACGTACCGGCGAGCGCTCGAGTCCTCGAGCACGGCCAGGGGCGATTCGGGTTCGTCCCAGTTATGATCCCAGTCCAGGATGCGCGTCGTGATCCCGGCGCGGTCGAACAGCGGGCCGACGTGCCCGCCGATGAGGGCGGCTCGCTGGGCAGGCGTTAGGCGCATGCCGGGGTAGTTCTCCGGCTCGAAGTGCGGCTCGTTCTGCAGCGTGATCGCGAAGATCGGTACGCCCTCGGCCTGATACGCCTGGACGTAGCGACGCAGGTATTCGGCGAACGCCGGATACGCCTCGGCGCGCAGCGTCCCCTTGATCAGACTGTGCGTCGTCTTCATCCACGCCGGCGCGCTCCACGGGGACGCCATAATGCGGAGACCGCGGTTGATGGCGAGCGCGCGCTTCACGACGGGCAGCACGTCGGCCCGGTTTGCGTCGATGGAAAAGTGTGCGAGCGTCGAGTCGGCTTCGCCGGCCGGCACGTCGTCGAAGGTGTAGTGCGTACGGGAGAAGTCCGACGCGCCGATCGTCAGGCGTGTGAAGCTGAGCCCGATGCCGGTGGCGCGCCCGAACAGATCCTGCAGCAGCGCCTCGCGCTGCGTGGGCGAGAGCTTCGTCTGGATCAGCCATGCCGACGCGTCGGTGATCGCGGCGCCGAAGCCGACCATCTCCTGGTAGGTGATGGCCGTATCGACCTCGATCCTGGTTGCTTCGTCCGCCGGCTCGCCGCTCACCCATGAGACGTTAGGCGCTCTGGCGAGCAGCTTCGCCTTGTCGGCGGTCGTTACCCACGCTTCGACCGCGGCGCGCCGCTCGGATGTAGCCTTTGCCTGAGCCCGACATGGCGCTACGACCACGGTGAGCGCGAGACATGCCCAGACCGCTGGGCGCATGATCAGCATGATGTCATCCCGAGCTAGCGAGGGATCGCGATCGTCCCCGTAGAGTCCTGTGTGTGGAGGGGCTGCCTGCGCCGTTCTGGATGCCGATCGTTAGGGGACAGGTCGCGGCTTGAGACGCGCGTACGCGAATAGCGGATTCACCGCGGCTCGCCCCTGAATCACCGCCGCGGCGTGCTCGCCGAATGCAGGGCCCATCTTGAACCCGTGACCCGAGCCGCCGCCGAGGAGCCACACGTTCTCGAGCTGCGGGTGCCGGTCGACGAGATAGTTCCCGTCCGTCGACGCCTCGTACTGGCACACACGCGCCTCGACGATCGGGGCATCCGCCAGGACAGGGAAGCGCTTTGCCACGAACGAACGGGCGCGCGCCGTGCCCTCGGCGCTCGGCACACGCAGCTGCGTCGTCGGGTCGACCTCGGGTCCGGCGGTGTCGTCCGCCAGCTTGAGCCCCCGTCGCTCGTGGCTTGGAATGCCATAGACGAGCCGCTCACCCACGTGGACCCACACGGGCAGCGTCCCCGAGTCGAATCGCGTGTCGCCGGCCGGCGTGCCGAAGAAGAAGACCTCCTGTCGTGTCGCCACGATGCGCCGGCCCACGACGTCCGGGAAGAGCTGTCCCAGCCACGGCCCGCACGCGAAGACGAATCGGTCGCCGTCGAGCGCGCGGCCGTCCGACAGCGTGACGCGCGTTAGGCGACCACCAGCGGGAGCGCCGGGGCGGACCCAAGCCTGCGTGTACGTCCCGCCTTCCCGAACGATCGTTTCGCGCACGAGCTCGCAGGCGGCCCGCGCCGTGAGATATCCGGCCTCCGGCTCGAAGAACGCGGTTTTTACATCACGGAAGCCCATCTGTGGATACCGTCGTGCCGCCTCGGTCGGAGCCATCTCTTCCACCGACAGGCCGACGGCGTTCATCGGTTCGATGGAGCGGCGCACGTAGGAGTCGTCGGTCTCGCACATCCACAGCGCGCCGGTGTGGAACAGCACCTGCCGCTTCCACTGCTGTTCGGCCTCGCGCCACAGCGTGAAGGCCCGGGCGGCCATCTGCGTGTACAGCGCGTTGCCGTTGTAGACGCTGCGGATGACGCGCGTCTCGCCGCCTGACGAGGCCCTCGAGTTCCCCGCCCCCCACGCGTCCACGAGTGTGACTCGCATGCCGGCGCGCAGGAGCGTGAGCGCCGTCCAGCCTCCAAACGCGCCCGCGCCAACCACGACGACGTGGTCGGCTGTCAGTCGTCGCACTCCGAAGCGGAGCACGAACGGGGCAGCGACCGCTGACGCGACGAATCGGCGACGCGTGAGGGACTGCGGACCAGGGACTGGGGACTGGGGACTCGGCCGGGAGCCTTCTACCGCCGTGGAGGTTTCATCAGTGCTAATAACATCCTGGCCGAGTTCCCAGTCCCCAGTCCCCATGTCCCCACCTAGTAGTTGAAGGTCAGGCTCAAGCCTAACGTGCGAGGCTGATTCGTCAGATAGCCGACGCGCGCCCGCGTGCCCCGCTCACGGTCCAGCGCGAGCAGCGCCCGCTCGTCCGTAACGTTGTTGAGGAACAACGCCGCCTCCCAGCTCGCCCGGGTGACGCCAACGCGCAGATTGACCAGGTCGTACGCCGGCAGCAGCGGATTGAACGTGAACGTCGATTGCGTGAGCGGCCCGCCAATCGTGTTCGGCGCGAACGAGTTGAGATCGACCGTGCCGAAGCCCGTCGCCTCGTCATCGATCTGCGTGTACCGCGAACCCACGTGATTGTACGTCGTGGTGAAGAACCCGTCGGCCCCGCGCTTGAGTGGCTTGTGGAATGTTACCGCCGCGGCAACCTGAAGCTCAGGCACGCTCGGCAGCCGGTTGCCGTCCTCGATCCCGGATACGACGCTCACGTCGCCGTTTTCGGCCGTCGACGTCAGGGTTGACCGCAGCTCGGCCTTGTTGAACGTGCCGGAGACGGCGAAGTCGACGTACCTGTTAGGCGCGGCCGTCAATTCGATCTCGGCTCCCGCGCTCATCGCCTTCGGGGTGTTGAACACCAGGCGCGACGAGCACGAGCCGGCCGTGACGATCATCTGCAGGTCGCGAATGTCCATGTAGAACCCCGACACGTTGAGCGAGGCGCGGCCACCCATCCACGTCGCCTTTGCGCCGAGCTCGTAGTTCCACGCCGTTTCGTTGTCCCACGAGTCACGGCCGCTGAACGTAGCGAGGTCCTGCGGCGTGCAGAGTGGGACGTTGAGCGGATCATTGATGCCGCCGAGCCGGAAGCCCTCCGAGGCCTGCGCGTTGAGCGTCAGCGTCGGCGTGGCCTTGTAGCTCACGATGAAGCGAGGCGCGAGACCGTCCGCGCTCGTCTTCCCGGGCGTGGACACGACCGACGTGCCGGTGTTGTCGTTCGCGAAGATGCCGTCGAACACCTGCTGGCGGTCCTCGCTGAAATCGTAGTATCGCAGACCGGCCGTGACGTTGAGCTTGTCCGTCACGCTGTACGTCGCCTCGCCGAACAGCGCGGATTGCTTGAGATCGTACGCGAGGTCGGAGAAGAAGAGGACATCCTTCGGGGCGCGAAGCCCCTCGGTCGGAATCTTCGTCGCCGCCTCGAAGCCAGACACGAGGAGCGTCTGGCCGTAGTCGCGAAGCGCCTTGCCGAAGAACCCGCCCACGAGCCACCGCAAGCGGTCGGCGCTTCCGGAAAGACGCAGCTCCTGCGTCGCGACGTGCGTGTGCGTCGCGTCGTTGAGCGGCGCGTTGAGCGTGTAGACCGCTTCAGGCAGGCCGATGCTGCCGCCGGTGATGCTCGACGTGAGCGCGCCGGCATCGCGCACGACGAGAATGTCTCGGTAGCTGTACGACGTGATCGACGTCAGGTTCATTTTGCCGAAGTCGTACCGCATATTGAGATCGCCCAGCGTGTAGTTGTCGGTGAACGGCTCGGGGATCTGCGTGAACAGCTGCCGTTCGCCTAACGTCACCGCCGGGCGCGAGGTCGTGTACGGGTTCGCCAGGATGTTGTAGGCGTCGATGCGGTTCCAGCCGTTCATGCGAACGGTCTGGTAGACCACCCTCGGCGTGATGGTGAAGCGATCGTTCGGCGTATACCGGAAGGCAGCCCGTACGCCCGTGCGTGATCCGCTGTTGACGTTCTTCTGGAGGGTGAGGTTGGGCTGTACCGCGTCCATGTAACCGGCGAGCTGGTTGTAGTAGAGCGCCACCCGTCCCGCCGCCTGGTCGCCGATGGGCAGGTTGGCGCCGACCTTCACGTTGGCGCCAAAGCCGCCGTTCAAGACCTGGCTCGACCCGACCTCACCGAACGTGCTACGCAGGCCGAGCTCCGGCTGGTTCGATATGTAGCGCACCGTGCCCGCGAGCGACCCCGAGCCGAACAGCGTGCCCTGCGGACCGCGCAGCACTTCGACGCGTGCGACATCGAACAGGTCGAGGTCGGGTGTGAAAAGCGACAGCGACACTGGCGTGTCGTCGAGATAGACGCCCGCCTGCTCTTTGACGCCGGGCTGGTCGCGCGCGATCTGGCCGGCGGACGCGCCGCGGATGGCGACCTGGCTCTGCCCGGGGCCGAGATTCTGCACACTGAAACCGGCCACGTTGGCCGCGATCTCCTCGATATTCGTCGCACCGCGCTCGCGCAGGTCCTTCGCGGTGGGTGCGGCGATGGAAAACGGAACCTCGGAGAGCTCCTCCTCGCGCAGCGTCGCCGTGACGGTGATGGCCTGCAGGGGAAGCGCGGCGAGCACGAGGTCGACCGTCGCGTCACCCTGGACCGGCACGCCGGACCGCGTCGCCCGTCGGAAGCCTATCAGCGAGGCCGATACGGTGTACGTGCCGGGCAACAGATCCGAGATGGTGTAGGTGCCGTCACCGCGCGTTGTCGCGCTTCGCGTTGCGCCGGTGGCCGCGTTCGTGGCCCGCACCGTGACGCCTTCCCGGCCGGTGCCTGACGAGTCGCGAATCACCCCGCTCAGGCGACCGTTAGGCGTTTGTGCGATCGCGGGCACAGCGACGAGGGCAGCGAGCGCAGCGGAGGATAACCACCGCAAACCCGGACGAAGCATGAGTGCCTCCCGTTGGTAAGATGGTCGTGCGTACTCGGCTGCCCCTGTCGTTATGACTCCCCGTCTGTTTTGTCAATGACAAGCGGCCCACCCGTGAGGCAGGCCCCGGCCGTCGGTTGAGGGTTCCCCCTGAGTCAGCGCCCGACGGGCACCGTGTCCGCCATCGGAGTGGCGGCGCCGCGGCCCACGCCGGCTTCGTTAGGCTCTTCCACCGACACGCGCGCGCGCCAGAAGATCCAGGCGATAGCGATGAACGCCAGCGCGAGCCCCGCGCCGAACTCGCCCGTCAGCCACTTGGTCGGCCCCGTGTCTACCGTCACCCGATCGAAGAACGCCTGCACGAACAGGTTGTGGGACGCGTGCAGAAGCGCCGCCGGCCACACGCTGCCCGAGCGCAATCGCAGCCACGCGAAGGGGAAGCCCATCGCCACGACCATCACGGCGAAACAGAGCACCGAGTACCACGGCGGCGTGCCACCGTTGTAGTCCGCGCCGATGATCAGCGGAACATGCCACCCGGCCCACGTGATCCCGCTGATGATCGCCGTCTGCTTGAAGGACTTCGAGCGCATGAGCATCGGGACGAGGAAGCCGCGCCAACCGAGCTCCTCTCCCGTCGCCGCCATCACGTTCTGGATCGTACCCATGACCAGGAACGTGACGACCGGCGTTGTGAACCGGCCGAGGTCGACGCCACCGAGACCCGTGAGCCACACCAGACCATAGACGACCGTCGCGTAGATGATCGGCAGCACGTACGCGAGCACCAGCCAGCGAGGCTGGCCGAGCCCCCAACCTTCGCCGCGAACGTTGCGTTGGAAGATGAGGCGGGTGATGAGCGCGCTCACGCCGGGACACCACATGAGCGCCAACACGTAGGCCCCACCGTGCACGCCGAGGCTGCCGGCGGAAATGATGAGGGCCCAGAAGATGGCGCTCAGTCCGAACGTGAGGCCGAGGTAGACTCCCACCTCTTTCTTGCCGTCGCTCGTGCGCGTGTCCATTGGCTCTCCGGGAACTTGAAGGGGATGACGCGAAGTTAGCGCGGGGCCTGAACGCCGCAACCGACGTTGCGACTTGGCAGGTGGCCGTCCCATATTCGCCCGCATCCCCTCCGCGACCGACCATGCGGCTTCGCCTGATCGCCAGCCTCGCGCTGCTCCCCGCTGTCGCTCGCGCCCAAGTGGTGAAGCCGACGACAATCCCGTCGACGCCTCCACGCGATCTCGCGCGACCCTCGCCGGGCGAGTGGCCACACAACGGGCACGACTACCATAACCAGCGCTACTCGCCCCTCCGTCAGCTGACCCCGGGCAACGTCGCGCGGCTGGCACCGCGCGCACTGTTGCAGATCCAGATGGCGCACCCGAACTCGGGTGCCGAAGCGACGCCGATTGTCCTCGACGGCCGCCTGTACGTGTCGTCCGACTATGACGTCGTCACGGCGTTCGACCTGCGAACCAGGAAGCAGCTCTGGCGATACGAACCGACGATCGACAAGGGCAAGCCGTGTTGTGGCCCGGTGAACCGGGGCGTCGCCGTGTCGGGCGGCGCCGTGTTCCTCGGAACGATCGACGCGCGCGTCATCGCGCTCGACGCGGCCACCGGGGCCGTGCGGTGGGAAGCGGTCAACGCCGACCCCGACTCGGGGTACAGCATAACGATGGCGCCGGTCATCGTGAACGACCGTGTCATTGTGGGCACGTCGGGCGGGGAATTCCCGACCCGCGGCAGCGTCACGGCGTACGACATGGCGACTGGTGCGCGGTTGTGGCGATGGTACGCGATCCCGTCGCCGGAGGAAGGCGGCTGGTGGGGCAAGTGGGTGGCGACCGCGCCGACCGGCGAATCGTTAGGCAGAGACATCGCGCAGGAGCGTAGGGATTCCGCGACATTTGCGGAGAGCTGGCGAACCGGCGGCGGGCCGGTGTGGGCACAGCCGGCGTTCGACGCGGAGTCCGGAACGCTGTTCGTCGTGGTCGGCAATCCGGCGCCGAGCAATGACGGCCGAAACCGCCCGGGCGACAATCTCTACACTGGCTCCGTCGTGGCGCTCGACGTCGCGACCGGAAAGATGCGGTGGTATTTCCAGGCTGTCCCGCACGACGTCTGGGACTACGACCTCGCGACGCCGCCGGTGATCGTTCCCGACGGGAATCGGAAGCTGCTGCTCGTTCCGAGCAAGATGGGATGGGTGTACGTGCTCGACGCCTCGACCGGTCGTCTGGTGCGTCGCTCCGAGCCGTTCGTGCCGCAGCGCAACCTGTTCGCCGTGCCGACGAAGGAAGGCGTCGTTACGGCGCCCGGTCCGGCTGGCGGTGCGAACTGGCCGCCGTCCGCGTACTCGCCGTCGACGGGTCTCCTGTACGTGCTCGGGATGCACTTCGTGTTCACCCTAACGCGGGCCGAACAGGAGGCGCAGAAGGGCGAGATCTGGACCGGTGGGCGCCTGGAGCCTGTGGAGGCGGAATCGACGTACGGCACCATCAGCGCGATCCGTCCGTCGACCGGCAAGATTGCGTGGCAGCGACGCACGGGCTGGCTGTGGAGTGGCGCGCTCGCCACGGCTGGCGGGCTGCTGTTCGTGGGAGAGAACGACGGTTGGTTTCGCGCGTACGACGCGCGCACTGGTCGTCCGCTCTGGGAGTTTTTCTGTGGTGCGGGGGTGAACGCCCCGCCAGTGAGCTTCGAGCTGGACGGCGAACAGTTCATCGCCGTGGTGGCCGCCGGAAGTCGCTACTCGGAGTCTCGCGGATCGGCGCTGATCGTCTTCGGTCTTGGCGGCGATCGCGCGGCACCGATGATGGCGGCCGAGCGTTCGATACCCTCATCGACGCCGGATCGCGCGGAGACCTGGCCGCCGGACGGCGCAACGCGGGTCGGCTCGCGTCTCGCCTATTCCGGCGCGCAGCGTGTGGCCTGGATCGGTGTCGACGCGGACAGCCGCGCGATGAGCTTCAACTCGGCCGCAAACGGTGGGGAGACGTTCGTTGTCCCGTTAGGCTGGACCGTGGAGGTTCGCCTGCACAACGCGGACGCCGCGCCGCACTCCGCGCGCGTGATCGCGTCGCGGGACACGATCCCGCTCACGATCCCCGGGGCGGTCTTTGCGGGCGCGGAGAGTGCGAGTGCCGAAGCGGGCGTCGGGTCCGGGCGGAGCCAGGTCTTTCGGTTCAGCGCGAGTCGCGCGGGGAACTATCTGATCGCATGTGCAGTGCCCGGGCATGCGGCGGCAGGGATGTACGTGAGGCTGGTGGTCCAGGCGGATGTAGCCAGACCGTCGTGGCGGGGCGCGAGATAGGAGACGGCAGAGAACTGCAGTTCTCTACGGTCTGCCGTCAATCGTGCCACTACGTTCCTGCCACCGCATCCCGTTCGGCCGAGACCCGGCGCGTCACCGCCGAGTCATCGCCGGCAACGAGCGGGCGTTCACCCGACGTACCGTCCACATCGGGCGCCAACTTGCCGAGCCCCGGAAGCTCGACGTCCGCGATGTCGCGAAGCACGTGCATCATGGGCGGCAACGTCTTGGCCATGCTCTGCAAGAATCCCGACGCGCTCGCCCCTCCGTTGCCCGAGTCCCACACGACCACTTTATCGAACTTGATGTTCGATATCGCCTTCGCCGACGTCTCGGCCAGCTGGTCGAGGTGCTCGACCATGAGTAATTGGAACGCCTCCTTGGCGCCTCCGGCCGCCTGCACGAGCTCCTTCATGGCTTCGGCCTTCTTCGCGAGGATCTCGTACTGGCCGCGCGCTTCGGCTTCGAGCTTGATGTAGATCGCTCGCGCCTCGGCCTCGGCTTCGATGCGACGCCGCTCCGCGGCCGCCTCGGCTTCGACGATCGTTTTCGCCTTCTCGGCCCGCGCCGGAGCTTCGACCGCGGCGCGGCGCTCGGCTTCGACGCGCTCGGCTTCGGCGATCGCTGCCTTGGCCATGGCACGGTTCTGCGCTTCCTTCACCGCCGCTTCCGCCTCGCGCTTCTTCGTCTCGGAGAGTTGGTAGGCCTCGGCCTCTCGCACCGAGAGTTGCGCGCGGGCGGCGGCCATCGCTGCCTGCGATTCGGCCTCGCCGGCGATCGCCGCCGCTTCGGCACTTGCCACCGCGACGCGGCGCTGACGCTCGGCATCCTTCACCTGCGCGTCGCGCTCGAACGCCGCTCGCTGCTCCCCGACCCGCTGTTCCTTGTCGAGCTCCGCGACGAGCACCGCCTGCTCTCGCTGTTTCTGCTTGATGAGCGCTTCGCGCTCCAGTGCCGCCGCCGTCTCGCCGAACTTCTGCTCCTTCTCGAGCTCGGCCACCCTAACGAGCTTGTCGCGCTCCGCCTCGCGCATCCCGATCTCGCGAGATTTGGTGGCGCTCGCCACCTGCACGCTGCGATCGCGTTCCGCTTCGGCCACGCGGATCTCGCCCAGCTTCTCCTGTTCGGCCACATCGCCACGGGCCTGCTGGACGGCGGTCGCCGCCGCCTTCTTCCCGATGGCTTCGATGTACCCCGACTCGTCCTTCAGGTCGGTGATGTTCACGTTGATGAGCACGAGGCCGATCTTCTTCAGCTCCGGCTCGAGCGATGACTGGATGCGGTGGAGGAACGCTTCGCGGTCACGGTTGATCTCCTCGATCTTCATCGACGCGATCACCTGCCGGAACTGTCCGAAGATGATGTCCTGCGATTGGCGCTTGATCTGATCGTGGGGGAGGCCTAACAAGCGAATCGCTGCGTTCTGGCGCACTTCGTCTTCGGTGCCAATGGCCACCGTGCACACGCTCGGGACGGCAACGCGGATGTTCTCGAACGAGAGCGCGTCCTTGAGCGGGATGTCGATCTGGATGGGCTCGAGCGACAGGTACGCGTACTCCTGGATAACGGGCCACACGAACGCGCCACCGCCCGAGATGCACCGCGCGCTCCCCTCGCCACCCACCTTGCCCGAGATCACCAATACGCGGTTCGCCGGGCATCGCCGGTAGCGCGACGCAAACAGGATGAGCATTCCGAGCACCACGACGGCCCCGAGCACCGGACCCGCGAGGGTGAGGGGGGAGATGCCGAGGCCGGGATCCTGGATGACGGCGGCCAGCTCAAACGGCAGCATTGGAAACCTCGCTCAAGAGGATGGGATTCCTGACGACGACCACGGTATCGTTGCTTTCGAGATCGATCACGAGAACCGGCGCGCCAGTGGGGAGCGAATCGTCTGTGGTCACCGCCCGGCACTCGACGAGCCGGTTCTGGACCGTGATGTGGACCTTGCCCACACCGGACCGTCGCCCCGGAACCGACAGATAGACAGTCCCCGTACTTCCGACCGCGGACTCGAGTGCGAGTGTGCCATCGCGCTCGAAGCGGCGGAAGACCCGGATCATGGCGGTGACACCGATGGCGGCACTGAAGCCTGCAGCCAGCGCCACCGCGAGCGCCACAGGCGCTCCGAGCGAGCGCGCGGCGAGGCCAGCGATTCCGAAGAAAGCAAGGCCCGCGGCAACCGCGCGAATGGAGAGGAGGCTCAATCCCTCGCTTCCCTCGTGGGGGTGCGACAGGTCATGGTCGTGCAGACCCGCCAACCCGAAGACTCCAGCGACGAGCTGGAGGATGAGCACTGCACCACCGAGGACACCACACCAGAGGAAGAGGGTCGTCACCGACGTCTCACATGGGCTCGCGTGTGCATGGGGTGGAACACCATCGATCTACGCTACGAGACCGCGCAGCGTTTCGCCAAGTCGAGTGGGTCACGAACGTGTCAGACGTGTGGCGATGCGGCGTCGTGCTCGATCAAGTCCCATCGATTCCCGTACAGGTCCTCGAATACCGCCACCGTACCATACGCCGCCACGTTAGGTGGTCGGACGAACCGGACACCGGCGGCGGTCATCCGGTTATAGTCACGCCAGAAGTCGTCGGTTCTCAGGAACAGGAACACGCGTCCGCCTGCTTGATCGCCAATGAATTGGGCCTGCTCGGGCGTGGAGGCCCGGGCGAGCAGCAGCGTGGTGCCGCTGGACCCCGCGGGCGCCACGACGACCCATCGCTTGTCCTGCTCTGGCTGGTACGTGTCCTCGACGAGCGTGAAGCCGACCTTCTGCGTGTAGAACGCAATGGCTTCGTCGTAGTCGCGAACCAGGAGGGCGACGTGAGCGATCGAGTGCCTCATCCCCGGCGTCAGATGGCCATGATGGGTTGCAAGGTCAGAGCTGGCGCCGGGCGTCTGTAGCCCGCTGTCGAAGGAGAGCACCCGCCAGTCGTTAGGCCCGGTGGTCAGCCGCCGCTCGTCGAATCGTCTGCCCGTGAACGTTGCAATCGTCTCGCGCCAGAACGCCAGTGCGGGGGCGTTCTTCTCGAGCACGCGCACGATCCACCTGCCGTGGAGGCGATTCCAAAGCAGAGCTGCCGCCTCACGTCCCGTCCCGGCGCGGCGGTACTGGCGAAGGACGAAGAACTCGGCCACGTCGAGGACGTTCGGGTCGGTCTCGGCAGGCGAACCGCGCGTCACCAGAATGAAGCCGCCGATCTTGCCGTCGCAGCGAATGAGAAACGCGAACCGACGATCCGGCTCGGACCAGTAGAGCGGCAACCGCGAGTAACCGAACCGGCCGTCCGGCCCGAGCTGGACATGAGGGAACACCTCGCTCATGTCGTGGATGTACAGCTCCACGAGATTCGACAGGAGCGACGAATCCGACTCGGATGCCTGATCGAGCGATACCATGTGAAGCTGTGAGTCGATAGTCGGTAGTCGGTAGCTCAAGACTAAAGGCTAACGACTAACGACTACCAATTAACGACTCTGCAAACGCATCCGCCGACGAGTACCGATCCGCCGGATAGCGCTCGAGCGCCTTCATGACCGCCTGCTCGAGTGCCGGCGTGACGTCTGGCCGCTGGCCCGCGAGCGACGCCGGCACCGACGCGCTCGCCTCGGCCGTCGCTCCCGGAACGCCTCTCGGATACGGACGCCTGCCACTCAGCATCTCGTAGAGTACCGCACCCGCCGACCACAGATCGGTACGGTGATCGACCGGCGTGCCGTGCGCCTGCTCCGGGCTCATGTACGCCACCGTGCCTAACGGGCGCGACGCCGGGCCCGTGAGCGACACGTCCGCCAGCTTGGCGATGCCGAAGTCGATGAGCTTGACGACGCCGTCCGTCGTGATGAACACGTTGGCCGGCTTGATGTCGCGGTGGATGATCCCGCGGGCGTGCGCCTTCGCCAGCCCGCGCAGCATCTGCACGGCGATGTCCGTCGCGTCACCGATCGCGAGCGGCCCGCGCTTGATGCGCTGCTCGAGGGTCTCCCCATCGTACAGGGGCATGGCGAGGAAGAGCTGCCCGTCCTCCGTCTCGCCGATGTCGTAGATCGTGCAGATGTTCGGATGCTCGAGCGCCCCGGCGGCGCGCGCCTCCTGGCGGAACCGTTCCGCGGCCGAGGCGTCGGCGTCGAGGCGCGGCTTGAGGAACTTGAGCGCGACCGAACGGCCGAGGCGCGTGTCGACCGCTTTGTAGATGACGCCCATGCCACCGCCGCCGACTCGATCGATCACCTGGTAGTGTCCGATCGTACGGCCGGCGAGCATGGCGGTTGCTCCTCGAAGCTCCGCCGTGATCGACGCCACCTCCGGGGCGAGTCGGTCGAGCGCCCCCGAGCGCTCGTGCGCCGCGACAAGCGACTCCACCTCCCGACGGAGGTCGCTGTCGCCGGCGCAGGCGGCATCCAGAAATCGCTCGCGCGCGGCGGGCTCGCGGTCCAGCGCCGCCGCGAGCAGCTCCTCGATCCGGCGCCAGCGCTCGGTGGGCGCGCCGGTCATCCGTCGCCGAGCTCGCGGTTGAGCCACGCGCGCGCCATGGTCCAGTCGCGCTTCACCGTGGCCGGTGACGTGCCTAACGCCTCCGCCGTCTCCTCGACGCTCATGCCGCCGTAGAACCGGCACTCGACCACGCGGCCGTATCGTTCGTTGACCGCGGCGAGGCGCTCGAGCGCTTCGTCGAGCGCCAACAGCTCGTCGCCGCGCGACACCGCCATGGCGACCGCATCGTCCAGAGGGTCGGCCTCGGCGCCGCCACCGCGCTTCTGCGCGCGCCGCGCGACCGCGTAGTCGATCAGGATCCGCCGCATGGCCTTGGACGCCGCGGCGAGCATGTACGGACGTCCCGGCCAGCGGACGTTGTCGAGCTTGGCGAGCTCGAGGTAGGCCTCGTGCACGAGAGCCGTCGTGCCCAGCGTGTGCTCCGTTCGCTCGCCGCGCAGATGCCGGTGCGCGACCCGCTTGAGCTCCTCATAGACCGCCGGGAAGACGTCGTCCAATTCCTTTCCGGCCTCGCTCGGCCCTGCGAGCGAGGCCGATTGGTCATCGTCGGGCGGGGTGGGGGTGTTCTCGTGCGAGGGAGCCATCGGGCCTCCGGGCGCTCCGGCGCGCTGGGTGTGGTTGCGCGACAGGAAGGCGGGTGCGCGAAGATCATACGGGCCGGCTTGACGGCCAGGCAAGGTCGGGTGGCGGGCGATGAGCCGGATCGATGAGCCGGTTCGGCGGAGTTTTCGGCTTCTACGGATGGCCCCCTCGCTCTCGTGGTACTCTCGGCCCACAACCCCGGAGCTCGACATGCGCCAGCGCCACCTGTTCCTCGCAGTCACTGCGGTCACCCTGACCGCGGCATGTTCCCCAACGCCGGAGGCACCCCCTACGGCCGCCCAGGTGCCCACTGCTCACGCCCTTCATGCGGGCATGGCTCGCACCTTCAACAACGGTGAGCTGACGCCCGCTCAGAAGCAGGCCATCGCGCAAGTGAAGCAAGTGACGCAGCGATTCCACGACATCGCGATCGCAACGCGTCCGACGTCCCAAGGCGGCGGAGGGTACACCCAGCAGTTCCCGGTCGGCTGTGCGGCGTCGCCGGATGGTGCACAAGGGTTCCACTACCTCAACCCCGACCTCGTGGACGCGAACGTGGAGCTCCTGCGTCCCGAGCTCGTGATGTACGAGCCTGGCCCGAACGGCCAGATGAACCTCGTGGGCGTGGACTACATCGTCCCGCTCTCGTTGTCGGCGACGGCACCGACGCTGCTCGGTCAGCCGTTCACGGCGCTCGGCCCGCCGCTCAACGTGTGGGCGCTGCACATCTGGGGATGGCGCCCGAACCCGAGCGGCATGTTCGGGTTGTGGAACCCCAAGGTAAGCTGCGCGAACGCGCAGTAGCGGTCATAGATCGTCGAGCAATGGTCAGCCGACCTCCCGCGCTGGCCACGCTCGACCTCGGCCCGTTAGGCATTGCTGCCCTGCGATGCCTAACGGGCCGAGTCGTGTTTGGGCTTCAGGTCACCGGGGGCACAGCCGGCGCGGAGCTTTCTGTCGAGCAGCGCGCGGTGCCGCTGCAGCGCGGCAATGGTCGCCACGACGTGGCTGCGATGCGTGGCCAGCATCGCCTGGCGCGCAGCCCAGGTGCTGTCGCCCTTGGCCACGAGTCGCGCGTACGCGCGAATCTCCCGGATGGGCATGCCACACGCGCGAAGGTCGCGGAGAAATTCGATCCACCGGATGTGGCCGTCGCTGTAGCGGCGATGGCGGCTCGAGGGATCGCGGTCGACGAGTGGGACGAGCCCTACTCGCTCGTAGTAGCGCAGCGTGTGCTTCGACACGCCCGTGGCGCCGGCAAGCTCGGTGATCGTCATCGATAGGCCATTGCTTCGACTTCAAGGAGGAATTCCGGCCGAAAGAGCCGCGACACCTGCAACAGCGTGCTCGCCGGTGGGTGCTCCGCATCCAGGAACTGGTCGCGAACCTGACGAAAGGCCGGAAGGTGGGAGAGATCGGTCACGAACGTGGTGAGCTTGACGAGGTGGCGCGGGTTGGCGCCGGCGGCGTCGAGCGCGGCGATGAGGTTACGGAACACCTGCGTCGCTTGCGACGCGAAGTCCCCGAGCCCGACGACCTGGCCCTGTTTGTCCAGCGCGACCTGGCCGGCGATGACGATCAAAGAGCCGCCGGATGCCACGGCGATCTGGCTGTAGCCCGGTGGCGTGGGAAGGGTTGGTGGGTTGATGCGCTGAATGGTGGACGTTGGCATGGCATGACTCCTCTGGGGTAGGGAGTCATGCTACGAGTTAGAGCGTGCTCGAAGTCAAGGAAGAGGGATGGGGGATGAGGGATGAGGGATGAGGGATGGGGGTAGAAGGCGAGAACCCTCCGGATGCCGCTCCGCACGAGTTGAGCATCCCTAAGGTTCCGCCGTTAAGCCTCTTCCCTCTTCCCCCATCCCCCATCCCTCATCCCTCATCCCTCATCCCTCATCCCTCATCCCTCATCCCTCATCCCTGCCTAACGTACCGCCGGTTCCGGCGTTTCGGCGGGATCGAGCCGGTCGCGTGTCGACAACAGAGACTCGATCGCGTCGGCAAGGTGCTCTTCGGTGATGTGGTGATCGCCCCGCTCGACGCGCAGCCGCTGCGCGGTCATCAGCACATCGACGTCGCGAAAGCCCTCGGGCGTCTCGAACTTGTAGCACGCGAGCTCGACCTTGAGTCCGTTCGGGTCCTGCAGGTAGATCGAGTCCATGAAGCCGCGGTCGCGCTGGATGAACTCGATGCCGCGTTCGCGCAGGCGCCCTGGTACGAGCGTGAACGTGGCGCGCGAGACGTTGAACGCGAGGTGCTCCACGCACCCGACCTCTCGCGGTGCCGGACGTCGGGCATCGTTGCGGCCCTCGTTGGTGAAGACCGTGAGCAGCCGTCCATCGCCCGGATCGAAGTAGAGGTGATTCTCGTCGGGCTTGCCGAGGTTCGGTTGCTCGAGCACGAATGGCATGCCGAGCACGCCGGACCAGAAGTCGATCGCGCTCTGTTTTGTGGATCCCACGATGGTGGTGTGGTGAACGCCCTGAACCTGGATCTTCTTCACGGTGGCCTCCACAAGTCAGTCGTTGCAGAAGTTATTCTCGCACTCGGTGGCCACCCGCGAAAGCCATGGGCTGGCTTTCACACTCCGAGGAACCGCCGGTGCAGGTCGATGCGCAGCGCGTTGGCGGCGCGCTCATCTGGCGGTGCTGAATCCCCAATAGGCAGCGATGTGCCGCTGTTGTTGCCATTCCGAACAGTAATGGATTCCGACCATCGGAACGGCAACGGCAAGACCTAACGCAGATTTCGAACATCGATTCCACCGATGTTCGCAAATTTGCTCCGTGCGCACTGGGACACCGTTGACACCGAAGCGGCGTCTCTCGATACTGCTGGCAGAGCGCTGACAGGGCGCCTCCTACCCGCGGCAAGGGAACACTCCCACCTGTTTCGGTCTGAATAGCGTGCGCATGCACCTTCTTTCAGCCTGGTCTTCAGCGGGATACAGGCGATCATGAAAGGAGGTAGCAATGACCGCGTCCAAGTCCCTCCCCGAGCGTCCGTCGCTCGAGTCCCTCCGCAAACAGGCCAAGAAGCTTGCACGCGACGTCGCAGCGGGTGACGCGGCCGCCGTCACCCGCGTGCGAGCGCAGCTGCCGAAAGTCCGCCTGCCGCTGACACAGCGCAACGCGCAGCTCGTGATCGCGCGTGAATACGGCTTCGACGGCTGGCACGATCTCATTGCCGAAGTCAGCCAACGTCTCGGCAATGGGCTGGAATGGGCAGCGATCCAGGCGCGACGTGCCATCCACGACAATGACGTCGAGCGCCTAACGAAGCTCCTGGGAGACTTTCCGCAGCTGCTCTCCTGGACGGGAACTGACGGCAACCAGAGCCTGCTGGGATTCGCCGCGAGCGCCTATGGCGACGCTTTCGATCCGCAGCGAGAGCGGGATTTCACGCGCGCGGAATGTGCGGAGGTGCTGATCGATGCCGGTGCGGTCGTGCTGCCATCCGTGCCCGAGAGCGTCGTTGCCTCCCGCGCCCGGGGACTGCTGCAGCTGTTTCGGCGCAAGAGCCTCCTGCCCGACACGCTCGAGTACTCCGCCGCGCTCGGCGATCTCGACGCGGTCCGGTCCTCGCTCGGCCACAACCGGCACGATCTCGCCGAGGTCAACGACGCGTTCCTGTGCGCGTGCAGCTTCCAGCATGAAGCAGTTGCGTCGGTGCTGCTCGACCGCGCCATTGCACTCGACGCACAGCTTGGCCAGAACGTGGATGCGGGCGTCGGTCGCCGTGACTTCATTCGGTACCTCATCGACCGACGCTCGCTCGCCTTCTCGCACGCCAACCCGACCGGGCCGTGGCAGGTGTTCGTCATGGAGCAGGTCCTGCGCGCGATCGCGGATGGCGAACTCGCGGGGTTCGTGACCGGGTTGCAGCACGACCGGTGGCTGCTCGACGACGATCACGTGGGATTTCAGGTGGGGATGATCGAGCGCGCCGTCATGCGCGATCGCGGTGAGCTCATCGTCGCCCTGCTCGACCTCGACCCCGCGTTAGGTCGGCGCCACCCGCCGCCGCCATCGCAGGCAATCGAGTTCGCACTGACCTACGAGAAGCCGCACCTGCTTCCCCTGCTCACCCGTATCTGGCCGTTGCCGGACGACCTGCCACACGCGGCGGGCACCGGAGACCTGACGAGCGTGCAGCGCTGGTTCGATCCATCCGGAGCGTCGGTGCTGGGCGATCTCGAGCACCACTATCCGTACAACCTCCCACAGGCGCGGAACGAGCTCCCGCCCGGCGCGCCGAATGCGCAACGCATTCTCGACTCGGCGTTCGCCTTCGCCGTCATCAACCGCCACTTCGACGTGGCCGATTTCCTGTTGGAGCGTGGCGCGGACATCAACACGACGTGGAGCTCGCACGAGCCGGCCAGCATCCTGCACGAGCTTGTGTTCCACGACAACTACCCGTCGATGCAGTACCTCATCGATCGCGGCATCGACATGTCGATCAAAGACTATCGCTGGAACTGCACGGCACGCGGCTGGGCACAGTACGGGGCGAACGATCAGCGAATGGCCGAATGGCTGGCGGCGGCGGAGCGGCAGCGCGAGCAGGGAACGCGATGATGCAGGCACCCCGGCGGGTAGGGTTACCGCCGGGATTCCGCCCTCACGCGCCGACCGGTGCTCGCGCGGGCTGTGCGCCCCACCGGCTTGGACTTTCCGCGACGCGAGCTCGCCGCGGAGCGCGAGGCGGGTTCCACGAGCTTCCAGAACTGCTTCTCGCCAATCACCGCGATCGGGTGTCCGCGCGCGGCGAGCCGCCGGATCTCCATGATCTTGAGACCACCCACGGTACCGGCGATCTGCAGCGCGTTAGGTCTGCCTCGCACCAGCACGTCGGTCGATGGGCCCGGCTTCGACTGAAAGGTCGCGCCGGCCTTCCTCGCCGCGGCAATCGCTTCGCTGCGCGGGCGGCTCAGGAAGCCGGTGATCGAGATCCGCTTGCCGTCCAGGCTCGCGACCCGGCTTCGACCGGGTCGCACCTCCTCCGGCCGGTGCCGCAGTGCCGAGATCAGCTCACCCGCCGCCTCGTAGCGCTTCCCTCTCGCGCCAAGACAGCGGTGAATGACCTCCTTCAATTGATCGCTGCACGGCAGGCGGCGCACATCCTTGCTGCGCATCGGGCTCGTGACGTCGCCGCGCAACAGCATCGCCGCGATCTGTCCCACCTGGAAGATGTCGTCGCGCTGCTGCCAGCGTCGCACCTTGCCCCACGCGATCTCCGTCGGCGCGTTGAACATGTTGAACGCGTCGGCCGTGACACCGCGGCGACTCAGCTGATGGGTCGCGATACCGAAGTCGCCGAGCTTGAGCTGCTCGTCCTCGCACACGAACACGTTGAATGGCGTGAGATCGCGGTGCAGGGCCTGTCCCTTGTGCAGGGCATTCAGCGCGTTCAGGATCGCGGCGATCTCCCTGCGCACGATTCGTTCGGGGACCGCGCCCTTCTTGGCGAGCCACGCTCCGAGATCGCCGTGCTGAGCGTACTCCATCGCCAGGCAGTACCGCATCTTCTGACCCTCGAGCTCGGCGAACCTGTCGTACACCTTGAGCGCGCGGGGCTCACGCGCGAGCAGTTCCGCGAAGTACGCCTCGCGAAGCCACGCGGAAAGGCGGTCGCTGACCTTGACGCAGACCTGTTCGGGGAGCCCGTCGCGTGGGATCGGCGTGGCGAGGTAGACCTCGCCGAATCCTCCCTTGCCGATGAGCCGGTCGAGCCGGTACGTGCGACCTGTTTCCGAGCTGTAAGCGACCGGGACCGCCGGCTCGCGCGGCGGTCCGTTGAGGGAAGCAGAAGGCTGCTCGGCCCCTGGGGCGACGGGCGCTGCGGTCGGTGTTGCCATCGCGCTCATTTGAGGGAACCTACTACTTGGAGGCCGGCGGCTCCCTCGTCAAGCGCTGCGTTCACGATCTAACCTAACGCGATGCCGGAGAATCGATCGAGCGGCCGCCGCTGTGACCTGGCTCGTCAGGGACGCTTCCCCGGCCGCTTCGTCTTGATGACGATGACGCCGTTCCCGCCCCGGGAGCCGTAGATGGCCGTGTCCTCGGGATTCTTCAACACCGCGATCGATTCGATGTCGTGGGGGTTGATCCCCACGAGCGCGCCGCCCGGACCCGGGGTGATCGGAATGTCGTCGATGACATACAGCGGTTGATTGCTCGCCAGTTGTGACGAGCTGCCGCGAATGTTGACGGCGATGCCGCCGTCGGGCGTCTGGGTGACGACGACGCCCGAGGACTTCGACTGGATCTGCTTGTCGATCGGCTCGCCTTGCTTGTCCTCGATCTCCTTGCGCGTGACGGCCGGGCCGGGGTCCGGTGGCCGATTCCTGTGACACGCGGAAGCCGCAGCTGCCAGGACGAGGCAGGCGGCGCAGGTGATGCGCGAGAGGTGCGTGGTCATGGCATGAGCGACTAGGTCGCGGGACAGAGCCTGCGCGTCGAGCATCCGGCGCATCTCTGTAGAACATTGATGCCGGACGTGCCGCCGGCAAGTCGGCACGCGAAACCGACGCTTCACGGGCGGTTCGTGACGGTTCGCGGACGCCGCCTTTTCGCGCCGAGCCTCGGGGACGAATTCTGGACACTCCGTGCTGTTTCACCTAACGAACCTCGCCATGACATCGCGCCAGATCGTCGCCACCGCCGTCCACTCGGTTGCCCTGTGCGTGGGGCTCATCGTCACCGCGCGTCCGCTGTGTGCCGAAGGGCCGCCGGATACCTCGCTCACGAAAGAGGCCCTTGGCGACGGGATCTACCTCTTCCGGGCACCCTCCGCGCTAGACCTGTGGACGGCCACCAACGTCGTCGTGATCGTCAACGACCAGGACGTCACCGTCTTCGACAGCAACACGCGCGCTCGGACCGCGCGGATGGTGATCGCCGAGATCCGGAAGATCACATCGAAACCGGTGCGAACGCTGATCAACTCGCACTGGCATCAGGATCACTGGTCGGGGAACGACGAGTATGTGAAAGCGTTCCCGGGACTCCAGATCGTCGCCACGACCGAGACGCGCGACTACATGAAGCGCATGGGGTCTCGATTCTTTGCCGAGGGCCTCAATACACAGGTCGCCCGGCAGCGCGCGGCTCTCGACACGGCCGTGCAAACCGGGAAGCAGCGCGACGGGTCGCCGCTCACGGCCGAGGCGCGCCGGACGATCGAGAAGGACATCGCCGAGACTGCCGCGTTTGCGGCAGAAGTCGCGAACGTGAAACGGGTGCTGCCGACGATCGCCTACAACGATTCGCTGGTGTTGTGGAGCGGTGGCCGCGAGTTCCGGCTCATCAGCGTGACGGGCGACGCCACGGGCTCGACGGTGCTGTACCTGCCGGCGGAGAAGATCCTCGTAATGGGCGATGCGCTCGTCACCCAGGAGGAAGGCAATGGACCGCCCCCGTGGACGACGAACTCGTACGCGATCACCCCGTGGCTCACCAGCCTTCGCGGGCTGGAGCGACTGGACGCGACCATCGTGGTCCCGGGGCAGGGGCCCGCGTTTCACGACAAGGCGTATCTCCAGCTCACGGGGGACCTGTTCGAGTCGATCATTGCCCAGGTGCATGCGGCGTTGGAGCGCGGCCTCGTGTCGCTGGCGGAGGTCCAGGCCGTGGTGAACATGGACTCGATTGGGCGCCGGTACACGCCTAACGCGACCGAGTCCGACCCGCGATTCAAGTCACTCGTCTCGGCGCTGGTTCGGAAGGTCCACCAGGAGTCGCTCGACGGGGTGTCGAGGCCGTGACAGTTGTTTTTTTACCACGGAGGTCACGGAGAAAGCAATTACGCTTTCTTACCGCGGAGGACGCAAAGGATCGCGGAGATGCCGGTCGGAATGGTCACTCCGCGCCTCCGCGTCCTCCGCGGTTCAATTCGTTTTCTCCGTGACCTCCGTGGTTAAATAAGCCCTGTTCTTGCTAGGCTACGGCTGGCCGGAGTTACTCACGAACGCCAGCCGCTTGCCGTCCGGCGACCATGACGGGACGTTGATCGTACCCTGGCCGCCGTACACGTACGCGATCACCCGCGCGGGCCCACCCCGAATGGGCATCAACCGGATCAGCACGTGCTTGTAGAACGGGTGGTCGTCGGGCGCGACGTCCGGAGGAAACGCGATGTACGCGATCCACTTCCCGTCCGGCGAGATATGCGGGAACCAGTTGTTGAAGCCGTCGTTCGTGACCTGCTCCTGGCCACTCCCGTCGGGGCGCATGCGCCAGATCTGCATGCGTCCCGTTCTCGAGGAGTTGAAGTAGATGTATTTCCCGTCGGGCGTGAACTCCGGCCCGTCGTCGAGCCCGGGTGTGGACGTTAGGCGGATCTCGTCGCCGCCGCCGGCCGGAATCTTGTAGACATCGAATTGGTCGTTCCGCTGGCCCGTATACACGAGCCAGCGGCCATCCGGCGACCAGCCGTGCAGGTACGACGGGCCTTTCGCGGTCACGCGCTTCGGCGTTCCGCCCGCCACCGGCACGGTATAGACGATGGATGCCCCACTGTCCTCCGCCGCGTGGTGGCTGATTCCGAGCCTCTTGCCGTCGAACGAAAGGACGTGGTCGTTGTTGTTGCGCGTCGCGAAGCCCGTATTGATCGGTGTGGGCGAACGGGCGGAGAGGTCGAACCGGTAGAGGCGTCCCTCCTGCGCGTAGATCAGCGCCTTGCCATCGGGCGTCCAGTTGGGCGCCTGAAACGATCCGCGGTACTCGTGCACGATCGTCGTGTTGCCCGTCGCGACGTCGAGGATCTCCAGGTTGCTGCCGAGGTAGTCGCGGTAAGGAACGAAGTCGCGCTTGGCGGGCGTCGTGATGCGCACGTTGCTGAACGTGCCACGCTCCACGGTCGTGTCGTTATGCGCGCACACGTAGAGGCCGACGTACACGGTGTCGGGCAACGACACGCCCGTGAGCTGCTGCGTCACGAGCGTATCGCCGAATCGCGCGACCGACATGAGATACGTCCCGTCGCGGCGCTCGAGCTGGAGAACGACATTCGGGTCCGGCAGACTGTCGGGCGACTTGATCTCCTCGGTGTTCCCGCCAGCCGCCCGGCGGAACTGCAGCGACATCAGGCCGTTGCCGTGCACCGCCGCCGACACGTGAGCGGCGTTCGGCTCGAGCGACGGCCGGATCGTCCAGCCGAGCTTCCGGTGGGGCTCCGTGCCGCGGCCGACGAACGACGCCCGTGTGGAGAGGATGAAGTTACCCGTTAGGCGCTTCCACACGAAGTGGAAGTCATCCTCCGATCCCCACATGTTTCGGCCCGCGCCGGTGACGAGATAGCCCTGTCGCGCGGCGTCGTACGACACACTCCCGCCATGACTCACGCGACCGACATCGGTCTGCCCGTCGAACGCCCCGATGGAGCGCTGGGCGTCCGCGCGACCCGTGGCGGAGAGGGCGAGACTCAGCAGACAACAGCGAGCCGGAATGCGCATGGCGTTGTCAGGCGATTGGTGGTCCCCCCGTGAGCCGCTTCACGAGCTCGTACAAAAACGTCTGCCCCTCGTAGAACGACTGCACCTTCACCCGCTCATCGCGGCCGTGGAATCGAATGTCCCCGCGGTCGTAGAAGATGCCCTGCACACCGTACGTCGGAATACCGGCCGGACGCAGGTACATTCCGTCCGTCCCACCCATCACCATCATCGGGACCGTCGGAACGCCGGGCCACACCGAGCTCGTGACCGACGCGACTGCCTGCAGCAGGTCGGCGCGCATGGGCGACGCGGGGCCACGCACTGGGGTGCCATCCACCTTGATGCTCACCGCGGTATCTCCCACCACCTGCGTCAGCGTTTTCGTGACGTATTCGATCTGATCGTCGGGCAGCACGCGACAGTTGACGTTCGCGGCCGCAAGCTGGGGAAGCGCGTTCCTCGCGTGGCCCCCCTCGAGCTGGGTTGCGACGCACGTCGTGCGCAGCGTCGCGTTCCACGGCGTGGACGCCTTCGCGACCCGGGCCATCGCCGCCGTGTCGCCGTCGGCAACCTTGGCCAGGTCGGCGCTGATCGGGCCCTTTTCGATCTTGGACATCGCGCGGAAATACGCGCGCGTCACGTCGTTCGTCGCCAGCGGGAAGCGAAACTTCGCAATCCGGTCCAGCGCGCCGGCGAGGTGGTAGATCGCGTTGTCGTCGACGGGCAGCGAGCTGTGGCCACCCTTGTTCCGGACCTCGAACCGATAGTTGATGACGTACTTCTCGCTGACCTGGACGTCGTTCGAGATCTTCGTATCGCCTAACGCCTCCCCCCATCCACCCTCGTTGAGCGCGAGCTCGGCATCGATGAGCTCGCGCTTGTTCTTGAGCAGCCAGCTCACGCCGTTATACGGACCGCCGCCTTCCTCGTCGGCCGTGAGCGCCACGATGATGTCGCGATCGGGCTTGTATCCCTCACGCTTGTACCGGATCAGGTTGGCGATCCAGATCGCCGCCTGCGCCTTGTCATCGCCCGTCCCTCGGCCATAGAAGTAGCCGTCCTTCTCGACGAGCGTGAACGGATCCATGCTCCAGTCTTCCGGCTTCGCTTCCACGACGTCGATGTGAGCGAGCAGCAGGATCGGGCGACGCTTGCCGGTGCCGCGGTACCTGACCACCACGTTCCCCTTGGTCGGGATCGCACCGCCGACGAAGATGTCCGCCTCGGGAAACCCGGCCGCCTTCAGGCGGCGTGCGACGTTCTCCGCGATCGGCGTCGTCGCACCGGTCGTGAACCCGGATTTCACCTCGACCATCTCCTTGTAGATCTCGCGTGCGACCTGACGCTCGGGCTCCGGCGGAAGGGCCTTGTTCTGCGCGTGAGCGGCTGCGGCCCACAGGATGGTGCATGCCGCGATGCGCTTGATCATGAAAGAATCCTCGCGAGATCAGAGTGCCTAACGTGTGAGTCATGCGGGTCCGAGCCGCTTCGGAGCGGCACGCCCGTACCGAAACTGGCGCGAGACGCTGGCTCGCACAACGTATTGCCAGTCGCCAGTCGCCAGTCGCCAGTCGCCAGTCGCCAGTCGCCAGTCGCCTGCTGCCTGCCGCCCTATCGTACATGGCGGCTCCCGCCGACGGATTGTACCTTGGCACCCAACCTCGATAGGCTTCGACTCGTGACCACGCGGCTGTCGGCAGGGGGGGCCAACTCCACCAACGAAGCGAGGTCCGGCGATCCCGCCAGCCTCGATGGGCTGCTGCCTGCCGTGTACGACGAGCTCCGCGAGATCGCCCGACGGCAACTGTCCGCCAGAGAGCCCGGTAACACGCTCTCCACCACCGGGCTCGTTCACGAAGCCTACCTGAAGCTCGCGGACCAGCCGGGTGCGACCTGGCGCGATCGCGCGCACTTCATCGCACTGGCATCGGTCGTCATGCGGCATGTGCTCGTCGATCGCGCCCGGGCCCGCCTCGCCGAAAAACGCGAGGGCCACAGGCAGCGGGTGACGCTGAATAGCGAGGTGGTTCCGGCCGAGGATCAGCCTGAAGCCATGCTTCAACTGAACGACGCGATCGAGCGGCTCGCCTTCGCCGAGCCCCGCCTCGCTCGCGTCGTCGATTGTCGGTTCT
>DASUGD010000177.1:0-2486 GCA_036274195.1 Gemmatimonadaceae bacterium | reverse complement strand
CGACAGGCGATCACCGTCCCGGTTCCACCCGAAGGTGATGTGCTTGCCGATCGGGTCTTCTCCCGGAAAGTACCGGCGCACGGTCTCCTCGCTCACCACCATCGTCCGCGGATTGCCTGCCCGGTCGCCGTCGCCAAACACGCGCCCGCGCACGAGCGGAATCCCGACGGTCGCGAAGTAGCCGGGGCTGACGATACGCACCTGGGCGCGCGGTTCGGCGTTAGGCGGCGGAGCGGGCCGGCCCGCGACGTCGTAGCTCAGCTGAAAGCTCGTTCCCGAAAGCGGCAGCCCGAACGTCACGGCGGCCGAGTCGACGCCGGGGATGCGGTGAACGGCATCGAGCAGTCTCGCCGAGAACGCACGCTGCTGCTCGGTCGTCTCATACTTCACCGGGGACAACGTGACCGTGAAGGTCGACACCCGCGCAGCGGTGAAACCCGGGTTCACCTCCCTGAGCCGTGTGAAGCTCTTGATCAGGAGTCCGGCGCCGACCAGGAGCATGAGCGCAAGAGAGATCTCCGCGACGACGAGAACGCTGCGCGCGCGAGCGCTTCCCGGGTGCGTGCGCGAGCCGCGGTCTCCGGTGCGCAGATGGAGGACCGTGTCCGCGCCGGACGCCTGAAGCGCGGGGACCGCGCCGAAGAACAGCGCTGCCAGCGCCGTGGTACCGACCGTGAACAGCAGCACCGCCGCGTCCATCCGAACGTTGTACAGCCTCGGGATGTCGCTCGGCGCGAGCGAGAGGAGGAGTCGCGTCCCGACCAGAGCGAGGGCGAGACCCAACACGCCGCCCGCGAGTGCGAGGCAGCAGCTCTCGGTCAAGAGCTGCCTGATGAGTCGTCCGCGGCCGGCACCGAGCGCGGTGCGGACCGCCAGCTCGGATTCGCGGGCGGCCGTGCGACCCAGCATGAGACTCGCGACGTTCGCACAGGCGATGAGCATCACGAAGCCGACCGCCGCGAGCAGAACGATCAGCGCCGGTCGCACGCCGCCGACCATGTCATCGCGCAGTTGAAGGAGCCTGGTCGAGTAGCCCGCGTTGTGTTTCGGGTCCTGAAGCTCGAGGCGGCGGGCGATCGCGTTCATTTCGCTCTGCGCCTGCTCCCGCGTCGCACCCGGCGCCAACCGGCCGATCACGTCGATCCACCGCGATCCGCGACTCCCGTCCGACAGATCCTTGGCCGAGAAGCGCGTCGTGAGCCATAGGTCAACCTGCGATGGGTAACGCATCTCCGGCGGCGCAACGCCGATCACTTCGGTGGGAAAATCGTCGAGGCGGATCGATTTCCCGATGATGGCCGGGTCGCCGCCGAATCGGCCGCGCCACAGCCCATCGCTCAGGATGACGACGCGTGGTGCGTCCACCGCGTCTTCACCGGGAGCGAACGCGCGACCCAGCGCCACACGCACGCCGAGCAGCTGGAACATGTTCGCGCTCACCCGAGCCTGAGTGAAGCGTTCAGCGGTGCCGCTGCCCGTCAGGTTGACGGTGCCTTGCGCCGATGCGGCGAGTGCCGCGAATCTGGTCGACTGCTGGCGCCAATCGTTGAAGTCGGCCGGGGACACCGACACCATTCCGCGCTCGATCTTCGAGTACACTCTGATGAGTGAATTCGGGTCGGCATAGGGCAGCTCGGCGAGCAGCACGCCGCGGACGACGGAGAAGATCGCGGTGTTCGCCCCGATGCCGAGACCGAGCGTGATGAGCGCGATGGCAGTGAAGCCCGGATTGCGACGGAGCTGTCGGAATGCGAACCGCACGTCCTTTCGGAGCTCATCGCCCAGCTCGGCCCGTCGTTCGTGGTGCATGCGGGCGCGGTCGGTGTGGTTCAGGTAGCGGCGCGTGTACTCGAGGTCTCCAAACTCGGCGCGGGCGCGGCTCGATGCCTCGGCTGGCGATGCGCCGGCGTCGATGAGCTCCTGGGTCTTCATGTCGAGATGGAATCGGAGCTCGTCATCGACTTCGCGACGGACTCGCGAGGCAGAGAACCAGGGGAGCCTGAAGACTGGCCGGAGGCCGCGAATGCGTCTCATTGGGATGGTGGCGCGAGGGTGTTGCGTGTCGGGTCACGCGGTTTCGAGGACTTTGAAGACGGCCTCGGCGTACTGTCTCCATTCGCTGGTTTCCGCGCGGAGCTGAGCGCGGCCGGCTTGGGTGAGCTGGTAGTACTTCGCGCGTCGATTGTTCTCGGAGAGTCCCCATTCGGATTCGATGAGGCCTTTGCGCTCGAGCCGGTGAAGGGCCTGGTAGAGCGCCGCGTCTTCGACGGTGAGGACGTTGTCGGTGCGTTGGCGGATCCATCGCGAGATGGCGTAGCCGTGCATGGCGTCCCACGAAAGCGTCTTGAGGATCAGGACGTCGAGAGTGCCTTGGAGGAGATCCATCGGGGCGAGTCGTTAGGCGGGTCAGAGGCGGACTTCCACTCACAATGTGAGGGGAGAGGTTGGAGTATGTCAAGCGGAGTGGGGACTGGGGACTGGGGACT
>DASUGD010000176.1:0-6887 GCA_036274195.1 Gemmatimonadaceae bacterium | reverse complement strand
CGACCTACGACGACGCCCAGATCGCCGAGAAGCTGGCGGCGCTCCCGGGGTGGTACCTCGAGGATGGCTGGATTCGACGCTACTACCAGACCGACGGCTGGCCCACGACGCTCATGCTCGTGAACGCCATCGGCTACGTGGCCGAGGCGGCGTACCACCACCCGGACCTGTCCGTCACCTGGGCGCGCGTGGGCGTCAAGCTCAAGACGCACAGCGCCGGCGGCATCACGGACAAGGACTTCGCCCTCGCGCGCCGGATCGAGGACATCGTGCTGTGGCGTCCGGCCGCCGGCGGCGCGCTCGCGGGGACGCCTAACAAGTTCGTTCGGAGCGGCGAGCGCCGGTGACCGAGTCGCCGCACCGCGTGCTGTTCGTGACCGGCAAGCTCGCCGAACCGGCACTGCGACGCGTGCTGAGCGACATGGCGCCGCCGTTCGCCTACGACGTCGCCGTGTTAGGCATCACCGTCGCGGCGCTCATGACGACGCCGTGGATCGCCAAGCATCTGGCCGTACCCTCGACCGACACGGACCTGGTGCTCATCCCGGGCCTGTGCGAGGGTGACCCGGATGTCGTTCGCGAGAACGTTGGCATGCGCGTCGCGAAGGGCCCGAAGGACCTCCGCGAGATCCCCGCCTATTTCGGCCGGCAGGCAACCCGCGACTACGGCGCGTGGGACATCGAGATCGTGGCCGAGATCAACAACGTCCCGAGGCTCACGCGCGAAGAGACGCGCCGAATGGCCGAGTACTTCCGCGAGTCCGGCGCGGACGTGATCGATATCGGCTGCACGCCGGGACTGTCGTTCCCCGCGCTGGGCGACATTGTCCGCGAGCTCGTCTCGGCCGGCATGCGCGTGAGCGTCGACAGCTTCGACGTCGGCGAGATCCGAACCGCCGTTGCCGCTGGGGCCGAGCTCGTACTGAGCGTGAACGGCTCCAATCTCGACGTCGCCGCGGATCTGGCCGAAGCCGGCGCGCGCGCCGTCGTGGTGCCTGACGCGGGTACATCGCTCGAGACATTGGATCGCACGCTCGCCGCGCTCGATGCGGCAGGCGTGCGTCATCTCATCGACCCCGTGATCGAGCCCATCGGCTTCGGCTTCATGACGTCGCTCGAGCGGTATGCGGAGGTGCGCCGCCGCTACCCTGACGCCGAGATGATGATGGGCATCGGTAATATCACCGAGCTGACCGCGGCCGATTCCACGGGTGTGAATGCGCTCCTCATCGCTGTGTGCCAGGAGCTCGGGATTCGCACCATCCTCACCACGGAGGTGATCCCGTGGGCCACCGGTGCCGTCCGCGAAGTGGCCATCGCCCGGCAGCTCATGCACTACGCTGTGCGCGGGCGCACAGTGCCGAAGCACGTCGACGACCGTCTCGTCACCGTGAAAGACCCGGCAATCCTCGCGTACTCCGAGGAGGAGCTGCGCGACCTGCAGCGCCGCATCACGGACCCGAACTTTCGCATCTTCACCGATCGCGAGGTCATCACGGTGCTCAACCGCGACCGTTTCGTTCGCGGCACCGACATCCAGGAGATCTTCTCCCAGCTCGATGTCACGGAAGCGACACATGCGTTCTACCTCGGGAAGGAGCTCGCCAAAGCGAAGCTCGCGATCACGCTCGGCAAGACGTATCGCCAGGAGGGGTCGCTCTCCTGGGGCTATCTGACGCCACCGGATGACGTGAAATCCGAGCACGTCCGCCTGACGCAGCGGTCGGAACGCGCTCGCCGGTCGCCGTCGTGATCATCGAGACGATAGTCACGACGCTGGACACGAACGGCGCGGTGAACATCGCGCCGATGGGCGTCGAATGGACGGGTGGAGACGAACCGCCGGTCCTCAAGCCGTTTCTCGCGACCTCGACATACCGCAATGTCGTCGCGACGCGAGCCGCGGTAGTGAACCTGGTCGATGATGTGCGCGTGTTCGCCCGAGCGGCCATCTCCAACCCGTCGTACGCGGTGCTTCCAGCCACTGTGGTGGCGGGCGTGGTCCTCGAGGTCGCGTGCTCGTGGCGCGAGCTTCGGATCCGGTCGATCGACAGCACGCCGCCGCGCTCTCGAATCGAGACCGAGATCGTGCATCATGGCTTTCGACGCGAGTTCATCGGGTTCAACCGCGCACGACACGCCGTGCTCGAGACGGCGATCTATGCCACCCGCGTGCACATGCTCGGGCGCGACTTTCTCGAGTCGGAGCTGGGTCGCTTACAGGTGATCGTCGACAAAACGGCCGGCCCCGATGAGCAGGAGGCGATGGCAATGCTGTCGGAGTACATCCGCTCGGCGCCAGTGCCCGATCAGGACGGGACTCGTTAGGTGATGGATACGGTTGTCGTCGAAGCCCCGGCCCGCCTCCATTTCGGTCTGCTGGATTTGCGAGGCGGCATGGGGCGGCGCTTCGGCGGAGTCGGCGCGTCCGCTCCCGGCGTCTCGGTGCGTGTGGGCGTGTCGCCCGCGAGCGAGGTCGTGGTGGAAGGCGCCGAGTCGGAGCGGGCGGCTGATTTCGCTCAGCGGTTTCTCGCCTACCATGGTATTCGAGACGGTGCACGCATTGTCGTCGAGCGATCGATCCCCGCGCATGCCGGCCTCGGCTCCGGAACGCAACTCGGCCTCTCGATCGCGAAGGGGCTCGCCGAGCTGTATCGCGTCGCGGCGAGCCCGGTGGAGCTCGCGCGCGCGGTGGGTCGCGCGAAGCGGTCGGCCGTGGGAACGTGGACGTTCGCCGGCGGTGGTTTCGTGGTCGAGGGCGGTCGCCGTATGGGCGCCGACGACGACGTCGGCCCGCTGCTCGCGCGCGAGCCATTCCCGTCGTCGTGGCGGTGCGTGCTCGCGGTGCCCGACGCTCCTCCCGGCGTGAGCGGAGCCATGGAAGCCGAGGCCTTCGCCGCGCTGCCGCTGCCTGACGAGCGTGATGTCGAGCGCGTGTCTCACCTGGTACTCCTGGGGCTACTGCCGTCGGTGATCGAGGGTGACCTCGAGACGTTCGGGGCGGCGCTCACCGAAGTGCAGGAGATCAATGGCCGTTGGTTCTCGCACGCGCAGGGCGGGATGTTCGCGCCCGGTCCGTCGGCGGAAATCATTCGCCTGATGCGCGACAGCGGTGCCCCCGGCGTCGGCCAGAGCTCGTGGGGACCATCGGTCTACGCGATCGTCGATGGCGACGAAGCCGCCGAGTCGCTCTCGGCGCGCATCCGCGATCGATACGCTCATCGCGTAGCGGTGTACGCCGGACCTTTTCCCTCGACAGGCAACGCGGTTTCAAGGGGTTAGGCGTTCAGTCGTATTGTCCGCCTCGCGGTCATAACGTCCCCGTGCGCGGCTGACAATTCGCCGGTGGGACTCATCACCGCACGGAATCGAAAATCGCGCGACTGTGAGTGCGACGCTCGGGTCGGCAGCATAACGCTGCAGGCCTTCGCCCATGTCGCAACCAGGGCCTAACGCGGTACTCACGGGTCGAACGACTATGATCGCCAACCCCTCCCGCTCAACTTCGTCGCAGCGCCACTCGTGCGAGTCTGCCGATCGCCACGCCGCGCATGCGCTGCTCGTTGCCTGTCTGACGTTCGTGGTCGCGGCCTGCGGTGCGGACGACCTCACCGCTCCACGCGCGGACATGAACGCGGCTCACCCCTCCGTCACCGTGACGCCGAACTACTCGACGTTCGACAAGCGTTCGGAGCTCAACGGAGCGGGTGTCGTCGACTACCTCAATGGGTTCGAGGAGTACGGCATCGACGGGTCGTTCAACCCGCAGGAGTCGCCGTGGACGGCGGGTGGGGTCACGTACACATCCGCTACGAACGCCGTCATCGGGCGGGTCGTCGAGCTTGGCATTCAAAGCGCCGCGATCTCGACCGACTTCGGCGCGCCGATCTCGGCCACGCTCGCCGACTCCGTGCCGGCCACGCTCTTCGGCGCGAACGTCATGCTGATCGGAGTCAAGGTGCCGGTAGCGCTGCTCGTTCGCACGAACCTCGGCAACTATTCCTTCAACCTGGACGTACCGCTGGCCGCGGACGGCCAGCTCTTTTTCGGGATGGCGCTCTCGAAACCCGGCGAGTACCTGACGGGCTTTCAGTTCTCCATCAGCGGATCGAGCAGTGCTCTGCTGCTCGATGACGTGGCGGTCGGTCACATGGGTGTGGCCGACACGAACGCCGAGCCCGTCGCGTCGGCGGGTGGCCCGTACGTCGGTGACGAAGGGTCGCCGGTAGCGCTCGCACTGAGTGCCACGGACGGCGATGGCGATGCGCTGACGCTCTCCTGGGACCTGGGCGACGGGACCAAGGGTACTGGTCCCACACCTCCTGCAAGTCACGTCTACGCCGACAACGGTACGTACGAGATCGTGCTGGCCGTCGATGACGGCCGCGGTGGCGTCGACACGGCCCGCACCACGGCGACGATCGCGAACGTTGCTCCGTCGCTGGCCGCCTTCCCCATTCCAGCCACACCGCTCGGCCTAACGTCAGGGGGCGTGACCGTTCCTGTCTCATCGAGCTTCACCGATCCCGGCACCGTCGATACACACACCGCCTCGCTCGATTGCGGGAGCGGCGTGACCGCGGAGTCCGAAGTCGTCGGCGAAATGGCGACCAGCGCGTGCTCCTACTCGAGTCCCGGCATCTACTCGATTCGGTTGACCGTTCGCGACAAGGACGGCGGCACCGACACCAAGCTCGCGAGCGGGCCGATCGTCGTCTACGATGCGGCGGGTGGAAGGCTGACAGCCGGTGGCTGGATCGCGTCGCCGGCCGGCGCACTCGCGTTCGCGCCGACCGGAAGCGGCAAACTGACCTTCTCGTTGACCGCTCGCTACGAACCGGGATCGGCCGTCCCGGCCGGAAAGGCCGAGCTCAAGCTGAGCGTTGGCAATCTGGAGTTCCGCAGCACATCGCTCGACTGGCTGGTAGCGACGGAGACGAGCGCGCAGCTGCAGGGACGCGGAACCGTGAACGGCAGTGGCGACTATGCGTTCGCGGTCATCGCCCTCGACGGACAGTCGAGCGGCGCGGTTCGTGTTCGCATCTGGGACCGCGTGAGTGGCACGGTCCTGTACGACAGCCGGCCTGGCGCGCCCCTCGATGTGAGTGAGGTCTCGCCGCTCGGTGGCGGGAGCATCCAGCTGCACGCGCGCTGAGCTGGTCATGAGGACAGGCTACACCTCGCTGGCGGCACCGCTTGCCGTTCGATCGTTTGGGTTATAGATATTTTGGACGCCAAATGATTACCTCCATTTGGGCGACGGACTGGCCCGTGAAGGGAGTGGATCGACATGGGCGCCAGCGATCGACGCGATGTCACGGGGAAGGCGATCTCGCGGACGGCGATGGGTGACTCCGCTACCGCGGACGCCACACACGACTGTGCTTCGGAGATCACCGTAGGGTCATGGGAGCACCTCCAGGCGGCGTTCGCCCGAGCGGCGACGGTCGCGGACCGTGCCGTCGGCCTGTGGCTTGCGAGGGATGCTCAGGGATCGTCCCACCCGCCCACGAGGGTCGCCGTTGCCGACAGAGCGGACAACGAGCTGTCCGCCTTAAGGGCACTGGTGCGTGCGTCGGCGACCGCGTACGCGCGGCGCGCGAAGGCGGATGGGCTGACGCCCGAACAAATGCTCGTGCTCGTCAAGTCGGCGACCAGCCTGCACGGATTGTTAGGGTTTGGCGCCCAAGCATTGACGAGCGATATTGTCAGGTGGAGTATCGATGCGTACTTCGACGAGTACTCGGGTCAGCCTCCTTAATGCCTTCTCATGAGCGCCGAGCCGAAACCTGACTTCAGCGAGTTTGCCGATTTCGCTGACCTCCTCCGCAAGCAGCGCCGCCGGAGCGAACAGGTCGTTAGGCGGGCGCTGAACAGGGCGAAAGCACACTACCCTGTCCCCCTGACGGACGAGTTGAACGACGTGTCGCGAGCGCTCGAGAACGCGCTCAATGTCATTGAACGCGCCGTCGAGGAGCTGCACCTCCAGAACGACGCGCTGTTCGCGGCACGGACGGAGGTCGAGGACGCCTACGCACAGTTCCGCGACTTCTTCGAGTTCGCGCCGGCCGCCTACGTCGTCACCGCTCCCGACACGCGCGTTCGCTACGCGAACCATGCCGCGTGCGCATTGCTCGGGCTCCGAAGAAACGGGCTGGCGGGGCAGCTGCTCATCTCCTGCGTTCCGCTGGAGCATCGCGGTGCGTTCAGGTCAGCGCTGATCCGGAGCCTGTCGTCCGGCATGGTCTCCGACTTTCCGGCGACGCTGCTCTCGAAGGATGGATCGTCAAGCAGGGCGTTCGGTTGTCGAATGCGCATCAGGGCTGTTGCCGCGTCGGGTGCGACCATCCCCACTGCGCTCTACTGGAACTTCACGGAGGAGACCGATGAAGACCTCTTCTGACTCCGCTGTCTCGACGCGGCTCACCAATGGTGCCGCCAACGGCGAGCGCGGCGAAGACGTCGGAGTCATTCTCGACGCTCTCCGCTCGATCGTTCGGGAGTTGCGCCTCGCGTCTCGAGAAGCGGAGCAGCGAGTGGGCGTGCACGGGGCACAGCTGCACGCGCTCCGTCGGCTGGCCGACAGTCCCGCCACCTCGTTGACCGAGCTCGCTGAACGGACGCACACCGACATCAGCTCGGTCAGCGTGGTGGTGAGCCGACTCGTCGAACAGGGCCTGGTGGCCAGAAAATCCGCGGACGACGACCGCCGCCGCCTGTCGCTCGGCCTCACCGCTCGGGGTCGCTCAGTACTGCGTCGAGCCCCGGAAACCGGGACCTCCCGCCTGCTTCGAGCCGCCGCTCACTTGAGCGACCGCGAAGTCCACGCGCTCGCGACCGGCCTCTCCAAGCTCGTGGAGGGCATGGACGGCACTGACGACTAAGAA
>DASUGD010000175.1:0-5045 GCA_036274195.1 Gemmatimonadaceae bacterium | reverse complement strand
TTCACTCCCGCGCGGAACCTCCCGGCTCGCCGTTTCCTAACAACATCGGCGTCTGCACCGTCGCGGGTGCGGCGCCCTGTGCGCTGGTCGTCGCCTTGCCGGCTTTCCGGCCGGGCGCCCGAGCGGCGTGGATCCTCGGAGGAGGCTATGAGGAACGATTACTCGTATCCGGAACCTGATGGAGTCGAGAATCGAGTCGCCGAAGAAGCGGCAGCGTACGAGTCGGAGGGCCTGCCGAACCGGCTGCTGAACGCTCGCGAGGTGGCCAAGTTCGTCGGCTGTCACGAAGAGACGGTTCGTCGCGCATACTGGCGCGGACTGCTCCGATCGCAACGCTTCGGTGTCCGAGGAAGGAGGTTTCATCCAGACGACGTCCTCGACTGGATTCGTCGAGGAGCCCCAACGAAAGTTTCGTAACCGAAAGGAGGACCCGTATGGCTGTTCGAAAGCCGTGTCGAAGCAAAGGCTGCAAGACAAGCCCGCGCTGCGAGCATCCGTGGTGGCTGGACGTCATGCACAACCATCGACGCTACCGAATGCCCGTGGACGACTTCGCCCTGGCGCGAGGTGCGACGGCACCGGTCACGTCCAAGCATGAAGCCGAGAAGGTCTGGGAGCCGAAGTTCATCGCCGAGATCGTCTCCGGGAAGGATCCCCGTGTGCCGATCGAGCGCGAGACCAAGTTCGAACGACCGACAACGGTGGCAGACCTGTTGAAGCTGTATCGCACTCGCTACGTCGAGGTCGAGCCGCTCAAGAGCCGGGCGGGCATGCTGAGTCAACTAAACGTCCTCGGCGCTCAACTCGGCACGCTGCCGGCGACGGCCCTCGAACGTCCCGACGCGATCGAGGACTTCAAGGCGCGATACGCGAACCGCGCGATCGCGACCACCAATCGCTACCTGGCTCGGTTGCGTCACGTCTGCAACTGGGCGATCGGTCGCGATCTCCTCACCAAGACGGCGTTTCATCCTCGCGGCGTCAGAATCCCCGCGAAGAGTGAACGCCGACGAGAGCGGCGCGTGTCCGAAGCCGAGGAACAACGGCTCTTGGAGGCATGCAAACTCCTGAACGAGCCGACGCGCAGCATGGCGAAGCTGACCTGGGACGATGTCCACGAGATCCGGACACGAGCCAGCGCTGGCGTCGAGCAACGGGACATCGCGGCAGCGTTCAAGATCTCGCGACCGCTATGCAGCGCGATCGTGCGCGGTCACATCTGGAATCCGGAGGTCAAGCTGACAACTGGTGACGAGATGCGCGACCGAATCATCGGAGCCCTTGACACCGGCTGCCGCCGTGGCGAGATGCTCAAGATCCAGAACAAGCAAGTCGACTGGCGACATCGCTGGATCCGAATCCTCAAAGAGCACTCGAAAACGGAGGTGGCTCGTGTGATTCCCTTCGAGGCAGGCAGCCGGCTCGAGAAGCTCTTGCGCCGGCGAGCATTCCTCGGACCGGACGCGTACGTGTTCGGCGAAGCTACGACCGGCGCGTACGTGGCCAGCCTGAAGTCAGCCTGGGAGACGCTGCTCCTTTTGGCGAACGGCATCAAGCCGACGCGAGCTGGAAGCGGCAAGCGAGTGTCGAATCGGAAGGCGCTCGCGCAGATCGACCTCCACTGGCACGACCTCCGACATCATGCCGAGTCCCGGATTATGCCGAGCCCTTTGATTCGTCCGCGCTGTTTAGGACGAATCCCTGGGAAATTCCCCTTGCACTGTCGGCATAATCAGCGCTGTCTTCTTCGGTTCGGCTTAGGTGCCGGAAAGGGGAAGACATGGCAGAGCACGACCACGGCGTAGCAGGTAAGCGTCCGTGCCCCGGACCATTGGGGCCACACCTCGATTCATTCACCAAGCATCTCGTCGCGCTGGGATATGCCCGGAAGACGAGAGGATCGCAGCTGTCACTGGTTCGGACGTTCGATCGATGGCTCGTTCGCCACGATCACTCGCTGACGGATCTGGACGCGGGCGTCGTGGACGCCTTTCTTCGCACGGTGTACGGTCGTCTGCGGCGTGGCGGCAAGACCACTCTCAGTCAGGTGCTCACGCACCTCCGCACGCAAGGGGTGATTGTCGCGCGGGCACCCGTCGTGGATGACTCGCCCCGGGCGCAGCTCGAGCGCCGGTATCAACGGTACCTGCGGGCCGAGCGCGGGCTCGTGCCGACGACCGTGGACACCTACCTCCTGTTTTGTCGGCAGTTTCTCACCGAGCAACGAGGTGATGCGTGGTCGTCTCTGGGCACCCTGAGCCCAAGCGATATCGCGGCATTCGTGCAACGGCATGCGCGAGTGGGAAGCGTAGGACGTGCCCAATTGATGACGACTGCGCTGCGGGCGCTCTGCCGGTTTTTGTTTCAGACCGGTGAGATTGCCGTCGATCTCAGTGCCACGGTTCCCACGGTGCCCGCCTGGCGGCTCGCGACGCTGCCGCGATCGCTGGCGGCCGATGACGTGGAGCGACTCCTCACGGCGTGCGATCGCCAGACGCCGACGGGTCGACGCGACTACGCCATTCTGCTGCTCTTAGCTCGCCTGGGCGTACGCGCGGGCGAGGTGGTCGCACTCGAGCTCGATGATCTGCACTGGCGCACGGGCGAGATCACGATTCGCGGGAGGAAAGGACTGCGCCATGAGCGGTTCCCATTGCCTGAAGACGTCGGCGACGCGTTGGCCACGTACGTTCGCGATCGGCCGCCGAGTGAGACGCGGCGCGTATTTCTCTGCATGCGGGCGCCGCGCCGGAGTTTCCGGGGACCGGGGGCCGTCACCACGATCGTGCGGCGCGCGCTCGCCCGGGCCGATCTGCATCCGGCCGTCCGCGGTGCCCACCTGCTCCGCCATAGTCTCGCCACACAGATGCTCCGGCATGGGGCGTCATTCGTCGAGATTGGCGCGGTGCTTCGCCACCGGGCCGCGGGCGCGACCGAGATCTATGCGAAGGTCGATCTGGAGAGTCTTCGGCTCGTCGTGCAGCCGTGGCCAGACGCGGGAGGTGTGCAATGACCTCGCTCGCGACCGCGTTGGACGAGTATCTCGGCATGCGTCAAGGCTTGGGCCTCCGCTTGCGCGTGCCGGCCGGCCTGCTCCGTCGGTTTGTGGCCTTTCTCCAGGCCGAGGGACAGGAGGTGATCACTCGCGAGCTGGCCGTGCAATGGGCGATGGCCCCACGGCACGCCCGGCCCGCGACGTGGGCATGGCGCCTCGGGATCGTGCGGCGGTTCGCGATCTGGCGACAGGCCACTGACCCGCGCACCGAGGTGCCGCCGGCGGATCTCCTGCCACATCGATTCCGGCGCCCTCGCCCGCATCTGTACAGCGAGGGCGAGATCCGGGCGCTCCTGACCGCCGCCCGCGCGCTCCCGTCGCCGCGAGGGCTGCGCGGGCTCACCTACGTCACGCTGTTCGGTCTACTCGCCGTGACGGGATTACGCGTCAGTGAAGCGCTGATGCTCGACGACGCCGATGTCGCGCTGGACCGGGATCTCCTCACGATCCGTCGCACCAAGTTTGGCAAGTCCCGAATCGTCCCCGTGCATCGATCGACCACCGAGGCGCTCATGCGGTATGCCGAGGCCCGCGACCGCCTCCTGCCGACGCGGCCGACACCTGCCTTCTTCGTCTCGGAGCGCGGCACGCGACTCGCCGGTGACAATACCCGCCACACCTTCGTGCTCGTGTCCCGACGGGCCGGCCTGCGTGCGCCAACGAGCGGGTGCCGTCATGGGCATGGGCCGCGCCTCCACGATATGCGCCATCGCTTCGCGGCATCGACGCTCGTGACGTGGTACCGCGCCGGACGCGATGTCGAGCGTGAGCTGCCCAAGCTGGCCACCTATCTCGGTCACGTCCACGTCAATGACACCTACTGGTATCTGGAAGCCGTGCCGGAATTGCTCCAATTGGCCGCGGCCCGCGTCACGGGCGCGGCTGAGGAGGGCCGCCGATGACGGCCACCAGCTTTCCCTCGTTGCTGCAACGCTTTTTCACCGATCGCTTGCGCCAGCAGCGACAAGCCAGCCCCCACACGATGGCGGGCTACCGCGACACGTTCCGCCTCCTCCTGCGCTTCGCCGCCGAGCGGGTCGGTCGCCCGCCCTCGGCGCTGACGCTTGAGGATTTCACGCCGACGTTTGTCAGCGACTTTCTCGATCATCTCGAGCGCGTCCGGGGCAATAGCAATCGGACCCGGAATGCGCGGCTCGCCGCGATCCACTCGTTCGCACAGTACGTGGCGTTGAACGAACCGGCCCATGCCTTACTGTGTCAGCGGTTGTTAGCCATTCCCAGCCGACGCTACGAGCGCACGATCGTCCAATTCCTCACCGCGACCGAGATGGATGCACTGCTGGCGGTGCCCGATGCATCGACCTGGATCGGGCGACGTGACCGTACGTTGCTGTTGGTCACCTTCCAAACGGGACTGCGCGTCTCCGAGTTGATCGGACTGAAACGCGAAGACATCGTCTTGGGCTCGGGCGCGTATCTCCGCTGTCTGGGCAAAGGCCGGAAACACCGGTGTACACCGCTCCGTCGCGATGCCGTCGCCGTACTGGAGGCGTGGTTGCGGACCCAGCCCGGCTCGCCCACGGATCCGCTCTTTCCCGGCATTCGAGGTCATTCACTCAGTCGCGATGCCGTCGAGCGGTTGCTCAAGCGGTACGCAGCCGCCGCGGCCGAACGGTGTGCCTCGTTGAAAGGCAAACGTGTCACGCCGCATGTGCTCCGACACAGTACGGCGATGGAGCTCCTGCGGCACGGCGTCGATCGATCAGTGATTGCGCTCTGGCTTGGGCACGAGTCCGTGGAGACCACGCAGATGTATCTGCACGCGGACCTGCGTTTGAAGGAAGAGGCCCTTTCCCGCACCACGCCGCTCCTGACGAAGCCTTCCCGTTATCGGCCCACCGATCAGCTGCTGGCCTTCCTTGAAGGGCTGTGATTATGCCGCGCGACGCCCGCAGTAAATCGCGAGATCCTCCACCCACAACGTCTTCCGTTCACACGGTGTCGGCATAATCCGGGACTCGGCATGATG
>DASUGD010000174.1:0-6033 GCA_036274195.1 Gemmatimonadaceae bacterium | reverse complement strand
AAGGCTAAACAGCGGAGAACCTCGGGATGCCTCTAGCGGTAGAGCGGCATCCCGAGGTCTTTTGTCGTTCGCCCCGTCGCCCGTCCCCCGTCCCCGGCTTCAAATGCGTCCCACCATCCTCGCACTGGCAACAATCGCAGTAATCGTTCGCGATGCCGCCGCCCAAGGTCGCACGGCGTTCCGCTTTGCCGAAGCGACCATCTCACAGGTGCACGCCGCGCTCAGGCAGCGGACCATGACCTGTCACGCCATCGTGGCGGGATACCTGGCGCGCATGGACGCATACGACAAGCGTGGCCCGGCGATCAACGCGATCATCATGACGAACCCGAAGGCACTCGCGATCGCCGACTCGCTGGACCGCCAGTTCGCCGCCACGCGCACACTCGGCGGTCCCCTTTTCTGCATCCCCATCATCGTCAAGGACAACTTCCAGACGGCGGGCTTGCAGACGACGGCGGGGTCGCTGGCGCTGAAAGGCTGGACGCCGCGCGAGGACGCGACGATGGTCAAGCGACTCGAGGACGCCGGTGCGATCGTTCTGGCGAAATCGAACATGGCCGAGCTGGCGTTCTCGCCGTACGAGACGGTGAGCTCGATCCTCCCGGGGTACACGAAGAATCCGTATGCGCTCGACCGGGTGACGGCGGGATCCAGTGGCGGTACTGGCGCTGCAGTGGCGGCGAGCTTCGGGGTTGTCGGGCTCGGGACGGACACCGGCAACTCGATTCGCGGCCCGTCGGCCCATAACGACCTGGTGGGCATCCGGTCGACCATGGGCCTGACGAGCCGGGCCGGCGTCGTCCCGCTGTTCCTGTCGGCCGACATCGCGGGGCCGATGGCTCGGACGGTGACCGACGCGGTCGCAGTGTTCCAGCAGGTGGTGGGGTACGATCCGCTCGACTCGGTGACCGTGGCGAGCCGCGACCGCCCGACGCCCGACTACTCGAAGTCGTTGCGGCGAGACGGGTTGAAGGGTGCACGCATCGGCGTGTTGACCCAGGCGTATCTCACCCCGACGACGGACACGGAGGTCGTACGTGTCTTCAACAGAGCGTTGTCCGACCTCCGGAAGCAGGGCGCGACCGTGCTGGAGTCGGTGATGATCCCGGAGCTCGATTCACTGCGTCGCTCTCAGGCGGGCGGCTGTAATCCGTTCAAGTACGACTTCGAGCGGTTCCTGGCATCGCGAAACGACACGACGCTGCCGGTGAAGACGGTGGCCGACCTCATCCGCTCGCGCCGCTTCCATCCGTCCATCGAGGTGCGGCTCACGTCGGCGCAGGCCGAGTCGCTGCCGCCGGAGAGGAATCCGGGATGTGCCGCGCGAGATCGCTTTCGCGAGGCTCTTCGGGCGGCGGTGTTGCGCGAGATGGATGGAAAGCGGCTCGATGCGCTCGTCTATCCCTCGTGGAGCAACCCCCCGCGTCTGATCGGCGACCTGAACACGCCGGCCGGCGACAACAACCAGCTTTTCTCGCCGAGCACCGGGTATCCGGCGATCACGGTTCCTATGGGTTACACCCGTGGCGTACTGCCGGCGGGGCTGCAGTTCTTCGGAAGACCGTGGAGCGAGGAAACCTTGATCCGACTGGCGTATTCGTACGAGCAGGCGACCAATTGGAGACGCCAGCCGCCACTCGAGTCAAAGGAGTGAGGAGTGCTTCCCCGGTGGCCTGGACGGATGTTTATTGACTCGGATTAATACCAGGTGCCGATTTTCTCGCTGGACTGTATAGTATGGTACCGGCCGATAGTGACCGGCAGCACGAATGTTCGTGTGGTATCGGGTGACATCCCGACCTGTTCGAGGAAGAAGCAGTGGAAGCGACGACGCACCAAATCTCGTTGTCGACCCTCCAGGCTGCGCTGGCGGGGCGGTATGCGTTCGAGCGTGAGCTCGGGCGCGGCGGGATGGCGAGCGTATTTCTCGCGCGCGACCTAACGCGGGACAAGTACGTTGCCGTGAAGGTGCTGCTGCCCGAGCTGGCGGTCACGCTCGGACAGGAGCGGTTCCTGCGCGAGATCGAAGTCGGTACGGTGCTGCAGCACCCGCGGATCGTCGGCGTGCTGGATTCCGGCCAGGCCGACGGATTGTTGTATTACGTCATGCCGTTCGTCGACGGCGCATCGCTCCGCGAGCGCCTCAATCGGGAGAAGCAGCTTCCCGTCGACGACACGATCAAGATCGCGCAGCAGGTCGCGGAAGCGCTTGCGTACGCACACTCGAAGGGCGTCATCCATCGCGACATCAAGCCGGAGAACATCCTGCTCGATGCGAGCGGTGCGATGGTCGCGGACTTCGGCATCGCGCGCGCCGTGTCCGTCGCAGGTGGCGAGACACTCACTCGGACGGGCATGGCCGTCGGCACGCCGACGTACATGTCACCCGAGCAGGCGATGGGCAGCAAGGACGTCACGCCCGAGAGCGACATCTATAGTCTCGCGTGCGTGGTGTACGAGTTGCTCGCGGGGCAGCCGCCGTTCACGGGGCCAACGGCCATGGCGCTCCTCGCGCGGCACTCGCTCGACAACGTGCCGAGTCTCAAGATCGTGCGGAATACGATCCCGGATGCCGTCGAGGACGCGATTCTCCGAGCGATGGCGAAGGTGCCGGCGGATCGGTTCCACTCGGCCACCGATTTCGCGACCGCGCTCACGGATGACGAAGGGGCCGCGCGTCGGCGCCGCGACAGCCTGAAAGCCAAGGCGCTCGCCGCCGAGACGGTGGAGCGTCCCGCGTTAGGCGGCGGCTCGAAGACGAAGACGAAGAAGAGAGTGATGATGGCCGCCGCCGTCGCGGTGCCGCTGTTGGCAGCCGGCGGATGGTTTGGCTGGAAGGCGACGCAAGGCCCGTCGACGCCTGAGGGACTGACCGGCGACTACGCGAAAAACAACATCGCGGTGTTGTACTTCGACGACCGGAGCCCCGGGAAGCAGGTACAGCACATCGCCGACGGCATCACCGAATCACTCATCAACGAGCTGAGCGCGGTGCAGCAGCTCAAGGTGATCTCTCCAAACGGTGTGGCGCCGTTCAAGGGGACGACGCCGCGAACGGACAGTGTGGCGAAGGCGCTGAAAGTCGGGACCCTCGTGACTGGCGTCGTAACGCCGGCGAGCGGCGGACGGCTCAAGGTGGAGGTGCGCCTGGTCGACGCGCTGACCGGTGACCAGATCGCGAGTACCAAGATCGAGCAGCCCGAGGAGAAGCTGCTCGACCTCCAGGATTCGCTCGCGCACGACATGTCGCTCTTCCTGAGGAAACGCGTTGGCGCCGAGATTCGCGAGCTCGTCAGCAAGGCGGGCACCCGGAACGATGCTGCATGGAGTGCCATGCAGCGCGCGCGGCAGATCATTCGCGAGTCCGATGCGCTGGTCAAGGCGCATGATGTCCCGTCGGCTCTGCAGAAGATGGCCACCGCTGACTCGGCTCTGGCGAAGGTCGAGGCGATCGACGGGAACTGGCGTGAGCCGATCATCCAGCGCGCGTGGCTCGGGTACCGGGTAAGTCGCCTCGTCGACCCGCCGGATCCGAACTTCGCGAAGGCGATCGAGACTGGCCTGGCGCACGCAGATCGTGCGCTCAAGAAGGCACCGGACGACGGCGACGCCATCGAGGTTCGGGGCACGCTTCACTACTGGCAGTGGGTGAACAATGCCGTGCCGGAGGGCACGTCCGCAAACGCACTGCTGGAGTCGGCCGAGAAGGACCTTAGGGCATCGATTGCGACCAATCCGCGGCGCGCGAGTGCCTGGAACGTGTTGAGTCACCTCCTGTTCTCCAAGCAGCAGCTCACCCAGGCGAAGCTGGCCGCCGAGGAGGCGCTGAATGCCGATCCGTACCTCACCGACGTCGACCGAACCATCGTGCGGCTATTTAGCGCGTCGGCCGACCTCGGCCTGCGGCCCGAGGCGGTCCGCTGGTGCAACGAGGGCAACCGTCGGTTTCCGGAAAACTTCTTTTTGACGGAGTGCAAGCTCTGGCTCTACGCGTTGCCGGGTCCGAAGTTCGACATGAAGGACGTCTGGAAGACGTATGACGAGGTCATCCAGATGGCGCAGCCTAACGAGCAGGAATTCTACAAGCTGGAGGAGAAGCTGGTGGTTGCACTCGCGTATGTGCGCGCCAATCAGCTCGACAGCGCCAAGGCGCTGGCGGCGACGTCACAGGGTGATTCGCAGATCGATCCGGGTGGTGAGCTCACGAACCTCGCGGCGACCGTCTATGCACAGGTGGGGGACATTGACACGGCGCTCGAATTGACCGCGAAATACCTGGCCGCCAACCCGAACAAGCGGGCGTATGCAGCGAACGACAAGTCGTGGTGGACGCAAAACCTTCGCGCCGATTCGCGGTACCAGGCGCTCGTGAAGACGGCGAATTGACCGACGACTAACCGGGCTGGAATAGATTTGACGGGCTGCTGACACCATGGTGTTAGTAGATCTGGTCGGTTCCACTCATCCTAGAAACTCTCTCCTTAAGGAACCCATGCACTCCCTGCGAACAGCACTCGCCCTCGCGTTGGCCAGTGCAGCGCTTGTTGCTTGCAGCGACCAACCCAACTCGGCACCGACCGATCCATCGGGGCCGAGAGTCAGCATCCCGGCGGCGGTGAATGGGGACCTCCTCACCCTCCTCCCGTGCGACATCAACCAACTCAAGGCCGACTCCCGCGCGTTCACGAGCCCTAGCGACGTACTGTCCACGATCGCGAATGCCCTCCAGACCGAGATTGGAAGGCGCGGGCAGTCCGAAACGGCAACCGACCTGGTTCTCGACGGCCTCTCGCGAATTGCCGCAATCCGCGGGACAGCGAACCAGAATTCCGACATCACCGCCCTGGTTTTCGATAGGCTGGTGAAGGGCTGGCTGGCGTGCGCAAAACCCGACTTCGTTGCGGGCGCCGAAGCGCCTAACCCGCCGGTGGCCGCCGGCGAGGTGGGCGGCTTTGGGCCCGCCCTTGGGAGTCATTGGGTATTCGAAGTGCGCGGAAAGGACACGGATCCTGCTGGTGGCGCGTACGAGCGCAACAAGCCAGCACTCACGAGCTCCATCTTCTGGGCACTCGAGCAGGGCGAGGCAACTTGGGCCGCTTCGATAGGCGGATCACTCAAGCCCGATCGCGTTTTCATCTATGGCTATCAGACGAGCAGCGAAACTATCCCCGCAAAATCCGGCAGTTCGTTTGACCATTTCACCATTCCCAAGATTTCGCCTGACGGCACTCGAAACCCGACATTCACCCTTTCGATGAAGGTTGGGCTGTGCGGCGTGGAGGGCTTAGGAACAGGCCGGCGAGTGAACCACGATGGCGTGTTCCTCCCGTTGGAGAGCAATTTCGCCTGTACTCCACCAGCCGTCATCGCTGACGGATCCTCGATCTACGCATTCCGGTTGCTCAATCCGATCTCGTTGGCGCAACGGGCGATAGAGTTCTTCGGTCCGCAACAGTTGCACGCAGCGTTGGGTGGTGTCGTTGGCTCGCGCCCGAAGGGTCTGAGCCCCAGCTCTGTTTACGACCTGTCCGCATACTTACTCACTGGGCTCGATAGCATCGCCGATGGCAGGACGAGTAAGCCGCTGGCGTTGAAAAAAGGCGGTGACGTCACTGTCACTGTAAGCTTTGATGGCGCGCTTGCCCCGAAGGGCACTCCAGTCACTGTATCGGTGGTCGGCAACAAAAGCTCGATTGCTTTCTTCAAGGACGGATCGAACGGAACGCCGGGTCCAACGGTGACGCGGTACGCCAATGCCAGCGGGGTCGTCTCGTTCGGCGACGTTTACCTGACGAAAGCTGGTGGGTATATCCTCGCCTTCCAGGTCACACTGCCGAATGGAACCGGCGGCTTTGACTTCAAGGGAGCGAACGTGATCCAGTCGAACTCGTTCAACTATCAGGGTAAGTAGAAGTAGGCCTCTCGGACGCGGCCCGCGCGGGCCGCGTGCACGGGGACAAGGGAACACGCCGCGGGCCGCCGGATACATCCGGCGGCCCGCGGCTTCGTTTTGCCAGAGCCGAAACTGAA
>DASUGD010000173.1:0-18771 GCA_036274195.1 Gemmatimonadaceae bacterium | reverse complement strand
GAAGTAGAGCGGCGACGCGGCGGGTCCGCTATACGCCCACCGCAGCGACGGTACGTACGCCACGAGGGCACCTGGCATATCCGGCAGGTCGATCGGCTCGACCCACACCGAGTCACCGCCTATGCGCAGCCACTGTGGTTTCGACACGACCCTCGCACCGGAGGACGGCTGTTCCCAGTTCTGGAGCGTTGTGCTCATGGGCGAGGCGGCGCCGGGTGTCACGTAGACCGGGAGCTTCTTCTGAGTGAACCAGGCGGCGCCCCCACGCCCGGTGTTCGGGGTCGTCACGAGGAGGCCGGCGACGGTCGATCCGGGGTCCGCCGACTCGAGCCATCGAACGTCGGTCTCACTCCGTTGCGGCACGCTCGCGCCCTCGAGGAAGAGCCACGACTTGCCGAGCTTCACGGCAGCCTGTGTCGCGCCGGGAATGCCGAGGCGGGCGAGGCGCGGCTCGACGAGCTTGGCCGAGTCCATCGGAAGCTCCCACATTGGTTTGCTGGACGGACCGCTCGCGAACGCGGTCCGCAGGGAGTCCGAGATGGCGAACGAATCGGCAGGGGCATCCGCGTCGAAGTTGGCGGAGAGCAGGACGAGGCGCTTGTACATGCGGCCGACCCGGCGAACGTCCCATTGCGTGGGATACGCGACGCCGGGCGTGCCGGCGACCGGGAACTTTTTCCAGCTGGAGTACCACATTTCCGTTTCCATGTTGCCCCACGGCGCGAGCCCGAAGTCGTTAGGCTGGGCGGCGTGATAGCGGGCCATGGCGAGGAAGCCGTCGTTGCGCCGGAGGAAGATGGTCGTGGGGAACCCGTCGATCGTCGCGCTCAGTCGTGCGTGGGACTGTCCGGCGATCGTGGTGTCCGGGAGCGCGCGGAGATCCCCTGCGGCGCGGGCGGCGAGCAGCAGCCGTTCGGGGGCGAACGCGAAGACTTCCTTTCGCTCGTCGATGTAGGCGACGTTGATGGGCGTCCATGGCGACGCCGTGCCATCGGGATTTGGCGGGAACCGCCGGATGCCCGCGTCCTTCTGCACGATGTCGGTCATCTCCTGCAACGCGGGGCCGTTGACGAACCGGCGCGTGTTGCGCCACGCGACGAGCGGATAGTTCCGAAGGTCGCTGTGCAACTCGTACGCGATGATGAGGTCCATCGGGCGGGTCTCGAACGTCATCCGCTGCCACAGGGTCATCGTCTCGAAGCGCACGCGCTCGATGCGGGCGAGAGTTTCCCGTCCGCCCATGCGGGCGATGGCGGTGTCGAGCGCCGACGCAGCTGGCTCGCGGTGTGCGGCGGTGACGGGTGGCGCGATGAAGGCAGCGGCCGTCGCGATGGCGAGCGTGCCAGCGCCAAGCGGCCGGCCGCTCAGCTTTCGGAATATCGTCATGACAACTCCATTTGCAGTGGTGGGTGGAGTTGCCAAGCTGTTGGTGGCCCTATCAGGCGAAAATGACGGAGTGGTGAGTGACGGAAATTGGGGGTAGATGGCGGAATTGGGGTCAGAGTCGAATTTCACCATTTGAGCGATATCGGGCGCAGCGCAACGCACGGCGTTGCGTTGCGCCCGATATCGTTAAAATGATGAAATTCGACTCTGACCCCAATTGGGCTATGACAGCGATCCAGTTCCTATCGAGGCGCGTCGCGTGTGCGCTAACGGTAGCGATCATCCCCGCCGTGCTCGTCGCGCAGCCACCGGCAACGTCCGCCCGCCTGACCGTCGAGCGGATCTTTGCCTCAGGCGAATTCGCCGCGCGCGGGGCCGGCCAGCTGCGCTGGCTCGACGACTCCACGTACGTCGCGCTGCAGGCGAGCCCACGAGATAACGGCGGGGCCGAGCTCGCGCGCTTCAACGCGCGAACGGGGGCGCGCGACGTCCTCGTTCCGTCGACCTCGCTGACACCTAACGGCGCGTCCGCGCCGCTCGACGTCGAGGATTACTTCTGGTCACCGGACCACAAACGCCTCCTGATCTTCACCGCGTCGGAGCGCGTCTGGCGTGAGAACACGCGCGGCGACTACTGGGTGCTCGACCTGGCATCGCACCAGCTGCGAAAGCTCGGCGGCGACGCGCCCAGGTCCACGCTCATGTTCGCGAAGTTCTCGCCCGATGGCCGGCGCGTCGCGTACGTCCGGCAGAACGACCTTTACGTCGAGGACGTCGCCAACGGTGCGATCACGCGGCTCACGCGCGATGGCTCCCGCACGACCATCAACGGGACGTTCGACTGGGTCTACGAGGAAGAGCTGAGTCTCCGTGACGGCTTCCGTTGGAGCCCCGACGGCAAGTCGATCGCGTACTGGCAGCTCGACGCGAGCGGCGTCAGGGACTTCAACCTCATCGATGACACGGACTCGCTCTACTCGTTCGTAACTCCGGTTCAGTACCCGAAGGCGGGCACGACGAACTCCGCCGGCCGAATTGGTGTTGTCGCGGCGGCTGGTGGGCCGACGACGTGGCTCGCGATCGATGGGGATTCGCGCAACCAGTATCTGGCGCGCATGGACTGGGCCGGGCTCGCGAACTCGAGCGAGCTCCTGATTCAGCGGATGAATCGGCCGCAGAACGAGATCGACGTACTGCTCGCCAACGCGCGGACCGGCACGGTGAGGACGATCCTCGTCGAGCGGGACTCGGCCTGGGTGGATGTCGTGAACGACGTGCGGTGGCTGAACAAGGACCGGGAGTTCACGTGGATGAGCGAACGCGACGGATGGCGGCGCATGTATTCCGTGTCCCGCGACGGCGCGACCGTGAAGGCGCTCAGCGCGGACTCGATGGATGTGACGCATCCGGCCTTCGCGTTCGGCGCACAGGCCGTGCTCGGCACCGACGCGACGGGCGAATACGTGTATCACTACGCGTCGCCGCAGAACCCCACGCAGCTGTACCTGTACCGCACGTCACTCAAACGGCCTGGTGTGACGACGCGCGTCACCCCGGCCGATCAGCCCGGCACGCACTCCTACTCTATCTCGCCTAACGGGCGGTACGCGGTGCACACGTGGTCCTCGTTCGGCACGCCACCTACGGTGGAGCTGATCACGCTGCCGGACCACAAACGCGTGCGCGTGCTCCAGGACAACGCCGAGCTGCGCGCCCGGATGGCCGGCCTCGAGCTCGGGCCGCGGGAGTTCTTCCGCGTCGACATCGGCGATGGCGTGAAGCTCGACGGCTGGATGATCAAGCCACCGGGGTTCGATTCGACGAAGAAATACCCCGTCCTGTTCGAGGTCTACGGGGAGCCGGCAGCGCAGACGGTTACCGACTCGTGGGGCGGGGGTGGTTACCTGTGGCACCTCATGCTGTCGCAGATGGGATACATCGTGATGAGCGTGGACAACCGCGGCACACCCGCCCCGCGGGGAAGGGCGTGGCGCAAGGCGATCTACAAGCGGATGGGCGTGTTGAATGCCGGCGATCAGGCGGCAGCGGCGCAGGCCATCGCGAAGTGGCCGTTCGTGGATGCTCGGCGACTCGGCGTGTGGGGCTGGAGCGGCGGTGGCTCGACGACGCTCAACGTGATGTTCCGAACCCCCGACGTGTACCGGATGGGGATGGCCGTCGCTCCGGTGTCGGATCTGCACTACTACGACACGATTTACCAGGAGCGATACGTGGGGCTGCCGCAGGACAATCCGGAGGTGTATCGGGTCGGTTCACCGGTGACGTTTGCGGGCCAGCTCAAAGGCGATCTGCTGGTGGTGCATGGGAGTGGGGACGACAACGTGCATTACCAGAATACCGAGGCGCTGGTGAATGCGCTGGTGAAGGCGAACAAGCCATTCCAGCTGATGGTGTATCCGAACCGGACGCACTGCATCTGTGAGGGGGAGGGGACGTCGATTCACTTGTATTCGCTGCTGACGAAGTATTTGACGGAGCATCTGCCGGTCAACGAGACGGCTCGTGTCACGCAATAGTCATCATCGTTAGGTTGCCGTCTCCTACGGCTCGTTGCGCGTACAATCCCGACCGTGCCGGTCTAGCCGAGCGTTGGGCGAAACGACATCATGTGTCCCGCACCGAGCCCAACCCGGGATCGGCCCCACAACGCCGTTGGAGCGAAACACCCCATGGCTCTCCTTTTCGTCGTCCGTCGCTTTGCCCTCGCAGCCATTGTCGCAACCGTCTTAGCCCCCATCGTCACGCGCGCTGTCGCGCAGGGCGGCGCAGCCCCGCCACAACAGCAGCCATACGAGAACCTCAAGTATTTCTCCAAGGACCTGTCGCGCGACTCGCTCTTCACGATCATGCGCGGGTTCACGTATGCGCTGGGCGTGAATTGCGCATTCTGCCACGTCGAAGAGGAGCCCGCACAGGCGGGCGGCCGACCGCGCCTCCGGCCGGCCCTCGATGACAAGGTCGAGAAGCGCACCGCGCGCTTCATGCTCGCCATGGTGGACACGCTGAATGGCGTCACCCTGGCGAAAGTCCCGCAGCGGCACGAGGCCGTGAAGATCACCTGCGTGACGTGCCATCGTGGCTCGCCGCTGCCCGGTACCATCGAGACGGTCCTCATCGATGCGGTGGACCAGTTCGGCGCCGACTCGGCCATCGCGCGTTATCGCAAGCTGCGCGAGAACATGGGGAACGGGCGCTACGACTTCAGTGAGTTCCCGCTCAGCGTCGCAGCGCGCACGCTCGCGGGCCGCGGCAAGGCCGATGCGGCGGTCGCGATCCTCGGCATGAGCCAGGAGTTCAACCCGAGCTCGGCCGACGTCGACATGCAGCTCGGCGACATCTACGAGAAGCAGGGCGACAAGGACAAGGCCGTCACGCGCTATCAGGCGGCGTTGACGAAGCGGCCTAACGACCCACGGATCAAGGCCGCTCTGACGAGGCTCGGCAAACCGCCCGCGTGACGATCCGATACGAACCTCTGGCTTGACTGGTTGCCGGTGACCTTCTAGTCTTCCGGCAGACAACTGAATGCCCGTGGTGATTTGCCGCCTATTGCCGCCACGTAAAACAAAGTGCTAAAACGCGACGCGCCCGGCGGCCTCATTCGCCCGGGCGTTTTCGTTTTCCGGTACGTCGGACGTAACACGACCGCATGCGGTCGACCGGATCTCGACCGCAGTCTCGTTCCCGTTACGCCCGGCGGCGCCAGTGGAGGCACGCATGGGTGATATGAGTGCGACGACATTGAACGTGGTCGGGATTTCCGGGAGTCCCGGGGCGCGATCGAAATCGCGGACGTTGCTGGAGCGCGTGTTGATCGCGCTGTCGGACCGCGGTGCGAACGCGACGCTCATCGACCTGGCCACGCTCCCGGCGGACGCCCTGCTCGGCCGCCGTCGTGCAGACGAGGTCGAGCGCGCGCTCGGCAGCGTGAGTCAGGCGAGCATCGTCGTCGCCAGCACGCCTGTCTATCGTGCCACCTATAGCGGATTGCTGAAGACGTTCTTCGATCTGCTGCCGCTCGACGGTTTGGCCGGGAAGACGGCGATCGCGATCGCGACTGGCGGCTCCTCCGCCCACCAGCTCGTCATCGACCACGGCCTGCGTCCACTGTTCGCCAGCGTCGGGGCCGTCACGACACCCACCGGAGTCTACGGCACCGATTCGGCGTTCGAGAATGGGGTTCCTCACGCATCCCTGATCGCGCGGCTGGACGCCGCCGTCGCCGAAGCCCTCACGCTCAGCGAACGAATTCATGCGCCGAGTGATTCATCGTCGTCCACCTTCGTAGAGAGTTGATCCATGCCGAACGCCGCACGTCCGATTGCTGTTTTTCACGAGCATCCCGACTGGTTCCGTCCGCTTTTCAGCGAGCTCGAGCGGCGTGGAATTTCATACGTTAGGCTCGACGCCGCTGCGCACCGCTTCGATCCGTCGGAAGGTGAGGCGCCCTATTCGCTGGTGGTGAATCGCGCGAGCCCGTCGGCATATCTGCGCGCGCACGGCCAGACGACCTTCTACACGCTGCACTGGCTCAGGCACCTCGAGCGGCTCGGTGTGCCGGTGGTGAACGGGTCGGCGATATATGGCCTCGAGATCTCCAAGGCGACCCAGCTCGACCTGCTCACGGCCCTCGGCCTGCCGTTCCCGCGTGCGGTCGTGATCAACGACGCGTCGCAGGCGCCCGCCGCGGCGAAGGGCCTGCGGTTCCCCGTGCTCGTGAAGGCGAATGTTGGCGGCAGCGGCGCGGGGATCACACGCTACGACACCCCCGAGACGCTGGCGGCCGAGGTTGCGGCGGGGCGAGTGACGTTAGGCGTGGACGGGACGGCGCTGGTCCAGGAGTCGGCACCGCTCCGGGACGGTCACATCACGCGCGTCGAAACGTTAGGCGGCAAGTACCTGTACGCGATCAACGTCTACCCGGCCGTGGGCTCGTTCGACCTCTGCCCGGCCGACGCGTGCCAGACCACCGGTGGCGTTGAGCTCGTTGGCGGCGCCTGCGCGGTGGACGCGCCAAAGACGGGTCTCAAGGTGGAGGCTGCCAATCCCCCGTCGGAAATCATCGCCCAGGTGGAGCGGATCGCCCAGGCTGCGCACCTCGATGTCGGCGGGATCGAATACCTCGTCGATGACCGCGACGGAAAGCACTACTTCTACGACGTCAACGCGCTCTCGAACTTCGTGGCCGATCCGGTGAACGTGATCGGGTTCGATCCGTGGCGGACGTTCGTGGACTATATCGAAGCCAGACTGGGAACCGGGAACGGGGAACCGGGAACAGAGGCTTCGTGGAATAACGGTTCCCAGTTCCCAGTTCCCGGTTCCCGCCTTGCTGCAGCGGAGGTCTAGCCATGAGATACGGCTACTGGCTTCCCGTCTTCGGCGGTTGGCTCCGCAACGTGCCCGACGAGCAGATGGACACCTCGTGGGCGTACGTCAGCCGCCTCGCTCGGCGCAGTGAGGAGATCGGGTTCGACCTCACGCTCATCGCCGAGCTGTTTCTCAACGACATCAAGGGCATCGACGCGCCGGCGCTGGACGCGTGGTCGACGGCCGCGGCGCTCGCGGCGGTCACGAAGCGTCTCGAGCTCATGGTCGCCGTTCGGCCCACGTTCCATCAACCCGCGATTCTCGCCAAGCACGCCGCGAACATCGACCAGATCAGCAACGGCCGGCTGGCCCTCAACGTGGTGAGCTCGTGGTGGTCCGACGAGGCGCGCCGCTACGGCGTGCAGTTCGACCAGCACGACGACCGTTATGCGCGCACGGCGGAGTGGCTCGATGTGATCGACGGGGCGTGGACGCAGCCGAAATTCGACTACAAGGGCAAGTACTATCAGGTGAGCGACCTGATCGTCGAGCCGAAGCCCGTCAGGCGTCCGCGGCCGACGATCTACGCCGGCGGCGAATCCGACGCGGCGAAGTCGCTCATCTCGCGCGCGTGTGACGCATACGTGATGCACGGCGATCCGCCGGAGCGCGTTGCGCCGAAGATCGCCGACATGGCCGCGCGCCGAGAGAAGTTGGGGCTGGAGCCGATGAGCTACGGCGTCGCCGGGTACGTGATCGTGCGGAGCTCGGAGGCCGAGGCGCAGCGGGAGCTGGAGCGAATCACGAACGTCAGCCCGGGCTCACCCGGCTACGCGAACTATCAGGACTGGATCTCGAACACGAAGCTCGAGCAGCAGGTGAGTCTCCAGGACTACTCCGTGTCGAACCGCGGTCTGCGCGCGGGGCTCGTCGGCACGCCGGAGCAGGTGGCCGAGCGGATCATCGAGCTCGAGAACGTCGGCGTGAATCTCCTGCTGCTCCAGTGCAGCCCGCAGCTCGAGGAAATGGAGCGGTTCGCCGAGACCGTCATCCCACTCGTTAGGGAGGGAAGACACGCGGCCATCGCTTGAAACGGCGCAAACAGAACAGGTAATTGGTTACTGGGATTGGTTACAGGTAATCGAACCCTCGGGATGCTTGTCTCAGCGCGATGAGCATCCCGAGGGTTCAACTAACCAATTACCACTACCAGTAACCTGTTACCAGTGAGTTGCGCCGTTCAGTCAGCTCGAAGCGCCTGGACCGGATCCACTCGGGTGGCGTGTCGTGCGGGGACGTAGGCAGCGATCACCGCAACGATCAAGAGCAGCGCCGCTGAGCCGAGCAGCGAGATCGGGTCGGCCGGGCTCACCTCGAACAGGAGCTTCGCCAGCAGCCTGGATGCCGCCAGGGCCACCGCGAGCCCGACGACCGCGCCCGTGCCCGTCACCAACAGCGCCTGCGTCAGCACCCCACGCCGCAGCCGCTCGGGCGAGGCGCCTAACGCCGCCCGCACGCCCAGCTCGCGCATGCTGCCGCGCACCGACGAGGCCATCACGCCGTAGAGCCCGATCGCGGCGAGCAGCATCGAGACGAAGGCGAAGCCGGCCAGCAGCAGTGCGCTCAGGCGCGGCTGCGCGAGCGGCTTCGCGATCAGGTCATCCATGGGGTCGGCCTGCCAGAGCGTCAACGCCGGATTCACCTCCGCCGTGGCTCGTCGCAGGGCAGGGAGCACCGACGCCAGGCTACCGGTCGTCCGAATCGCGAACGATCCCTGCCAGTAGGACTGCTTCCACGGCAAGTAGACCTCCGCGGTGGACTCCCGCAGCGACCGGTAGTGCATGTCGCCGGCGACGCCGACCACCGTGCGCAGCGTCGTCGAATCGGCGCTCCAGAAGTGGATCCGCTTGCCGATCGGGTTCTCGTTAGGCCAGAGCTTCTGCGCCGCGGACTGGCTGACGATGGCGACGTTCTCGGCCTTCTCGTCGTCCGCCTCGGTGAACGCGCGGCCGCGGAGAATCGGGATGCCGTACACGCGGAAGTAGTCGGCCCCGCCGGCTTCCATGGGGTAGGCCGGGTTGCTCTTCATCTCCTCCGGCGTCTGGCCCTCGCGGTCGAGCCGGCCGACGAAGATCCCCGTGCCCAGAAACGGTGGCACCAGCATCTGCGTCACGCCCGTTACGCCGGGAATGGCGCGATACACGGGGGCCAGCTGATCGCCGAGCGCATTGAGCCGGTTCTGGTCGACCTTGCCGGATGCGTCGTTATACAGACTGGGCGGGAATGCGACCGATAGCAGCGACAGGTGATTCGGATCGTACCCGAGCGAGAGCCCCTGGAGGCGCTCGAGGCTTCGTCCCAGAAGCGCGGCGCCCGCGAGCATCACGAGGGCGAGCGAAACCTGCGAGGCGACGAGCGCGTGCCGCATGCGGCGGCGCGCACGCGTCTCGGTGCCCGCGCGCGAATCGTACCGCAGTGGCGATGCGAGCTCTCCTCGCGACGCGATGAGCGCGGGCAGCACGCCAAACACGAGAACCGCTGCGAGCGTGACCCCTACCGCGACGAGCACCGGCGCGCCTGCCACGCCAATCACGTCGACGCGCGGCAGCTGCGGCGGCGCATACGCGATGAGCAGCTTGATGAGACCCGCGGCGACAGCGAGGCCAAGCAGTCCGCCCGCGACGCCGAGCAGGCCGCTCTCGACGATGAGCTGCCGCACGACGTCCCCGTACGTGGCGCCGAGCGCACGGCGGACCGACAGCTCTCTCGCGCGGCCCGCCGCGCGGAGGAGCAGGAGGTTGCCCACGTTCACGCACGCGATCAGCAGCAGAAGGCCAACCGCCGCGACGAGCACGAGGAGGATGGGCTGGACATCGCCGACCACCGCGTGGGTGAACGTCTCCACATGCGCTCCGTCGTACGCCCTCGGTTCCTGATTGGTCGAGAGGGCCGTCATGAGCCGCAGGAACTCGGTCTGGGCCATCCGCGGTGTCGCGTTAGGCGCGAGTCGCGCCACGGCGATGACGGAGAGCTGCTCGGATGGCTGCCACGCCGGCATCCAGATGTCGACCGCGGCGGGGTACTCGAGCCCCGGCGGCGCGACCCCGATCACGCGGTACGCTTTACGCTCGTACGGTTCGATCAGGCGGCGGCCGACGATGTTCGCGTCGCCGCCGAAATACTTGCGCCAGGCGCCATAGCTCAGCACGAGGACGAGGTCCGCGCCTGGCTCCTCGTCGCTGGCCTGAACGAACCTGCCCAGCAGCGGCCGGGTACCCAACACGGTGAAGAAGTTGCCCGTGACCAGCGTGCGATTCAGGACGAGCGGGCGGTCGCCATCGACCAGCGGTGCGGCCGGCGCACCCCAGTGTGCGATGCCGGCGACGTCGCGCATGGTCTTGCTCTCCGCGGCGACCTTCTTCAGGTCCCCGCGCAGGACGTAATAGTCGGTGTTGGGATCGCCCTTGTACGTGAAGAGCTCGACGACACGGTCCGGGTTCGCAACGGGGAGCGGCCGGAGGACGACGGCGTCGAACACCGTGAACATCGCGACGGCCATCCCGATCCCGATGCCAAGGATCAGAACGGCCGTGATGGTAAACGACGGAGCGCGGCGAAACCCGCGCAGCGCGATTCTGAGATCGTGAGTCACTGTCGTCATCCGGAGCAAAGCGAAGGGACGCGATCATCTCGGCGGAGGGCTCTCGCCCAGTAGAGACGATGAAGATTCGTCGCGTCGGCCAGAATGACAACGGGCTGTGACGGACAGGCGCGTGACCAGACGCTCAATCAGCCCGCGCCGAGCTCCGAGACCTCGCAATACACCTTGATCGTGTCCTTTCCGCTGACGAGCGTATCGATGAGCGCACGGTAGTTCTCGAGTCCCTTCACCTCGTGCGTGAGCAGCTTGTTCAGCCAGCTCGGGTGCGCGAGCTCCGCTTGCGCCAGATCGCTCACGCCCGCCATGTAGTCTGCTCGGCTCGCATTCACGCTGCCGACGAGGACCTTGTTGCCGAGCACGAAGCCCTGATTGATGCGATCCGCCGGAATCTCGATGCGACGATCACCGCCCGTCACACTGAGCAGAACGAGCACTCCATTCCTGGCCAGCGAGTCCATCGCCTCGAACACGAGCGGCGAGTAGCCCGTACCTTCGATGATCAGGTCGAACGGCCCGTGCGTGCGCGACGCTTCGGCGATGCTGACGTCCTGCGTGGGCTGGTAGCCCACGCGGATCTGTTCCAGCAGATCGGCATTCAGATACGGCCGCGGCGTTTTCCCCATGGCCAGAACCTCGAGCCCTCGCAGGCGCAGGATCATCGACGCCAGCAGGCCTAACGTGCCGGTGCCGAGCACCAGGGCACGCCTGGGTTGCCAGACACGGAGACGGCGCTGGATCTCGAACGCCTGACCAATCGCCTTCTCGGCGACGCTCACCGGTTCCATCAGCACGCCGACCGAGCGCAGAACCGTGGGGACCTTCACGAGAAAGTCGGCGCTCTCCGCGTAGTACTCGGCGAGAAAACCGTGGAGAAGGTTGATGCCCCGCTCGTAGTATGTGTCATCGGTGGTCATGTCCTGCAGGCCGATGGCATCGTACGGGCTGAATCCTGGTCGCCGAACGGTCGCGACGACGCAGTCACCCGGCTCGAGCTCGGTGACACCAGCCGCGACGGCTTCAACGACGCCGAAGCTTTCGTGCCCCAGGATCAGATAGTCGTCTCCGGGCGGCGCCTTTCCGTACTCGGCGGCGTTGATCTCCTTGTCGGTGCCGTCCACGCCGACACGCAGCACCCTCACGAGCACTCCGCGTTCGCCGGGAACATCGCGCAGCGACGGCATCGGCACGTCGCGCAGGTGGATGCTGTTCGGCTCACCGGGTCGAACCGCGACCGCTTTCATGGTGGACCAGCGCACGTCGGCTGCGCCGAGTGTCCCCGGTGCGGAGTCCTTGGAGGTCGCGCTCATTGTATCTGCCCTGGGTGCGAACCGTGGAGCCAGGCTGTGATACCCGCATGTTCAGTCGCGGAGCGTCGCCGAACAAGAGGGCGCGCGAGAAGGACCCGATGGGACTTTCGGCGAATTGCATGTGGCGACTGGCGACTGGCGACTGGCGACTGGCGACTGCTGGGAACAGGGAAGTGAGAACCGAGGCCCTCTACCGGGATCACGGCGATTCCTCGCCTACGGCGCCTGCCGGCGCCTCCGCTCGGAATGACACGCGCCGCTTCGCCGTCGCCCGTCGCCCGTCCCCCGTCCCCGGCAGTCGCCAGTCGCCCGTCGCCCGTCGCCAGTCTCCGGCTTCTATCCAGCGCGTGCGAACGCCGCCGGCGTGTGCTGCAACGCGTCGGTGCTGGAGCGCAGCACTCCCTCCGCGAGACGCAGTGCCTCACCCACGGACCACGCCTGGAACGGACATCCGCCTGGCGCGTGCGGCGGGTCCCCGTCGGCGATCTCCGCCACGTGGCCCGGTGCGCTCGCGTCGTAGTGACGGAGCAGCGGCCCGAGGAATCGCGACGCCGCCTCGATCCGGTTCTCGGTCGTGTCGGCCCTGACACGGAGCCACGCTTCCACGAACGGACCGACGAGCCACGGCCACACGGTCCCCTGGTGGTACGCGCCGTCACGCTGCCGCACATCGCCGCGATAGTGTCCGATGTAGCCAGGCTCACCGGGACCTAACGAGCGGAGGCCCGCCGGCGTCCATAGCTGCCGCTCGACCACGTCCACCACGCGCCGTGCGCGCTCGCCGTCGAGCACCGCATACGGGAGGCCGCCGACCGCGAAGATCTGATTCGGCCGCAGGCGATTGTCGTTCACACCGACCGCGTGATCCACGTCGACCACGTCGTACAGGAATCCGCGCTCGTCGTTCCAGAACCGCTCGTCGAACGTCGCCTGGGCGTGCGACGCGAGCGCGGCCCATCGTGCCGAGCGACGGCCGGCAATGCGCAGGGCGTTGATCCACAGCGCCTGCACCTCGACCGGCTTCCCGATGCGCGACGTGACGACCCAGTCGCCAACCTTCGCGTCCATCCAGGTGAGCTGGACACCTTTCTCGCCCGCGGAGAGCAACCCGGTGCCGTCGGCCCGAATGCCGAAGCGTGTGCCACGGGCGTACCCGCCTACGATTGCGTCGACCGCCATCGTGAGCTTTCGACGGTCGGAGGCACCGAGCGGGCGTTCTGCCTGGGTCAGCTGCAGGAACTCGTGCACTGCGATGACGTACCACAGCGACGCGTCGACCGAGTTGTATTCGGGCAGCTTCCCGCCTTCCGGGAAGAAGTTCGGCAGCATCCCCTCACTGACGTGCTCAGCCCACTCGAGCAGGATCTCGCGCGCCTCGGAGAACCGGTTGTAGTCGGCGGTCGCGCTCGAGAGGCACAGTCCACGCAGCGCGATGAACGTGTCGCGGCCCCAGTCGGAGAACCACGGGTACCCGGCGATGATCGTCTTGCCGCCGCCCCGGGCAACGATGTAGTCGTCGGCCGCGCGGTGCAGGGACGATGGAAATGCGCCACGCCGCCGCCGTTCGCTGGACTCGACCGACTCCCAGCAGCGCTCGGGTGAAGTATTGAGCAGCGGCAGGCCGACCATGGTGCCTGCGCCCGATCCTGCGCCGAAGGCGAGCACCGCTCGGCGGTCGAGGGAGAACGTGAACTGCCCGGGGACAGCGAGATCTTCAATGTAGTCCAGCCCGCGCGCGCGCTCCTCGTCGTACTGGAACCGCCGATACCAGGATGGGTCGGCGGCATAGTCGCCGTTGGCGAGCGCGAGGATGGGCGGCAGGTCGCCGTATGGCTGCCACGTGACACGGCGGCCGGCGACGCTGGAGTCGAACCGGAACGCGTCGTTCTCGTGATGCGTGGCGTGGATGTCGCGCCCCGAGAGGAACGGCTGCACGGTGAGCCGCGCGTCTTCGGCGCGGTTGAGCCGCCAGGACAGGGCGACGAGCGGTGCCCCGCGGACCATCACCAGTTCCTGCACGACCTCGAGCCCGTTAGGCAGCGCGTAGGTCCACGTCGGCCATGGATCGTGCGTAAAGCGCACGATGCGACCCGCGCCGTCGGGGTGCGTGACGTCGGGGGCATAGCACTGCGACGTGAGCGCGAACTTGCCGTCGCCCGTCTCGACCCAGGCGTCGAACCCGTTGACGAGGACGATACGCCCCGTCGGTGGTGTCGTCGCGACGGCGAGAACCGCGTGGTAACGGCGCGTACGAATGCCGTCGATTCGACCGAAGGCGAAGCCACCGAGTCCGTCGGCTTCCAGCCATTCCGTGGCGGGCGTGATCATGATGCGGCTACAGCAACAGGTGAGACCACGGCGCACGTGCGGGAGTGTACTGCACCGTCTCACTCCTCGCTGCCGTTTCGGAATATGTAGGGCGTCTCAGCGCGAAAAGCGAGAGACGGATCGCGGTTCGTGACGTGAAAGAGACGCAGTCACGCCGAGCGGATGAGAAGCACGCTCGTCAGTGGTGCCTGGCCTGTCGCGGGTCCACGTGGAGATATCGGTACGCGTGCGGCGCCGAGCGGAAGACGCGATACGCGATGGGGATGCCTGAGTGGCGGCGGTCGGTCACCACGAGCTCGCGACCCAGCGTTGGGCCCGTTTCGGAGTGCAGGAGGATCACTCGGCGATCCGTGCGGCGCCTGCTCCCGGCCACGTCATGCTCGAGCAGCAGCAGGTCGTGCAGGTCGTCCGCCGTCACGAGGGCTGATGGCCGGACGTCGACGAGCCGCCGCTCGACGAGCTGAAACGCCGGATGGGCGCGTAGCTCCCGGGCGTAGGCGACCATGTCGTCACGGCCGAACCGGCCCGCAACCACGGTTCGCAGCAGCCCGGAGTTTGGCTCGATGGAGAACGAGATCGACACGGCCGTCCGTATTGAGGACGTGAGACCTGGGCGTGCTCGACAAGATGCAGTGGCTGCCCGCTTGGCGCCGTTCCAGGGTCTCCGAGCCGCGTCGCGCCGTGACGAGTCGATCGTTAGGCGGGATGAGCGGAGCGTCTTACGGCCGCTTGAACTCCGTATCCTCGACGTAGAGGTACATGACGGCCATGGCCGTGCGATTCTGGCTGGTCGTGTTGTTGTAGGCGCTCACCAGCTCGTACTGGTGATCCCTGTGCAGCGTGATCCCCTTCGGGGACGCGATCTGCTCGACCCGCGCGAGCCCGATCCGCTCCGGGCGATTCTCCGCCTTGCTGGCCAGCACGGTCTCGCCGGTCGTCACGTCGCGAAGCGTCAGCGATTCGGCGAACGGGTGGAGGTGCACGGCCACGTAGTGGACCTTGAGGTCCTGGCGCATGTCCAGCCAGCCGTTGATCGGCGTCGTCCGGACTTCCCGGCCCGGCTTGACCACCCAGTGCCCGGCAAAGGTGCGGCCCTCGTGGTCGTGATACGGCACCGAATCGGCTCCCATGCCTTCGGGCGCCGCATGCTCGTGCATGTCGTGGTCCATGACCTCGCTGTTGTACGCCCCGTCCGGCCCGTCGAGCCTAACGAGCGTATTGATCCCGCGCTGGTAGAGCGGGACGAGCGGCTTGCGGAGGTCGCGATCCCGGATGTAGTGGACGGTGATGCGTTGGCGCACCCGGATGGGCGCGCCGTGATAATTGTGGTTGAGCACCTGCGCGGTGACCGACAGCGGCTCGTCCGATCGCAGCGGGATGCCGAACCCGTCGGGGAGGTTGACCTCGGTCTGACCTTCCGAGAGCGTGAACAGCCGCCGGCTCGGGAACTTCTGCCAGCCAAAGATCTGGCGGTGGCGGGCCATGTCCACGTCGACGTTCGAGTGGCACATGAACTCCGACGACTTCGGCTCACGTGAATCGGCATCCACGATCGCGGCCTCGTAGCCCACGACCCACACGATCTCGTGCGTCGTCGTGTCGGTCAGCGTCACGTCCATCACGCGATACGGACCCTGCATGGACGCCCACGTCGTGTCGATCGTGAACGCGTCCGAGTACACCACACGCGACTCGACTGCCGGCTTCGCCGACGCGTTCGCGCAGGCCGCGAGGGCCGCGGCCGCGGCCATGAGCAGGAATCGTCCCATCCGAATTGTCGCCGTGCCCGACCCGGCAGTTCGCATGTTCGCACCAGACGCTCTGTGACCTCGATAATCTAACGCGACGATCACCGTCATTACCTCCAGGTCGGCACGCGGGCATATTGCCGCGCGGCAAACACGCCAATCCCAGTCACCCCGTTCCAGCCAATGTCCCGTCTGCAACTCCTGGGTCTCGTCGCCACCGTCCTGGCCAATGCCCCGGCTGGCAACGCCCAGCAACCTTCCATCCCGACACCCGAATCCTCCCTCGGCTTCGCCGTTGGGGCGGACTTCAAGCTCGCGACCTACGACGAGTCGATCGCGTACTTCCAGAAGCTCGCGGCCTCGTCGAACCGGATTCGTCTCGTCGATGTCGGGAAGACGTCCACGGGCCACCCGTGGACGCTCGCGATCATCTCGTCGCCGGAGAACCTCGCGAAGCTCGATCGCCTGAAGCAGATCGCCCAGCGGATCGCGCATCCTGCCGGGCTCACCGACGCCGAAGCGCGCCGGCTCGCCGCCGAAGGCCGGGTGTTCGTCGACATCAGCGGTGGCCTGCACGCGTCGGAGATCGCCGGCTCGCAGCACACGATCCAGCTCGCGTACGACATCCTCGCGCATCCGGACGATCCAAAGGTCAAGGCGATCCTCGAGAACGACGTGCTGTTTTTGTGGCCGTCGATCAACCCCGATGGCCAGAACATCGTGGTCAACTGGTATCGCGAGAACGTCGGCACGCCGTACGAGGTGTCACCGCTCCACGAGGTCTACCAGAAGTACATCGGCCACGACAACAACCGCGACGCCTACATGCTGAACGTGGTCGAGTCGCGCGTGGTCGCGCGCACGTGGCGCGAATGGGAGCCGCAGATCATCTACGTCCAGCATCAGACGGCGCCGTTCCCGACGCGCATCTGGCTGCCTCCGTTCGCGGAGCCCATTGCCCCGCGCGTGCCCGCGCTCATGTCGCGTCAGGTGAACACCATCGGGATGACGATCGCGCAGGCGCTCGAGTCGAACGGGCAGGTGGGCGCGACGCACATGGGCACCGGGTTCGACGCCTGGTATCCGGGCTACATCGACTACATGCCGATGCTCCAGAACATCAACGCGTACTGGACGGAGACCGCGCTGTACCGGTACGCGACGCCCCATTTCTACACGATGTCCGATTTCCCGGCCGACATGCGCGATTTGCGACCGCAGTCGCTCTACCCGAGCCCGTGGCCGGGCGGCTGGTGGCGACTCAGGGATGCGGTGGACTACATGCGCACGGCGTCGATGGCGACGCTCGATTACGCGGCCAAGTATCGCGAGGAGCTGCTCTACAATCGCTATCAGGCCGGGCGCAACGCCATCAAGCGATACACCGCGGAGCCGCCGTACGCGTACGTCATCCCGCAGACGCAGCGCGACCCGGGCACGGCGGCGGAGATGCTCCGCCGGCTCGCGTTCAATGGCGTGCGCGTGGGCCAGCTCGACCGCGACGTCTCGATGGACGGCACGGTGCAGCGCCGCGGGAGCTGGGTGATCCCGATGGATCAGGAATTCGCGGAGCTCGTTAGGCAGCTGTTCGAGACGCAGGAGTACCCGGACCTGCGCGAGTACCCCGAGGGTCCGCCGGAACAGCCGTACGATGCCGCCGGCTGGACGCTGCCCTTTCAGATGGACGTGACCGTCGTCGAGGTTCGCTCGCCGCTGTCGGCGGACGCACGCGCCGCGATCAAACCGGTGCGCGCTACGCCAACCGACGTTCGCGCGTCCGCCGATGCGCCATTCTCCACGGACTCGATCGCCGCCGGGATCGTGCCCCCGGCCGGGTCGATCACCGGATCCGGCGACCGGCTGGCGGTCGATCCCGCACAGAACGATGCGTTCCGGTTGATCGGGCAGGCGCTCGCGGCCGGTGGCGCCGTGAGCATGGCGCCCGGCGCGAAAGGGCAGGGCGGCCGCTACGTCGTCTCGGGCGTGCCGATGTCACGCCTCGAGGGGTGGGCGCGCGATCTCTCGCTTCGTGCCGAGCGCGTGGCGGGGAGGTCCGGGGGCGTTCCGGCAGCGCGGCTCCGGATCGCGCTCTACAAGCCGTGGACGGCCAGCATGGACGAGGGCTGGACCGAGTGGCTGCTGGACCGGTATGGAATGAGCTACACGGTGATTGCGCCGGTGGACGTGCAGAGCGGCGATCTCGCGTCGCGATTCGACGTGATTCTCATGGCCTCCGACTCGCCGCGCTCGATCAGGAACGGCTACTCGGCCGGGACGGTGCCGCCGCGCTACGCGGGTGGCGTCGGCGACGCGGGCGTGCGTGCGCTCGATGCGTTCGTGCAGGGTGGCGGGACGCTCGTGTGTCTCAACGAGAGTGCGGACTTCGCGATCGGCGCGCTCGGCTTGCCGGTGAAGAACGTGGTATCCGGCGTGGCGCGAAAGGATTTCTTCGCGAGCGGGTCGATCCTGGAGGTGATCACGGATCCAGCGCACCCGCTCATGGCCGGGATGCCGGAGCGCGCGAAGGTGTTCGTGGACGACAGCCCGGTGTTCACGACGACGGAGGGCTTCGAGGGCGCGGCCCTGGCGAAGTACGCGTCGTCGGGGTCGCCTCGCCTCTCGGGGTACTTGTTAGGCGAGAAGTACCTGCACGGCAACGCGGCGGCGCTGGACGTGAAGCACGGGCGCGGCCACGTGGTGCTCATCGGCTTCCGGCCGCAATGGCGCGGCCAGCCGTTCGGCACGTTCCGCGCGCTGCTCAACGCCGCGCTGTTCGCGCGCGGGCTGGCGGAGAGCGCCGCGGGTACTCCCGGCTTCTGGGCGGCGCCGAAACCCACGTCATCGCGTTAGGCAGTAGTCCATTGAACCACAGAGGTCACAGCGCGGCTGCGCCGCAACCAAAGGTGCATAACGCCGCTCCTTGCAGTAGCGTGGAGGTGTTCAGACTACACGTCCACAAGGAGACGACGCTATGCACCCGTTTCTCGAGCGCTACGGCGATGACGTGTTC
>DASUGD010000172.1:0-22098 GCA_036274195.1 Gemmatimonadaceae bacterium | reverse complement strand
CGAGTCTCCTGTTCGGCAACGCGCGCGATCGGCTCGTCGCGGGGCGTCTGCAATTCGGGCGAGCCGACTCGACGCTGGACGTCCGCACGGACTCACGCCTCTCGTACGCCGAGGCCACGGACGACGATGGCGGGCGGCGGGTGAGTGGCCGGACGCTGTTCGCTTCGCTGGCGGCGGACTATCGCCCGTTCGAGCGCTGGAGTCCCTTCTGGTTCGGCTCCTTCGAGTCGAGCCTCCAGCAGCGAATCGATCAGCGGTACTCCACAGGCGCCGGAGCGAAGTACACGATCCACCGCACCAAGGATGCGGAAGCGAGCGTGAGCCTCGCGGCGCTGGCGGAGTATACCGTACCGCGGCTCGAGCCTGCGGCGCCCGACACCGGCGCCGCCTGGCGAGCGCGCTGGTCGCTCCGCGTGCGCGGTCGGAGTCAGATCACGAAGACCACGCGGTTCAGTCACACGACCTTCTATCAACCGCAAGTGGCGCACGCGTCGCGCTACACGATCCGTTCGATGACGACGGTCGCGGCAAGCCTGACGTCGCGCACGTCGCTCACGCTGACGTTCAACGACGTGTACGACAGCGAGTCCCGCGAACGCGGTGCGCGTACCAACAACGATGGCCAGTTGCTGTTCGGGGTCAACGCGGCGTTCTGATCGGCCCGATCCGTAACGCGGCGAACCGACCTCGTGTACGCGCTGAATGATGCGGGACAGTGCCCGGAAGCCAAGCGTCCGGCGCGTGATGCGGCACGGATTTATCAGGAGCTATCCGGTGATCGCAACGCGATGGGATACGTGGCCCGCGCGTTCTCGGCGACGCGCTTCGCGGAGAACGTCGGGTCCCGGTGACCATCGCCGTATGCTCCTGCACCAACCACGGCAATGTTTTCCCGGTTCAATCACGTCGTCCGCGCATTCGAGAAGCGATACACGTCGCTCTTCGGTGATCGCGGGACGACAGTCGCCCTTCAGCTGCCCGGATATCCGGCGACTGTGTTCGGCGATGGGGAGCCCGCCGCGACGCTCGTCGTCAAAGACCAGGACGGCATCGCGGCGCTCAGCACATTCGACACGCTTCGCATCGGCGAAGCCTATCTCGCCGGATCGCTCGACGTGCTCGGCGATCTCTCGGGGCTCCTGGCGCTGCGCGACCTGTTCACCGACCGGCATCCGCTGCGCTTCCTCTATCGGTTCGTCAGGCCGCTACTGTTTGGCCAGGTGAGAAGCGACCGGGCTGTGGTGGCCGAACACTACGACTTCGACCCCGAGTTCTTCCTGCTGTTCCTGGATCGCCGCCATCACTGCTACTCTCACGGGGTGTTCGAGCGCGACGACGAACCGCTCGAGGATGCGATGACGCGGAAGCTCGAGTTCGCGCTCGATGCGATCCAGGCCAAGCGTGGCGATCGTGTGCTCGACATTGGCGGCGGATGGGGATCGTTCGTCGAGTTCGCGGGCAAACGCGGTGTTCGCGTGACGTCGCTCACGATCTCCGAGGCGGGCCGCCGGTACATCCAGGAGCTCATCGACCGCGAGCATCTGCCGTGTGAGGTTCGCCTCGAGCACTTCTTCGAGCATCGCCCGACTGCGCGGTACAACGCCATCGTGAACCTCGGGGCGACGGAGCATCTGCCGAACTACCGCGCGACCGTCCGACGTTACCACGAGCTGCTGGAGCCCGGCGGGCGTGTGTATCTGGACGCGTGTGCGGCACGCGAGCGGAACGATGTGTCGTCCTTTTCCGAGCGCTACATCTTTCGCGGGAACGGCACGCCCATTCACCTGCCGGGCTACGTGGACGCGGTCACGCGAAGCCTCATGCAGATCCTCACCGTGATCAACGACCGCAACAACTACCGCCTAACGAGCAAACGGTGGGCCGAGGGGCTGGACGCGCACCGTGCCGAGGCGGAAGGCCGATGGGGCCGTGCGCAGTATCGGCGGTTCCGGCTCTATCTCTGGGGGTGCGTGGATGCGTTCCGCCGCGACGCGTTGCAGGCATATCGGGTCGTGCTGCGTCGGGCCTAGCTCGACAGCTGCCCGGCGCCGTTGATCAGGCGGCGCGCGGTCGGCCATTTGCGCCTGCGCCAAACAGCTCGCTCGCGCCGGGCACCATGGCGAGGCTCACGAGCGCGGCACCGATGACTTCGGGCGGCAGGATGAAATTCACCACGCCCGTCCGGATGACGGCCTTTGGCATGCCCTGGGCGGCGCACGTTGCCGGCTCCTGGGCGATCACCACGCCGCCCGCGGCGCTAACCGCCGCGGCACCCAGTGCGCCATCGTCCAGACGGCCGGATAGGACGACGGCGATCGTGCTGGCTCCGAAGCAATCTGCCGCCGAGTGGAACAGGAGGTCGCCCGCTGGGCGCACGAAGTTGTGCCGCGGACGACTATCGAGCCGGGAGTGCCCCGACGCGGTCACCGTGACGTGGCGGCCCGGCGGGCCGATATAAACGTGTCCGGCCTTCAGCACGGCCATGTCCGTCGCCCACGCCACCGTCACGCTCGCTCCGGATCCCAACAATTCCGCCAGATAGCTCGGGCCCGCATCCGACAGGTGGTGGGCCACCAGAATCGGCGCGGGGAACTCGCGCGGAATTTGCCGGACGATCGCTTCGAGCGCGCCAACGCCGCCTAACGACCCAGCCACGACCACAGCGCGAGGTGGCCGGTATGGCGTACGGCTGAGCTCAATCGGCGAGCCGGTCATGCGGCGGAAGCGAGAGGACGATTGGACGGGCCGCAATCGTACGCTGGCGTACAATCTGAAACAAGTACGCCCTGAGGACCGGTCCGCGGTGCCGTGGTCGGCTCACTCCCCTTCGTCCCCGGGACCACGATGCCTCGCGCCTCGACTGCCGCAGCACGCCCCCGCAACCGGATACTCGCTGCACTCCCCGACGAGGAGTACGCCCGAATTGCCCCGCACCTCGAGCCGGTGACGCTGCAGGTCCGCGACCTCATCCATGACATCGACCAGCCCATCACCCACGTGTACTTCGTCAACTCCGGTGTCGCGTCCGTCGTCAGCATCATGGCGGACGGGAACGCTGTCGAGACGGCGACGATCGGTTACGAGGGCATGGTCGGCCTCGCGGTGTTCCATCACGCCGACCGAACCGCCGCCCAGGCCTTCTGTCAGGTCGCGGGCGATGCGCTGAGGATGCCGTCGGACGCATTCCGATCGGAGATCGGGCACGCGCCGGCGTTGCAGGCGCTGCTGCATCGCTACACGCAGGCGCTCTTCACGCAGGTGGCGCAGGCCTCAGCGTGCAACCGGATGCACTCGATCCGCCAGCGATGCGCGCGCTGGCTGCTGCAGACGCACGATCGCGTGGGCAGCGACGACTTCGCCATCACGCACGAGTTTCTGGCCCAGATGCTCGGCGTTAGGCGCGCGTCGGTTTCGGAAGTGGCCTCGGCGCTGCAGCAGGCGGGACTCATCGCTTACGCCTACGGGCGGATCTCCATCGTGAGCCGTCCGGGGCTGGAACAGCTCTCCTGCGAGTGCTACTTCATCATCGCGCGCGAGTACGACCGGCTGATCGAGGGGCGCATCCGTCCGAGCCCGCTCGATGGCGTGGTCGCATCCAAGGGAACGAAGTCCACACTCGGAGCGCCCGAGCCACGCGCAGACGCAGACGCGAGCGAGTAGACCGCAGGCACCGCTTCCTACGAGCTGCCACCGCTCGGCTCCGCGAGATCGCTGATCGCCGGCCCGTTCACCACCCGGCCATACGGGTCGAACCGCGACCCGTGACACGGACAATCCCACGTCTTCTCCACCGAGTTCCAGTCGACGATGCAGAACAGGTGCGTACACACCGCCGAATGGATGTGGAGCGCGCCGTCCTCGTCGCGGTAGACGGCGTACTTCTTCGCGCCGTCGCGCATGATGGCGCCGGTGCCGGGCTTCACGTCGTCGGGCGATGACACTTCCCCCGGCGTCACCCAGTCCGCGTACTGCGCCGCGACGTTGACGTTCTCCTTCAGGAACTCGGGGGCCGAGCGCAGTGTCTTGCGCGCGGGGTCGTAGAGCTTCTCCCACCGGTTGTCGACACCGAGGATCAGGTCCGGGATGAGCATGCCGGCGATCGTGCCGTGCGTCATCCCGTTCCCCGAGTCGCCGGTCGTGATGTAGACATTCTCGTCGCCGGGATTCCGTCCGATGAACGCCATGTAATCGTTAGGTTCCATCACCTGCCCCGACCAGCGGAACGCGATGTCGCCGGCCATCGGGAAGTGGCGGCGCGTCCACTCGAGCAGCCGCCCGAACCGGATCTCGAGGTCCTCCGTCTGGCCCGTCTTGTGGTCTTCACCGCCGACGATGAGCAGCACCTCCCGATCGGCCGGCGCGTTGGCCAGCCGCACGTAGTGGTACGGGGTCTCGGTGTCCCAGTAGAGCCCGCGCGGGACGGACCCTCGCGGAATGCGTACGCCAATGACATACGTTCGATAGGCCGCCTGCTTCGTGTGCATCATCACCCAGTCGTTCACCGGCGAGTTCGTCGCGAACACGACGGCGTCCGCGGTGACGGTGTGCTTGTCGGACGTCTTGACCCGCGGGCGGCGCGGCTTCTTCTCGAACTCGGCCACGTGGGAGCCGCAGTAGATCCGGCCCCCGCGCCTAACGATCGCCTTCGCCAGCCCGGCCACATACAGGAGGGGATGGAGCTGCCCCTGATTCGCGACGCGGATGGCACCCGGCGCCTTGAACGGCACGCCGGGCACACCGCCCACCCGCTCCGCCGCTACGCCCGCCCGCCGTGCCGCGGCCGTCTCGGCGTCGAGAAACTTCGTGCCCTCCGGCCGTGCCGCGAACCAGTAGCCGTCCACGCGCTCGAACTCGCAGTGGATATGCTCCTCGCGGCAGATCGCTTCGATCCGATCGACGGCCGCGCGGTGACTCTCGGCAGCGACACGCGCCCCGTCCCGGCCGTGGACCTTCTCGATCTCGACGTAGTAGTCGTCGAGCGCCCACGAGAGGTGCGCGGTAGTGCGTCCGGTCTCGCCGCCGCCAATCGGCCCGTCGTCGAGAACGATCACGCGCTTCCCCGCACGAGCGAGCGTGTACGCCGTTGTTAGGCCGGCGATTCCTGCACCGACAATGCACACGTCGCACTCGGCGTCCTCGGCGAGTGGCGGAAAGGTCGGGACGTCGGCGGTGGCCATCCACGCCGACACGGTGGATCCGGAGTCGCTCTTCATGCCGCCGGACTTTTGCAACTCATGCGCCGGACGCGGCGGAACATGCACGTATTCGTCGCCGGTCTGGTGCCGCGGATGCGCGCCTGACGCCGATCACGCTTGCGCTGCCAGCCGGCGCATGGCAACGTGCAACTGTCTTTCACGCGAAGCGTTATGACCGAGCGACGTCTCGTAAAGGGCTGCTGTCCTCACGATTGTCAGGATACGTGCTCCTGGGTCGCCCATGTCGAGGACGACCGTGTCGTGCGAGTCGAGGGCGCACGCGAACATCCGTTCACGCGTGGCGTGCTGTGCGCGAAGATCAACGACTACGAGAAGCGCACCTACGCACCCGACCGGCTGCTCCATCCGCTCCGCCGAACGGGGCCGAAAGGCGAAGGGATGTTCGAGCGCATCTCGTGGGACGCCGCGCTCGACATCATCGGTCATCGCTTCGAGGCGGTCATTGCCGAGTATGGTGGCGAGGCGCTTCTGCCACTGAACTACCTCGGGTCGATGGGCGTCGTGCAGCGTCGCGCGCTCATGCGGCTCTTTCACGCGCTCGGCGCGAGTCGCCAGGTCGGCAGCATCTGCGGCGCGGCAGGCAACACGCTGGCGGCGGAAGGCCATCCGCTCGGCTTCGACCCGGAGCAGATCGCCGAAAGCCGGTTGGTCGTGGTGTGGGGCGCCAACCTCCTGACCACGAGCCATCATCACTGGCACTTCATCGAGGAAGCGCGGCGGCGGAACGGGGCGACCATCGTGTGCATCGACCCGCGGCGAACGCGGACGGCAGAGCGCTGCGATCGACATCTGGCGGTACGCCCGGGCACGGATCGCTTTCTCGCGGCCGGCCTCGCGCATGTCATGTTCGCGGAGGGGCTCGTGGACATCGAGCTCGCCGCGGTCGCCACTGACCTCGACGCGTTGCGCGCCGAAGTCACCTCGTGGACACCGGCGCGGGCGAGCGACGTGTCCGGCGTTCCGTCCGACGAGATCGTTCGACTCGCGCGCGAGATCGGTACGCTGCGGCCGGCCACCATCCGCAGCGGCATCGCGCCAGAGCAGACGGCCGCCGGCGAAGCCTTCGTGCGAAGCCTGTCGGCGCTGGCGATTCTCGGCGGGCACTGGCGCCATCCCGGCGGTGGCCTCTTCATCGAGGCGAGCCCCGTGCTGCACGAGGGCCGTGCGGCCCGTCCGGACCTCGCGCCGCGACCGACGCGCGGGCTCGATCTCGCGCGCCTCGGTGAGAACCTCACGAGCACGACGCTCACACCACCGATCAAGGGGCTCATGGTGTTCGGAACGAACCCCGCCGTCGTGCAGCAGGACGTGGCCCGCGTGCGCGCTGGCCTCGCGCGTGACGACCTGTTCACCGTCGTGGTCGAGCACTTCCTTACGGACACCGCGCGTTATGCGGACGTCGTGCTGCCATCCACGACGCAGCTCGAGCACTTCGACATCAACGGGGCGTGGGGACACCACTACGTGTCGGTCAACAATCCCGCGATCGAGCCGTTAGGCGAGTCGAAGTCACACGGCGAGATGATGCGGCTGCTCGCGACGCGCATGGGGCTGGCGACGCCGGCGCTGCACGAGAGCGACGAGGAGATCGCGCGCTCGGCGCTGCCGGAGAACATCTCGCTCGAGACACTCAAGACCGAGGGATGGCAGAAGACTTTCCCGGTGCGGCCGGAGCTTCGGCCCGGATCCCTGCGACTCAGCGGAATCACCGCGGGCGACGCGCCGGATCCCGGCGACCGGCTGCAGCTGCTCACGCCGAAGTCGCACTACTTCCTCAACTCGAGCTACGTGAATCTCGCCAGGCAGCGGCGCGGCATGGACCGGCCAACGCTCGAGATGAACGCGGCGGACGCGGAGGAACGCGGCCTTTCCGACGGCGATCGGGTGGCGATCAGGAACGAGCGGGGCGAGGTGACGGCGTGGGTCCGCGTGAGAGTGTCGATACGCCCGGGGGTCGTTTCGTTGACCGGCAAGTGGTGGAGTCATCCCGCGGAGACGGGTGCCGTCGCGAACTTTCTGACGCCGTCGTCGTGGGCGCCGGGTGGGCAGCCTGCGTACAACGACACGTTCGTGGATGTGATCGCGGCGCCGCTCCCAGCGCTGCCGCAGGTCGAGCGCCAAGTGGAGGCGAGCCGAGCGTAGATTGTACCGTTGTCATTCCGAGCGGAGCGCCGCCGGCGCGGAGGCGAGGAATCGCCGTCCTCCCGACCGAGGGGCTAGTCCCTCTCCTGGGAGGACTGCGATTCCTAACCTGCCCGCGCTCGGAATGACAGAATGACAACAGGAGGAATATCGAAGGTGAGGAACTCTGCCCGCGCGGCTTTCGCCGCGCTCGCCATCATTGGTTGCAAGCAAACGACGCTCGAGGCGCCGGCGCCGGTCTCGCTGAAGACGTCGCACTCCAAGGCCCAGGTGGTCCAGCTGGCGTCGAAGGAGCTGACGGCGGCCGGATTCGAGGTCGCGACGTCGGACACGGTCGCCGGGACCCTCACCGCCACCCGCACGCGCGATCGCCGCGGCAACTACGACTACATCGATTGCGACTTCGCCGAGAATTCGCTGGCCGAGCAGAATCTCGTGTCGACGGTGACGGTGACCGTCGCGACGTCGTCGCCGGGAGCCGGGACCAACAACGTGGAGATCGGCGCGTCGGTGCTCGCGAAGTACCCGGGGCTGGAAGACTCGCCGCTGCCGCGCAGCGAGAGCAAGCGCGACTGCGTGTCCACCGGCGTCATCGAGAAGCAGATCGCGAGGGCGCTCGGGCCTACGCCGTAGCACGGTATGCGGATGACCTTCCGCTGGTTCGGGCCTAACGACCCAATCCCGCTCGCGCACGTCCGGCAGATTCCGGGTGTGCGCGGGGTCGTGAGCGCGCTCTACGATGTGCCGGTCGGCGAGGTGTGGCCACGTGATGCGCTGTCGCGTCTCGCCGACACCGTCGATGCGGCAGGCCTCGAGCTCGCGGTCATCGAGAGCATCCCTGTCCACGAAGACATCAAGCTCGGACGTCCGACGCGCGATCGCCTCATCGCACGTTACTGCGAGAGTGTGCGGCACATGGGTGAGACCGGCGTGCGCGTGCTGTGCTACAACTTCATGCCGGTGTTCGACTGGACGCGCACGAATCTCGCCCTCACGCTGGATGATGGCTCGACCGCGCTCGCGTACGATGACGACGCACTGCGCCGGATCGACCTGACGCGCGGGACGGGCGACCTGCCGGGCTGGGCGACGGCATACTCGGCGCCGGAGCTTGCCGCGCTGCTCGCTGCCTACCGCGACGTGAGTGAGGAACGCCTCTGGGAGAACCTCGCGTATTTCCTGGAGCGCGTGGTGCCGGCGGCGGAGTCGGCCGGCGTGCGAATGGCGATCCATCCGGACGATCCGCCGTGGCCGATCTTCGGGTTGCCGCGCGTCGTCACGAGCGGCCCGGCGCTCGAGCGCGTGCTGACGCTGGTGGACCGTGCCGCGAACGGCGTGACGTTCTGCACGGGATCGTTAGGCGCCGACCCGGGGAACGACCTGCCGGCGATCGCACGGTCGCTTGGCGCGCGCGGCCGCATCCACTTCGCGCACTGCCGGAACGTGCATGTCACCGGTCCGCGCCGGTTCCACGAGGCGCCGCATCCGTCGGCGGCAGGCGACGTGGACATGCGCGCCGTGCTGGTGGCACTGCGGGACACCGGCTTCGACGGCCCGATGCGGCCCGATCACGGGCGCATGATCTGGGGCGAGCGCGGCCGGCCGGGCTACGGATTGCACGACCGGGCGCTCGGGGCCACGTACCTGTACGGCCTCTGGGAAGGCTTGGCCGGCGGATGAGGGCAAAGGGCGCTCGCGAGCGGCCCTTCACTGAGCCAGTGAACCTGACGCTGCCCTGACCCGAGAATGCCGCTCGGGCCTCGATATTGCGCCGTCAAGATCGATCTACCTTTCAGCCAACCGTTCGAACGAGGCACGTATGCGTCTTGCGCTCGATCCCGCCGTCCGTCGAAGCCTCTCTCTCCCGGCTATTCTCCTGGCCGCGTCGGTCGCCGCGTGCAATTCCGGCGAAAAGCGAACGGCTGATGCGTCCGGCAGTGCCGCGGCCTCGGACACCACGTTCCCCGCGAAATGTGCCGGCGACAACGCCGGCCTCACACTGCCCGCCGGTATCTGCGCGACCGTGTTCGCCGACAGCCTCGGTCACGCACGGCACGTCGTGGTGGCATCGAACGGCGACGTCTATGTCACACTCGAGGGCACTCAGCCGTCGCCGGAGAAGCAGATGGCGGGTCAGACCAAGACGCCCCAGCCTGCATCGTTCGTCGGTCTCCGCGACACGACTCGCGACGGTCGCGCGGACGTCGTCGCGCGCATCGGGACGTTGGGCAATACCGGAATCGCGCTCGCCAACGGCTACGTCTACGTCGACGAGGGCAAGCAGATCGTTCGCTACAAACGCGGCGACGATGAGCTGACGCCTGGCGGCAAGCGAGAAATCGTCGTCGAGAACATCCCGCTCGGGCCGGGGCATCGCTCTCGCAACATTGCCATCGGCAACGACGGGGCGCTCTACATGAACGTCGGATCCGCGACGAACAGCTGCCAGGTGAAGGACCGCACGAACGAATCTCCGGGCCACGACCCATGCACGGAGCTCGACACGCGGGCGGGCATCTGGAAGTTCGACGCGAACAAGACGGGCCAGCGCTTTACGCCAGCGGCGCGGTTTGCATCGGGAATCCGGAACGCGATCGGGCTGGCCGTTCACCCGGGCGATGGCGCGCTGTTCGCCACGCAGCACGGCCGCGACCAGCTCCACGATAACTGGCCCAAGGTCTTCCCGACCACGCAATACTCGGCGGAAAATCCTGGGGAAGAGCTGGTGCAGGTGAGCCAGGGTGACAACTTCGGCTGGCCGTACTGCTACTACTCGATGGAGGAGAAGAAGCTCGTTACGTCGCCGGAGTACGGCGGTGATGGGAAGAAGACGGATCGGTGCACGGACAAGAAGGAGCCGGTCGCGGCGTACCCCGGGCACTGGGCCCCGATGTCGCTGCTGTTCTACACGGGGGATGCGCTGCCGGCGAAGTACCGGGACGGCGTGTTCATCGCGTTCCACGGCTCGTGGAACCGCGCGCCCGAGGCGCAGCAGGGGTATCGGGTGGTGTTCCAGCCGATGGCGGGGGGCAAGGCGAGCGGCGCGTACGAGACGTTCGCGGACGGCTTCGCCGGCCTTCCGGCGAACGAGATCCAGCCGGACCGCGCGAAGCACCGGCCGGTGGGCCTCGCGCAGGGCCCGGACGGGGCGCTGTACATCACGGATGATGTCGGGGGTCGGGTGTACCGCCTAACGAAGGCTGGCGGGGCCGAGGCAAAGCAGGCCCCGTAAGTACGCCGAGCAAGTTTACGAGTCACCTGAGTTGCCAAGACTCATAACTCAATACCGATCGCTGATGACCGAGGACTCATGACTGGCATTGTCGACTCGAGTCGATAATGCCAGTTCATCAGTCGTGAGTCATCAGCGATCGGTTGTGAGTCATGAGTTTCGAACGGCGATAGGCTTTAGTCTCCTCGAAGCACCGTGATGGGGTCGACGCTCGCCGCCCTTACTGCCGGCCGCAGGCATCCCACGACCGCCGTCACGAAGCAGAGCAGCGCCGCCCCGGCGATGGTCAGCGGATCGCCCGGCTGCACGCCCGCGAGCAGCGCGCCCATCGCGCGCGCCGCCAGGTAGGCCACGAACACGCCGATCGCGACCCCCGCCGTCGCCAACACGAGCCCCTCCCGCATCACTCGGCCCACGATGCTGCCAACCTGCTCGCCGAGCGCGCGCCTGACGCCGAGCTCGCGGGAGCGCTGCGAAACGGCGAACGCCAGCAACCCGTGAATGCCGACGCCGGCAATCACCAGGGCGATCGTCGCCAGCATGCCCAGCAGACGTAACTGGGTCACGCGCGAGGATGTCTGGCGCCCCACGATCTCCGTCAGCATTCGCACATCCGAGATTGGCTGCTCGGGGTCCACACCCGCGATGATGCGCCGGACGGCCGGCAGGAGTGTGCCGGCGGGGATGGTCGAGCGAATGACGAGATCCTTCGGCGCATAGAATACCATCATCCCGTCGGGCAGCTGCGTGGCCGGCAGGTAGACCTGCGGCTCGCTGGGGCGCTCGAGGCCGCGAACCCGCACGTTGCCCACCACGCCCACCACCGTGTGCCGGGTGGAGGCGATGGTGAACTGCTTGCCGATCGCGCTCTCGTTAGGCCACATGCGCGTCGCGAACGACTCGCTCACCACGGACACCGGCGCACTCTCCGGCCGGTCCGCGTCGGCGATGTCCCGGCCCGCGCGGAGCGGAATGCCCATGGCGGCGAAGTACTCCGGCGTCACGAAGCGCAGCCCGACGGTGTTCGAGGCATCGCGAACGACCGGAGCGCCAGCGATCGTCGTCGGCCAGATGCCGCCCCCCATGACCATGGGGAGCCCCGACATGTACGCCGCGTGCTGCACGCCTGGCAGCGCGCGGACCTCCCGCAGCACGCGGTCATAGAACGGCAGGCGTTGCGCGCCGAACGCCGCCTTTTCGCCGGTCAGCTCGGTTCGCAGCGTCAGTACGCCTTCCGCCCGGAAGCCGGGGTCCGTGCCCTGGATCCGCAGCACCGCCCGAATGAGGAGTCCCGATGACACGAGAAGCACGACACAGGCGGCGACCTCGATCGTGACGAGAACCGCGCGAAGGCGCTGCGTTCGCGCGCCACCACGCGCTCCACTGCGAAGCGCGTCCAGTGCCCTGCTTCGCGCCGCGGCGATTGCCGGTCCGACGCCGAACGTCAGGCCCGTCAGGACAACGAGGGCACCCGCCGCGAGCAGCACCCGCAGGTCCACCGACGGCTGCCCACTCACCGGAAGCGAATCGGGCACGAGGCGCGCGAGCACGGGCACACCGGCCACCGCGATCGCCACGCCAGCGATGCCCCCGCACAGCGCCAGCCCCATGCTTTCGGTGACGAGTTGCCTGACGATGCGATCGCGGCCGGCGCCGAGTGCCGCCCGAACCGCGAGCTCGCGACTTCGATGTGCGGACCGCGCCAGGAGAAGGCTCGCGAGGTTCGCACACGCGAGCAGCAGGATGCACAGCGCCGCGCCACAAAGCGCGAGCACGAGCATCCGGGACCGTGCGGACATCTCGTCGCGCATGTCCACGACGACCGCGCTCGTACGCTCGTTCGCCCTGGGGTCGAGCTTCTCCAGCCGGGCGGCGACCGCCGCGACGTCCACCGCCGCCTGCTGCGTCGTTACACCCGGCCGAAGCCGCGCCACCACGGAGAGGAAGTTGTCGCTGCGATCCGCGAAGAAGTCCTCGCGCAGCGGGAACGGAACCCACGCGTCGATCTCGCGCGTCGGGAACGCGAACGTGGCAGGCATGACGCCGATCACGGTGTACGGCGCCGCATCGAGCCTGACGGCCCTGCCGACGATCCCGGCGTCCCCACCGCACTGCGATTGCCAGAGCCCGTAGCTCAGGACCACGACCTGTTCGTTGGTCGAGTCCTCCGGCGTGATGGCGCGCCCCACGAGTGGCGGCACCCCGAGCACCGGCATCGCATGCGGCGTCATGATGCCGACCGTGAGATGTCGCGGCTCGCCGGTCCCGGCCAGGTTCATCGTGCGATCGGAGTACGCCCCCATGGCCGCGAACGAGTGCGTCATCGCCTTCATGTCACGGTAGTTCGCCGGCGAGAACTCCATGTGGGGATAACCGGGCGTCGATTCCCAGAGATCGACGAGCCGATCGGGCTCGTGGAACGGTAGCGGCCGGAGCAGCACGAAGTCCGCGAGCGAGAACGCCGCCGTGTTCGCGCCGACGCCTAACGCGATCACGAGGATCGCCGTCAGGGTGAAGCCCGGCGTCGTCCGCAACGACCGCCCGGCGTACCGCACGTCCTGGCGGAGGATCTCCCCGTGTGCCGCGATCGCGTTGGGCACCACGTCGCCGACCGCGACGAGCCCGCCACGGAGCGTGCGTGCCGACCCCGACATGTCTCGAAGGCGTGCCACGAATGTACCGGTGAGCGCGCAGCCGTACTCGTTGCGGAAGCTCGCGGGGTAGAGATACAGCAGGGCGCGGTAGAGCCGCTCCAGGCCGCGCATCATGTGGTCTCCGGCGTCAGGCCTCGCGCACGGGCGAGGCGAACCAGCTGCGACAGGCGCGCCATCTCGGCGCGTGCGACGGCGGTGCCGAACGGCGTGATGCGATAGTAGCGCCGGCGCTCGTCGTCGAGCCGAGCGCCCGGCCGTTTCAGCACTTCGGTGATGAGGCCCTGCTCGACCATGCGGGCGATGGAGCGGTAGAGCGTCCCGGCGCTGAGCCGCAGCTCGCCGTCGGTGCGCTCTTCGACGTCCTGGATGATGGCGTAGCCGTGGCGTTCCTGATCGACGAGGGCGAGGAGGATGTGAAACGTTGCCGGCGGCAGCGGCAGCAGGGCTTCGATCTCGGTGCGGTCGGGGGTCATGCCTCATTATATAGCCAGGGTGGCTATAACCGCAATGCGTATAATTACCTGCTGCCGGCTTCGCGCCGCTGCTCGCCGCGGGCCGCTGCTGGGCTGGTAGCCGAGTGCTGCGCGCTACTGCGGCGTGCTGCGGGCTGCGGCTATTACCGCCGGGTTGTCATTCCCAGCGTAGTGCCTGCCGCACTACGCTCGCAATGACGCGCTCTTTCCGTTTCCCGTTTCCCGTTTCCCGTCTCCCGTTTCCCGTCTCCCGTCCCCGTCCCCGTCCGTCGCCAGTCGCCAGTCGCCTATCTCAGCGTTACCAGCTCACTCGTCTTCGGAACCCCTCGCAGCGCACCCAGCACCATGTTGTGCGACAGGACGCGCTCGTGGAGCCGCTCCAGCTCTTCGCGCGGCGCGGACGAAACGAGCGTGGTGCGGAAGTGCAGCCCACGGTAGCAGTGACGGGCATCGGACGGCGCGTCGAACCCGGCAAGGCCATCGAATTCGCCTCGTGGATCGAATACGCCCTCGACGACGAAGTCCACACGCTCGAGCGGAATCCCGAAATGCGCGGCGAGCATCGGGTAGTCAGAGCCGGCGCACGCTGCGGCGGCGAGGAAGATCTGCTCCCACGGGTAGACCGTGTCAGGCGGGTTACCGGCGAGCGCCTCCGGCCTTTCGAGTCGAGGCGCCGTGTAGGGATCTGTCGTGGTCGCGTCGAACCGGTAGTGCGCGCGGTACGTGCCGCAGAGTCGATCGCCATGACGTTCGCAGGCGGCGGCGATCGCCTCGACGCTCGAGACCATCTCTCCAAAGACGACTGGCATGTGCTGGTCCTCTCGTTTGCAGTTGTTAGGCAGCCGGCTCACCATCCGTGTGATGGTGCGGCGTGCCCGCTCGAGAGAGGCAGGGCAGCGAGGAAAAGTTCGATCAGTCCACGTCGGAGCGCGGGGCGCGCGGCGCGAGGTGCAGGCGCATCACCGATGTCCTGTCGTCGTCGCCGAACATCACCAGGGCCACTCCGGGCGGGCAGTGGTCGGGCGCCTCGGGTGGATTCACGAAGCGACCCTCGACCACCGCAATCCCGTCATTGGTCAGCACGCGCTGCAGGTCGATGCGAACGCCCGCCGCGAGGTCGCTCTCGATCTCGGCCTCGAGATGCTCGCGGCCGCGCGCGACCTTGCCGCCCGACCAGCCGATGAGAAGATCGGTGGCGAAGTGCGAGACGAAACGGCCGCTCTCGCCCCGGCGGAACACGTCGTGAAACTCGTCGTTCCAGAACCGCTCACGCGCTCGCGCCCGATCGCGAACCTCATCGTCGATGAGCCCCGCGCTCGCGAGGAGCGCGTCGGCGAGCTTGACCTTCGCCTCGGCGAGACGACTGCGTACCGTTCCGATCGGGACGCCAAGGATGCTCGCCATCTCGTCGTACGAGTCGTAGCTCCCGAAGTAGCGCAGCATGGCGCTCACCCGCAGCGGCTCCGGCAGGCGCTGCAGCGCGCCCCAGATCCAGTCGCGCAGCTCCAGCCGCTCGATCCGGTCCTCCGGCCCTGGCCTTTCATCGAGCAGGTCGGGGAGCGAGCCGGTCAGCAGCTCGCCGTTCCGTTGCCGCCGCTGGTACTGCAGGCACGCGCGCCGAACGACAGCCTGCAGCCACGCGCCAACCGATTCGGGATCGCGCACGGACCCGATATGGCGCATTGCGGCCAGGCACGTCTCCTGGACGGCATCTTCCGCCTCATGGCGGTAGCCGAGCAGACGGATTGCCGTCGCGATGAGCCGTGGCCGATGGCGCTCGAGCAGAAGTCCGAGCGCGGCACCATTGCCACGGCGCGCCGCAGCCACCAGATCGGCGTCGGTGACAAGTGGACGGCTCGGGTCCGGGAAGTGCTGCATACCACAATGATGCGCGACGGCCCGGGAAAGTTCGATCGGATGGGTTGGATACACCGATTCGTCCCAACGTCAGCGATTGGCAACTCTCGCGCGGCCGCCGTTCGCTCACCGTTGCGTAAATCGGGCACGCCTCTCATATCACGACCCGTCCCTTGCCACCCTCCCGGAGATCGTATGAAACCCTCGTTTGCCGCGATCCTCGTGCTCGCCCTGCCGGTGAGCCTGGTCGCACAGCAGCCGTCCGGTGCCGCGTCCGCGAATCCGATCACGAACGCCTTTCGAGGCCCGACAATGAGGTTCCAGAAAAACCTGGCCCAGGCGTTCGACTCGATTCCCGAATCGAAGTTCAACTACAAGCCAACGCCCGCGCAGCTCTCGATCGGCTACATCGCCCAGCACCTGGCGGACGACAACTACTTCTTCTGCAACAATTTCGGCTCGATGAAGGGCACCCGGTCCGCGGCGGATACGACGACGGCCGACTCGGTCAAGGCGAAGTGGCCCAAGGACACGTTGGTCGCGAAGCTCAAGGCGTCATTCAAGTTCTGCGAGGACGCGTTCGCTCAGCTGGACGACGCGAAGCTCGCCGAGCCCATAACGCTCACGTTCGGCAACCAATCGCAGCAACGACCGCGCGTGTCAATGGTGATCGGCCACTCGCTCGACATGGCGGACCACTATAGCCAGCTCGCGAACTACATGCGGCTGAACAACATCCTGCCGCCGACCGCGCTTCCGCGGCCCAAAGCGGGCAACTGAATGGAGTCGTCAGCCGTCAGCCGTTGGTCGAGAGAGGTCTCGGCTAACGGCTGACGGCTCACTGTCGTCCGCATCGCGTTAGGCGTCGCGGCTCACCTGTGGCCGCGGGGATCCCGGACGGCAATCCTGCCCCGGATCGCGCCACGCAGTACCAGCCCGCCGCCAACGGCGACGACGCCGGCGACCAACAACGCCAACGACGTGCGCACTGGCGCCGAGCCGAGGCTTGCGGATCGGATCGCGGCCGTCGCGACGATGAGAGCCGATCCGAGCGCGGCAGCCCCTATGATCGCCAGGAGGACTCGAAGGCCGGGGCCCGGACTCGTTATGCGCTGTGGCATGGACGCGTGGGGTTGAGACGCTCATTCGGAAACGGCCGGCTTCCGGCGAACCCGCGCCGGTTGGCCGCCAATGTAGCGAAACTCGATGACGAACACCCGTCTTCCCGGCCCATGCTTGGCGACCTTGAGGAGATCGACGACGCCCACGAACCCCGATTGCCGGGCGAGCTCCGGCGTGATGTCCGCGAGGGACACCTCGAAGACCTTCGTCACGAGGATCTCGCCGGGCGGGAGCGCGTACCGGCCACCGACCTTCACGTGTGGCCGTTGCCACAGACGGACCGTGGTGGTGATCTCGCCGCGGCGAATACGGTCGCGGAGCGCCCGGATGAACTGCACGGGCCTAACGTGATGAGTCGGCTGGGCGGCCGCCGAACGCGATGACGTAGCCGTCCGGGTCCTCGACGTAAAAGTCCTTCGTGCCCCACTCCGTCGCGGTGAGCGGCCTCAGGATCGTGACCTCATTCGCGACGCACTGCTCGTAGAACGCCTCGATGCCGGCCACGCCAGCCGCCGCATCGAGGTGCTCTTGCTCGCGGCGATACTGGCGCTCGGCGGGATTCTTTGGCGCTTCCTTCAGGTGGAGCTCCAACCCGTCCAGTTCCCCGATTGCGTAGAAGCCGTCCCACGGGTCCCCGAACGCGAACCCGAGCTTCCTGTAGAAGGTGATCGACCGCTCCAGGTCATCGACCAGAAACTGGGGAGCGAACGACGTCAGCCGTGGCTGCACCTTGAGCTCCGGCATTTTCCTCTCTGCCTTGGGATGCAGCATATTCGCTGAGCCTGCAGATTTCGGCCAGCCTCCCATCCGTACGATGGTCACTCACGACGACCTCGAAACGCTCGCGTCCCTTCCCCTGTTCGAGTCCGTGCCGCGAGCGGAGCTCGACTGGCTGAGCGCGCGCGGCGATGTCCAGCACCTCGAGCCCGATACGATCATGCGCGACGTCGGGGCGTCGATCGAAGAGATGTGGATCGTGCTCGCCGGACGGCTCGCCGTGCATGTCGCGAAGGGCGATACCTGGCGCAGGTTTTACGATACGGGTCCCGGGTCCGTGCTTGGCGCAATGCCCTTTTCGCGCCTGCGGAACGCGCCCGCCAGACTCATCGTCGAGGAAAAGACCACGTTGTGCGCGCTCGCGCGCTCCCACTTTCCGGAGCTCGTGCGTGAATGTCCGGAGCTCACGTCGGCGCTCGTGCACCACCTGCTCGATCGGGCGCGTAACTATCGCACGGCCGAGTTGCACGACGAGCGGATGCTCTCGCTGGGCCGCCTGGCAGCCGGTCTCGCCCACGAGCTGAACAACCCGGCATCCGCCGCGTCGAGCCACGCGCGAGCGCTGGGCCCCCTGCTGGACGACATGCAGTCGGCTGCCGACGCCCTCGCGCACGCGGGCCTCACTGACGAGCAGCTCGACGCCATCAACGGCGTCAGACAGATGTGCCTGGACGCCTGTCCGCCGAGGAGTCCGCTCGCAGCGGCGGACCGCGAGGACGAGTTCTCGGATTGGCTCGCTGCGCACGACGTCGATCCATCCGCCGCGGCGGCGCTGGCGAGCACCAACGTGAACCTGGCGGCGCTCGACCGCGTCGCCCGGGTGCTCCCGAAGGAGACGTTAGGCGCGGCCATCCGCTGGGCCGCCGGCGAAGCGGCGGCCCGCCAGACGACGGGGCACATCACGTCGGCGACCGGACGGATCCACGCCCTGGTCGCGGCCGTCAAAGGGTTCACCTTCATGGACCGCGAAGCCGTGCCCGATCACGTCGACATCGCGCGCGGCCTCGCCGACACGGTCGCGATGCTCGAGAGCAAGTCGCGCGCGAAGTCGGTTCGGGTGCGGATCGAGGCGCCGAATGACTTGCCCGCGGTCTTCGGCTTCGGCAGTGAGCTCAATCAGGTGTGGGAGAAGCTGATCGACAACGCGATCGACGCGGCGCCCGCCGAGGGGAACGTGACGGTGACGGCGGCGAAGCGCGGCAATGTCATCATCGTGCACGTGACGGATGATGGTCCTGGCATTCCGGAGGAGCTCCGCGACCGGATCTTCCATCCCTTCTTCACCACCAAGCCCGTCGGCTCGCCAGGCCTCGGCCTCGACATCGCGCGCCGGTTCACTCATCTGCACGACGGTGACCTCGACTTCACCTCGCAATCGGGACAGACCGTGTTTCGGGTGCGATTGCCTATTTCCTCGCCTCGCCTGGTACGCCCCGCACTCTGAGCACAATGGACGACATGTTCACCCTCCCATCGCTTCGATCTATCTCGTGGGTGGCGAGCCTGGCTCTCGCCGCAACATCAGCTTCGCCGAGCCATGTTCGCCACGGTTCGGGTCCCGTGCCCGCCACCGCGGTCGCCGATTCCTTGAGAATCCTGTACATCGGACGCCCCGCGGGTTGGGAGCACTACGAGCTCTCGCCGACCGATGGCGGGATGAAGCTGACGTCGGACTACGACTGGGTGGACCGCGGCCGTCGCAATCACACGCAGCTCACGCTCACCACCGGGAAGGACTATGCGTTGAAGACGTTCGAGACGGTGCGCATCACCGATACGAGTCGCACCGTCACGGCGTCGGTCGAGATCGACGGCACGCGCGCGAGGGTCACGCGGAACGGCAAGGCCGCAGAGGTTCCCGTCCCTGAGGTCGCATACGCCGTGTCCTCGTACTTCCCCACGGCGCAGCATCTCGCACTCATCCGCTACTGGCAGTCGCACGGCAGCCCGAAGACCCTCGCGGTCGTTCCGGGAGATCCGAATCCATTGACGATCAGGAAGCGCGGCGTGGACACCGTCGGTTCCGGCGCGAATCGCGTCGTCCTCACGCGCTACACGATCGACGGCGCGATGTGGGGGATCAACTACCTGTGGCTCGACGGCGAGGGACGCCTCGCGATGTTCGCGACCGGCGGCGGGGCCGGCCTGTCGTTCAAGACGGTGCGCGCCGCACTGATGCCGTTGCGCGACCAGTTGATGCAGGTCGCCACGCGGGCGCAGATGGCCGAGCTGCTCGACATCACGTCGCGAACGAAGCCCGTGGCCGAAGGCAAGCTCGCGCTCGTCGGCGCGACGCTGGTGGACGCGACCGGCTCACCGGCGGTGCCTAACGCGACGGTCGTCGTCGACCACGGTCGGATCGTCGCGGCGGGCCCGAGCGCGAGCACGCCGGTGCCGGCGGGCGCGCGCCGGATCGACGTCGCGGGCAAGACGATCATCCCCGGCCTCTGGGACAGCCACGCCCATCTGCACCAGATCGAATGGATCCCGACCTACATCGCCGCCGGCGTCACCACCGTGCGCGACATGGGCTCGGAGTGGCCGCTGCTCGTCGCCATGCGAAAAGCCATTCGCGCCGGCACGGTCACCGGACCGAATCTGTTCTTCGCAGGGCTGATCGACGGACCTGGCCTGCAGGGGTTCGGCGAATTCAGCGCCGGGACGCCGGAAGAAGGCCGCGCCCTCGTGCGCCGCTACCATCAGCTCGGGTTCGAGATGATCAAGATCTACATGGCGCTCGCGCCCGAGGTAACGGCGGCGATCTGCGACGAGGCGCACAAGCAGGGTATGAGGTGCACCGGGCACGTACCGAACTCGATGGATCTTCACGAAGCGATCGATGCGGGCATGGATCAGATCGCGCACTTTCCCGTGCGCGGTGACCTCACGACCGACGATGGGAAGAAGCAGATCGCGCACTTCCTCGCGAAGAAAACCGTCTTCGACCCGACGGCATCGTGGGGTGAGATCGGCGGCAAGTCGGCGCAGGAGCCGATGGAGAACATCCAGCCGGTGCTTCAGCACCTCCCGCGCCCGCTCCTCCAGGAACACGTCGCCTCGTTAGGCCAGTCGCCGTCGGACACGGCCACCTCGCACGCGCGTCTCGCGCGCATGCTCGCGAACATCAAGGCCGCCCACGACGCGGGCGTGCCCATCATCGCCGGCACCGATGAAGGGATCCCCGCCTACAGTGTGTACCGCGAGCTCGAGCTGTACGTGAAGGCGGGCTTCACGCCCATGGACGCCCTGCGTTCCGCGACGGCGGTTGCGGCGCAGGCGATGCGGGTGGACAAGGACATGGGCACGGTCGAAACGGGGAAGCGCGCCGACCTACTGATCCTCGACGCGAATCCGCTCGAGAACATCTCGAACGTTCGCACCGTCCGTTTCGTGATGAAGGATGGACGGATGTTCGACAGTGCAGCGTTATGGACGGCCGCCGGGTTCGTCCCCTGATGCCGCATCCGGTTGGAGACGGACCTTCCTGTTTGTCTGCGATACACTTCCGTCCGACGAGATCGTGGTCCACGTGGCGGAGTAGCCCACCCCCGTCCGCGACCTGTGCCAGCCGGACTCCGGCGCGAACAGCCAATTCAGCGCACGTTTCCACCAGGGAAGCGCAGGCTGGGCGGCCAGGAATTCCTGCGTAGGCGGGACCGGGGGCTGCGACGTGGTGGGCATCGGTGACTCCACCCGAGCTGAAGGTTCGCGCCAGCGGCTCCGTTGAGAGCCGCTGGCGCACGGCGGCGTCCTATCTTAACGAGTCGGTCTTTCCCAGCAAGCCGGCTCACGTCACTGCCCGGGCACCTTCGTTCTGCGCAGCCCGCCTTTACTGCTCCTTCACCTGCTCGGCCCAGGTCTTCGATCCGCTCTTGCCGTCGAGGAACGGGAGGATCGTGGGCGCGAGGGCTGGCGAGAGGAACATGTCGTAATGCGTGACGTCGGGGAGGATCGCGAGTCGCGCGCGTGACATGTGCTCGCGCTGCCAGCCAGCGTCTTTCAGGCCACCGCCAAGCAGCTGATAGAACTGCACGATGTGCTCGGGGCGGACCATGTCCGCATCACCGAACACCAGCATCACCGGCATCGAGAGCTTCTTCACGTCCTCGGACCAATCGCTGGGGCGCCGCATCAACTCTCCCATGCGGTCGAGCAGCCGAGGGAAGTCATTCGGGTTGGGCGCCACCGCGACGTACGACTTGTACATCGGCGTCTCCTTCATCTGGTCGGCGATGGCCGAGCTCACCGCTGCCTGCTGCGGCAGCATCTCGGGGAAGAAGCCGTTCTGGGCGAAGGGAGCCGAGATGACAACGAGGCGGCGAACGAGGGCGGGGTGCTGGACCGCGAGGCGTAGCCCGGCACCACCCCCGAAGGAGTAGCCGGCAACGTCGACCTGCTTGTAGCCAAGCTTATCGAGAACGACGGCCAGGTCGTTCCCGATGTCCACGAGATCGATCGGGCGGTCGCCGAGGTTCGTGCGCCCGTGCCCGTGGAGATCGACTGCGATCACCTGCCGCGTCTTGGCGAGTGCCGGCAGCAACGATGACCGGAACATGTCCATCGAACCGAGCCCGCCGTGGAGCAGGAGCAGCGGCTCGCCGGAGCCGTGGATCTCATAGTAGTAG
>DASUGD010000171.1:0-4634 GCA_036274195.1 Gemmatimonadaceae bacterium | reverse complement strand
ACGGCCAACGGCTACACCGGTCCGGCGGCGCCGGCTGCGAGCGCGTTCCGCCGACGAGGCCGCGCCCCCACGCTCCCGGCGCGATGATCTCGACGTGCCGCAGATCCGTCAGCTGACCTTCCCCGGCTTGAGATACGTGTCCAGCCAGTGCAGCTCGTTCAGCATGCGATGGACCTGGTTCCACGAGCCGGAAATGCTGTGCGGCATGTTCGCGTACTGAATGACCTTCGCCGGCACGCCGTTCTTCTTCAGCGCCACGTACATCTGCTCGGCCTCGGAGTACGGAACCCGCTGATCGATCTCGCCGTTGATGAACAGGGTCGGCGTCCTCACCCGGCCGGCGTACGTGAGCGGCGACTGGCGAATCATGATCTCGCGCGACCGCTCCTCCCACGGCGTGCCGAAAAACTCGGTCTCCTTCGTCCGCGCGACATCCGCCGTGCCGTAGTCGCTCATCCAGTTCACGATCCCTGCTCCGGGAATGGCCGCCGCGAAACGGTCCGGATACTGCGTGATGAGCCAGTTCGTCATGAAGCCGCCATACGAGTGCCCGATCGTCGCGACCCGCCTGCGATCGATCGGCAGCCGGCCGAGGACGAAGTCCACCCCCGCCATCACATCCTGACCGTCCTTCGTTCCCCATGCCCCCCAGGTTCCCCACAGGAACTTCTCGCCGTAGCCCGTCGAGCTGCGGAAGTTCACCTGGAGCACGAAATACCCGTTCGCCGCGAAAAGCTGGTTCTTGAAATCGAACGTGTATCCGTCTGCCGCGTGCGGGCCGCCGTGATTGCTCACGACGAGCGGATACGGGCCGGCGTCCGCGCGATAGCCATACGGGTAGAGCAGCCAGCCCTCGAGCGGCGTGCCGTCCCTGCTCCGGAAGGTGAGCCGTTCCGCCCTGCCTAACGCTACCTCGTCGAGGAAGGCGTCGTGCACGTGCGTGAGGCGCCGCTCGCCGGAGCCATCGATGTTCGCCGTGTAGATCTCCGCCGGCGATTCGATCAGCCCGACCGTGTACGCCATGCGCGTGAAGTCGCGGTCGTAGCTCACGCCGGCGATCCGCCGCTGGCCCTTCGTCACCTGCTCCACCGCTCCGCCGTTAGGTGACACGCGGAAGACGTGTGTGGCGCCGCCGACTCCGCCGGTGAAGTAGACGTATCGTCCATCCGCGCTCCACGCGGGCGACGCCGGGAGATAGTCCCAATCCGCCGTCAGGTTCCGCTCGGGCCCGCCCTCGGTGGGGACGATCACGAGGTCGGTCGGGCCACCGTGGTTCAACTTCCGCCGAATGACCGCATCGGTCGACAGCTGGCGCGTGGTGAGAATCCAGCGACCATCCGGCGAGAACCGCGCTCCGGTATACGCGTAGTCGGAGTCGGTCGTCACCCGCCGGACCTTGCCGTCCATTGCCACCGTGAAGATCTGGCTCGCCCCGTATCTGAGCTCGGTGCGATAGCCGGAATCGGCGGTGAAGGCGAGCCGGGTCCCGTCACGGTTCCAGCTCACGGCCATCGGGCGCAACCCAAGCCTCGTGAGCTGCCGCTCGCCGCCACCGTCGTTAGGTGCCACGAACAGCTCCTGCGGCGGGCTGACGTCGGGATCGAGTCGGTTTGGCACCGGGAACGGCTGACCGTCCCGCTGGAAGTCGAGCCAGTCGAACTCCACGCCCTTGAACCGTTCCGCGTGGCGTTTCTCGAACTCCGACGCGTACGTGATTTCCCGCTTCGGCGGCGGCGTGTCGCGCACGGATGCGGTCCACTTGCCGTCGGGGCTCGCGAGCGTGACGAGGCCTGACGCGTCGCTGCGGCCGCCACGCGGCGCCGCCGAGATCTCGCTCTCCACGAGGCGCTCGGGCGTCGTTGGATTGAGCGCCCAGCCCGTTGCGCCAGCGACGAAGTGCAGCTGGCCGTCGTCCGACCATCGGACGGTGCCGGCACTCGACCCCTCCGGGCTCACGCGGGTCGCCGGGCGCGATCCGTCGGATGGCACGAGCCAGACTTCGGCCGTCTCGCCATTCGTCGCCTCGACCCGCGTCGTCACGGTAAACGCGACCCACGCACCATCGGGCGAGAGCGCGGGCGCGCCGACCGTCTTGATCCTGTAGAAGTCCTCGATCGCAAGCGGTCGACCGTGAGCTACGGGCGCGGGCGCCGACTGGCCGCGAGCAGTCGACGAGGCCGCGATGACCGCCGCGGCAAGGCATGAAGCAAATAGCCTCGGGCGCCCACGTCCGACTCGCCCTGGTATGTGATGCACAGCTGCCTCTTTTCGGGGACCCGGATAGTCTGCGAGTGGATGACGCCGGGGGCTAGCCTGCGGCGCAACGGACGGGCAGTTTCCCCGCATGCCTGCCATCCGAACCGCCAACTTCACCGAGTCCGTCATCCGGGAGATGACGCGCGTCGCCCAACAGCACGGAGCGATCAATCTCGCCCAGGGCTTCCCCGACTTCCCGATGCCCGAGGCGATGAAGGAAGCCGCGTGCGCCGCGATTCACGGGGATATCAACCAGTACGCGATCACCTGGGGCGCGCCCGCGCTGCGGCTCGGCATCGCCGAGAAGTACCGCCGCTGGTACGACATGGCGGTCGATCCCGACAAGCACATCACCGTCACCTGCGGCGCGACCGAAGCGATGGCCTCGGTATTTCTCGCCCTGATCGATCCCGGCGACGAAGTAATCGTCTTCGAGCCGTGGTACGAGAACTACGGGCCCGATGCGATCCTCGCATCCGCAACACCGCGGTACGTGCCGCTCGAGCCCCCACAGTGGCGGTTCGACCCGGACGTGCTGCGCGCCGCGTTCAACGAGAAGACGAAGGCGATCATCGTCAACACGCCGCACAACCCAACGGGCCGCGTCCTGACCCGTGAGGAGATCGGCTTCATCGCCGACCTGTGCATCGAACACGACGTCTGGGCGATCACCGACGAGATCTACGAGCATATTCGTTATGCGGGGGGGCACCACGTGCTGGCCACGTGGCCCGGGATGCGCGAGCGTACCGTCACCATCTCGGGGCTCTCGAAGACGTTCAGCTGCACGGGGTGGCGGCTCGGGTACGCGATCGCGCCGGAGCGCGAGAGCGTCGCAATCCGCAAGGTGCACGACTTCCTCACGGTCGGCGCGCCGGCCCCGCTGCAAGCCGCGGCAGCGGTCGGGATGTCGTTCGACGCCGAGTACTACAACCACCTCTCGCTCGATTACCGCGTGCGGCGCGACGCGCTGTTGCCGGTGCTGGCGGAGGCGGGGTTCAAGTTCTCGACGCCGGAGGGTGCGTATTACGTGCTCGCCGATTTCTCGGCGCTGAGCGACAAGGACGACACGACGTTCGGCAAGTGGATGGCGGCCGAGATCGGCGTCGCGGGGGTTCCCGGCTCGAGCTTCTACCACGCCGGCAGCGGGCGCGGGAGGAACATGATCCGCTTCGCGTTCTGCAAGAAACAGGAGACGCTCGACCAGGCAGCCGAACGCCTCGCCGGGCTCGCGGCGCGCGTCTAGTGTCGCGTACGGGCCATCGTTAGGCTCCCACGCGGCGCGACGCGCATGGCCAAACTCGGAAAGCCGGCTGCGGCGATCGCAATCATGGCGGCGATCATCGCCGTCCTCCTGACGCTGGGCACGCCACGATCGACCTCGAAGAGCTCGATGCTCGAAACGGCGACGCCGGCGCCGGGGACTCCGGGCGGGAGCACCGTTCGCGTGCTCGTGCTCGACTTCGATCCGACGATAAGAGACAGCGCGTTGCGTCGCGCGCACGAGGCGTTCGGGTGGAACGACCCGCGCGCACTGGCCAAGGGGTACATGGCCGACGTGGCGGCGGCGAGCGGCGGCCGCATGCGCTACGACATCGCGGAGTGGCGGACCCTCGACGAATTCCCGCCCAAACGGGACGGCTACCGCTATTCGCCCGCGACGTACGCGCGATGCCTCGCGGAGCCGAGCACGTGCCACGATCCGGATGGGCTCGACTACGAGCGCGTGCTGTCGGAACAGGGCGTCGCGAAACGCATCGAGCGCCGAGACATCGATGAGGTGTGGCTGTTCGGCGGTCCGTACTTCGGGTACTTCGAGGCCGCCATGGCCGGCCCGGGCGCGTTCGACATCAACGGCGACGCGTTCGCGAACTTCCCGAGCCCTCGGCCGTTCGCCATCATGGGCTTCAATGCCGAGCGCGGGGTGGCCGAGATGCTTCACGACCTCTGCCACCGCGCCGAGGCGACGCTGTCGCGCGTCTACGGCGGGTGGGACGCGGGCAAACTGAACACGACGTGGGCACGGTTCGCCGCCAACGCTCGGCAGTCGAAAGGGCGCGCCGGCGTCGGCAGCTGCCACTACCCGCCTAACGCGACGGCGGAATACGACTACGAGAATCCGCGCCCGGTGCAGAGCGACGCCGCGGATTGGAAGCGTTACCCTGCGCTCACCGGTGCGCGGTTGGCCGTGTCGAGCGACACGTGGCGTGGACCGGATTACCACCGGAACTACATGCGCTGGTGGCTCTCACACCTCCCGCGCGCCGACGGCGTCGGGCCGGACGGGAAGCTCACGAACTGGTGGGCGTACGTCGTCGCCTTCGACTCGTTGGTGATCGCGCGACCGTAATTGGGGTCAGAGTCGCATTTCATCGTTT
>DASUGD010000170.1:0-5692 GCA_036274195.1 Gemmatimonadaceae bacterium | reverse complement strand
GGGTCGGGGTGTGCACCTGAGTGACCAGCCCGCCGACCTAACGCGGGCGCGCCGCGGGCACCTCGCCCGTCGGCGGCGACCACCGGCAATTCGCGCCTCACATTTCCGCCATTTTTCAGCAGCCTGCTAGTCCCTGCAGTCGCCAGCCCCCAGTCCCCAGTCCCCAGGCCGTTCCGTCGTGATCATTCGAGATCCCCTCTGGAACAACATTCGTGTCGACGCGCTGGCCTTGCAGCTCGTCGACACGCCCGTTTTCCAGCGCCTCAGATACGTTAGGCAGCTCGGGCTGGCGTACCTCGTCTACCCGGGTGCCACGCACACCCGCTTCGAGCACGCGCTGGGCGCGTATCATCTGGCCCGGATCACCATCGCGCTGCTCGAGGAGCGCGGCGAGCTGGGAGGTGTGCCGCTCGAGGAGCGCGCGATCACGCAGGCGGCGGCGCTCCTGCACGACGTCGGCCACTACCCGTTCTCGCACGCGCTCGAGGAGATCGGCGCGCTTCACCACGAGGAGGTGGCGGCGCCGCTCGTGCTCGCCGGCCCGGTGGCGGACATGCTGACCTCGATGCTCGGCACGGGCGCGCCGGAGCGCGTGCTCGCGCTCATCCGCGGAACGAGCGACTCGCCGCTGCAGGGGCTCGTGTCGGGATCGCTCGATCTCGACAAGATCGAGTACCTCAAGCGGGACGCGCTCATGTGCGGCGTTCCATACGGCGAGATCGATGTCGACCGTCTCTTGAATTCGCTCGTGCTCGTCGACGAGCCGGCCGCGAGCCGCCGCGTGATCGGCGTGCTCGAGAAGGGACTGTCCGCGCTCGAGTCCCTCCTGTTCGCGAAGTATCAGATGTACCGAAACGTCTACTGGCACCACGCGGTGCGAAGCGCGACCGCGATGTACAAGCGGCTGGTCGATGAGGCCCTCGCTGCCGGGGACGTGGACGCTCGGGCGCTGAGCACGTTCGACGACGAGGGGCTACTGCATCGGCTGGCCCGGCGTGGCCAGGGCCCGCTGTTGTCGGCGCTTCGCGAGCGACGGCTCTACAAGCGCGTGCTCGAGTGCCCGGCGGCGGAGCTCAGCGGCGAGGCACTCGAGTGGATCGCCGACGACCGGGCGCTCACGACCGAGACGGAGAACCGGTTGGCAACGGAGCTCGGGCTGTCACCCGGCGAGCTGCTGCTCGACTTCCCCGCGAAGACCCAGATGCTCGGTCTCGACCTGCCGGTCGTTAGGCGATCGGGCGAGGTGCGCCGCTTGACGACGGCAGGCCTCGAGGGCGCGATCAATCTGCCCGTGCTGTCGGAGCAGCTGTACCAATCCGCGCGCTGGCTGCGCGTGTTCGCGGTCCGCCGAATCGACATACCGCGCGGGGAACTGATCGAGCGACTGGTCGCTATCGGGAATCGGGAATCGGGAATCGGGAATCGGAATCCCTCCGGACGCCGCGCCTAGCGCGAGTTGGCATCCCGACGGTTCTACGATTCCCGATTCCCGATTCCCGATTCCCGAGCCTTCCCGTGCGCCTCGGCCAATTTTCGCGCGATCCCGCGGTAAAACGCGGCGTCCTCGCCTTTGCCCTGCGATTCCAGCGACATCGCCGCGAGCTCCAGCGCGTACAGAATGTTGCCGAGGTAGAGCTCCGCGAGTGCGCCGACTGTTTCGTCAGCCACCCGAATCAGCGAGCAATGGGCGTCTCCGCCGTCGTGGTGGTGTCCGCGCCATTGTTTCCTTCGGTGGCGGTCACCTGCACCACGATCGCGGTGATGTTGTCCAGCCCACCGCGGCCGTTCGCTTCGGAGATGAGCGCGTCGACAACGCGGCCGGGCGTCGCGCGCGAAAAGAGGAGCTGCTGCAGCCGGCGATCGTCGACCATGCCCGTCAGCCCGTCGCTGGCCACGAGGTACACGTCACCCGTCTTCACTTCGCCGTGGTACGTGTCCGGCTCGACGTTGTCGCTCGCGCCAACGCACCGCGTGATCACGTTGGAGTATGGGTGATAGCGCGCCTGCTCCGGCGTCAGGAATCCTGCGTCCACCTGCTCCTGGACGTAGGAGTGGTCCTTCGTGAGCTGCCGAAGCTTCCCGTCACGCAGCAGATAGACGCGAGAGTCGCCGACCTGTCCAATGAGGTAGCGCGAGCCCGTGACGATGAGCACCGAGGCCGTCGTGCCCATGCCCTGCTTGTCCACCTCGGTGATCGTGCGCTCGTAGATCTTGGAGTTCGCCTTCTTGACTGCCTCCGCCACCTTCGCCGCGACGCTGTCGCCGTTCAGCTCCGTGATCCCCGCCAGCTCGCGCGAGATGATCTGGACCGCCATCTCGCTCGCGACCTCGCCCGCCGCGTGACCGCCCATGCCGTCAGCGACGATGAACAGCCCTCGCTTGTCGTTCGCTTCAGCGAAGAAGCTGTCTTCGTTACCAGCGCGGATCATGCCCACATCCGAGCGGGCGGCGACGTATAGGTTCACTAGCAATCCTGTTTGACGAGAAGGCCGGTCGCACCATCAGCATCCACGAATTCCGGCTCGGACCGGAATATCACCTTCGCGCCGCGAAAGCGCACGGCTGTGTCGGGATTCAGAGCTCGGTCGCCCGGACTGCGTTCTCCAGCGAGACAGATTCCATTCGTCGACCCCATGTCTCCATCGAACCAGCCCGACTCTCGACGGTGAATCCCCGCCCGTGAGCCGGAGTCGCGGTCATCGGCGGCGACCACGTTGCTGTGATGCCCATGCCCGATGCATGCCAGCGGCGCGCGTAGGCTATCGCTCAGCTTCCTGGAGTCGCCCGCGGCCACGACCTCGAGCGTGGCGAGCGTCGGTGCCTCCGTAGAGACCACTGCGGGATTCCCGCCGGTCGTGGGACATTCCCAACCCATGCTCAGCTCGAGGCAATTGTCGTCAAGCCGAATGTGAACCATGCCGGGTCGGACGGTGTTCGATGCGCGAAGCCAAAGGGGAAATGGAAAGCGCGTTGAGACGGCCTCGCCTCCACGGGTTGCAGGCGGAAACTACGGGCGACCCTCATGGCTGGCAAGCAGTTGCCTCGCAGCGACCGCCGGATCCGGGCAGTCCAGTTCACGCCCGTGCGGTGGCCGCTATCTCACCCTGCTGGAGGCGATAGAGACGCTGGTAAAGCCCACCGTGCGCGAGGAGCTCGCGGTGCGTCCCGCGTTCCCGGACTTCCCCGTGATGCAGGACGAGGATCTCGTTCGCGCTCACGATCGTGCTCAGTCGGTGGGCGATCGCGATCGTCGTCCGGCCGCGCATCAGCACCTCGAGCGCCTGCTGAATCGCCGCCTCGATCTCGCTGTCGACGGCACTGGTGGCTTCATCGAGGACGAGGAGCGCCGGATCCGCCGCAATCGCGCGTGCGAACGACAATAGCTGGCGCTCGCCCACGCTCACCGACGCGCCACGCTCGCCGAGCTCGTACCGGTAACGACCGGGGAGCCGCGCAATGACGCGATCCGCGCCGACGCGGCGCGCGGCACGCTCGACGTCCGCATCCGTCAACGCAGACGAGAGCCGGATGTTCGACGCTATGTCGCCGGCGAACAAGAAGATGTCCTGCTGTACGTACCCGATCAGTCCGCGAAGCTCGTCCACCGGGATCTCGCGGATATCTGTGCCGTTCAGCAGAATGCGCCCGCGCTGCGGATCGTAGAAGCGCAGCAGGAGACTGACGATCGTCGTCTTCCCGGCGCCCGTGTGGCCCACCAGCGCGAGCGTTTCGCCAGGCCGAGCCTCGAAGCTCACGCCCTTGAGCACCCACTCGGGCTCCGACGGCGTCGCATCGCCTCTGGCAAGATGGGCCAGGTCGTAGGCGAACCAGACATCATCGAAGGTGATTGTCACGCCGGTGCGGTTGGGAACGGGGAACCGGGAACTGTGCACGGAGGCTCCTCGGAGGTACGGCTCCCCGTTCCCTGTTCCCGGTTCCCGCTCGGTATCCAGTAATCGAAACACTCTCTCGGAAGACGCCATCGCCTGCTGGAGGGTGTTGTACTTGTCCGAAAGATCCTGCAGCGGCTGATAGAACCGCCGCACGAGCTGCAGGAAGGCCGCGACTGTCCCGACGGTAATGGACGCCGCGCGCACTCGAGACGAGCCCGCGACGATTACCGTCGCCATGGCGGCCGTGGTCAGCACCTCGATCACCGGAAAGTAGAGCGCGTAGATCGTGATCGACTTGAGGTGTGCGTCGAGGTGGTCGCGGTTGAGCGCGTCGAAACGCCGTGCTTCCGCTGCCTCGCGACCGAACAGCTGCACCACGCGAACGCCCGAGATGCGCTCCTGAAGAAACGCGTTGATTCGGGCGAGCCGCGTTCGGATCGCGCGATAGGACTCGCGCACGCGTATGCGAAACACGTTCGACGCAATCAGGACGCCGGGGATGACCGCGAACGCCGCCAGCGCCAGCCGCCAGTCGACGATGAGCATCGCCACGCTGATGGCGAGGAGCGTGAACAGGTCGCCGATCCCTGCGACGACGCCGGCCGTGAACAGCTCGTTCAGCGACTCCACGTCCGACGTCACGCGCGTCACGAGACGTCCGACCGGATTGCGGTCGAAGAATCCGATCGAGAGTCGCTGCAGGTGCGCGAAGATCTCGATGCGGAGATCGCGCATGACCCGCTGGCCCAGGAGGCTGGTCAGCATCGTCTCGCCGTACGTGAACACGAACTGGAAGACGAGTGTCGCCGCGAAGAGCAGTGCGCTCGTGACGGCGAGTCGCGTGTCGCCGCGCGGAATCGCGATGTCGATGACGCGCTGCGTCAACGCCGGCCCCACGAGCTGGAGCGCTCCGTCCGCGATGAGGAGCACGAGCGAGCCGATCACCAGGGCGCGGTACGGTCGGGCGTAGCGAAGCAGCCGCCTCATGAGGCGGCCATCGTACGCTTTTCCTAACGCTTCTTCTTCGTGAACGTCGGGCGCGGTCAAAGGGGCGACTGGCGACTGGCGACTGGCGACTGGCGACTCGGCCGGAACGAAGCATAGACGTCGGAAATCGGGAATGGGGAATTCGGGAACGGGGAACCAGGAACCGGGCGCCGCGTGGAGCCTCGGTTCCCCGTTCCCGGTTGCCAGTTCTCAGTCCTCAGTCCTCAGTCCTCGGTTCCCTCACGGCTGAGCCGTCTCGTGGTATGCGGGTTGCTTTACCTGAACCGTGCAAACCCACCCCTCGGGAGGAGTAGATATGACCATTCTCGCTTGGATCGTGCTTGGACTGGTGGCAGGGGCGATCGCGAAGGCACTGATGCCGGGCCGTGACCCTGGCGGGATCATCGTCACGATGTTGATCGGTATCGTCGGCGCGTTCCTCGGTGGTTTTCTCGGCAACCTGATCACCGGGTCCGGACTGAACGGCTTCTCGCTCTGGAGCATCATCCTGGCTGTCGTCGGCGCGATGCTGCTACTTTGGATCTATCGCCTGACTACGAGAACTCGCTCCACGGTCTGACGCACGGCGCGCGGAACACCCCGGGCACCTCCACAGGGCGCCCGGGGCTCCGCGTTGTAAGGGGGACGGTTGCCGCTCTGGCTCTACTGGGTCCTGCTCGGTCTCGTTGCAGGATCACTCGCAAAATTCCTGGTGCCAGGTCGTGACCCGTCGGGCTGCATCGTCACGGTCGTACTCGGCATCCTCGGCGCGTTCATTGGCGGCCTGATCGGAAGTGCCCTGGGGTGGGGTC
>DASUGD010000169.1:0-5328 GCA_036274195.1 Gemmatimonadaceae bacterium | reverse complement strand
GCTCTTCCGATCTTGACCCCAATTCGGCGACGGGGGACGGCGACGGGCGACAGAGAGCGGCGTCATTCCGAGCGGAGCGCCGCAGGCGCGGAGGCGAGGAATCGGAATGACAGATCACTCTACCCGGATGAAACCGATCCCTCGCCGGGGAAGAACTCGCTCGTGTCGCGAAGCTGTGCGCCCAGCCGCTGGGCCATTGTTCGATCGGTTGGCGACGTTCCCACCACCACACTTCGGTCGAGCGCTACGCCTCGCCGGATCGCGAAGTCGAGGAGCGAACCCGGTAGCGGCTTCCGGCACCAGCAGATCGGCGGGCCGGCGTCGTGCAGACAGCAGGCGAACGTAATGTCGAGGCCCCAGTCCGCGCGGGTCTTCGCGAACTCCGCCTCGACGCCCTCACGCGTCATCGACCCGCGTGCCACCTGCGGCCACCACGCATGGGCGAACAGAAGCCAGCCATCCGCTGCATAACGCGCGAGCGTGTCACGCCGCTCCGGCATCAGGTCATCGTAGTCGAGGATGATCGCCCGGTTCTTCGCGTCAGGCCAGCCGTGCCGGACGAACCCTCTCTCCTCCACCGCGGTGAAGCCTTCGTCCACCACCGGCGGCTCGACGCTCCGCTCATAGCGGAACAGCGCGTCCGGACCGAGATACCGCGGGTCAGCCCGCCCGCGCTCGCGAATCTCCTCGGGACTCGGCAACGATCCGTGCACCTCGATCATTCGCACAATCGCGTTGATCTGCGCCTCCCCGATCTCGGTCGCAGCCCACACGCACCGGACGGGCACGCCAGACTGCCACGCGCACTCGATCACCTCGTTACGTGACCGGCGCGACGGGTACGTGTTGTCGAGCACCCAGCGTCGCTTGCCCGCCGCGAGACCGGCGTCCAGGTCCGCGACGAGATCGGCCAACGATCCGCCGCGCGTGTCACGATTCAACCGCTCGTACCCCGCAGCCTCGAGCTCGCGCGCGATCGTGCTCTTCCCCGCACCGGGCATTCCCATCACGAGCACGACCTCGCCGTCGCCTCGGTCGGGCGGGCGTCGCTGCGACCGCGGCACGCGCAGCAAGCGACCCGAGAAGCGGTCGTCGAGCTGACGGCGGTCGTCATCTGTCAGCCTGACGCGCAGCGCCCGAGCGATCGATCGCCCGGTCTCCACGTGGGTCGCGCCAGGAATAGGCGTGACGAATGGGCTCAGATCCATGAGCCACACGAGCGCAACCTCGGCCGGCGTCACCCCGTGTCGCGCGGCGATCTCCACCAGCAGGGGATCCTTCGCCAGCCGAGTTACCCGATCCCCGCCGAGCGGTCGATAGGCGATTAGGCGAATCCCGTGGTCCCGACAGTACTCGGCCACACCGTTCCGTAGATTCTCATCGTCCAGCGGCGACAGGCTCGCCTGCACCGACGAAATCTCGGTGATCGCGCGCGCCGCCTCGATCTGCCCGACCGTCACGTTGCACAGCCCGATCCGTCGGATCAGCCCGTCCTTCTGGAGTGATGCCAGGGCTCGCACGCTGGTTTCGAGTGGCGTCTTCGGATCGACGGCGTGGAGCTGATAGAGGTCGATGACTTGGACGCCGAGCGCGCGACAACTTGCCTCGCACGCCGCGCGGAGTGATTTCGCCTTGGCGTCCGCAACCCACTTTCCGCCGGGCCGACGGAGGCCGCCCTTTGTCGCAACTTCGACCTTCGACCGGTCTCCATCCCAACGCCGCAGCGCCTCGGCGATCAACCGCTCGTTGTGGCCGGTCTCGGTGTCGTCGTGGCAATAGGCGTTGGATGTGTCGAGCAGCGTCGCGCCAGCGTCGAGCGCGGCGTGAATGACCGCGATCGAGCGAGCGTCGTCGCGATCGGCGGCTGTCGAGAGGCGCATGCAGCCGAGGCCGATGGTCGGGGGCATGTCGGCTGAAAATGCATGAAAAGGGGGAACTGGGAACTGGGAACCGAAGACTGGGAACCGGGAACTGGGAACTGAGGCCCTCTGTCGGGACGACGGCGATTCCTCGCCTCCGCGCCTGCGGCGCTGCGCTCGGAATGACATGGCTCCTCGACTCGCTGCCGCGCGCTCGGAATGACACGCGTCTCAGCCGCCTTTGCGCCTCTGGCGCCTTTTCGTCCGTCGCCCGTCCCCCGTCCCCGGCGGTCGCCAGTCGCCAGTCGCCAAACTCCCTGTAAACCATCTCGACCTCTAGCCCGTCTAAAGGAGCATGACCGACGCCGACACGCCATCACGGGCCGAGATCCTCCAGGGCACCCTGGAGATGCTCACGCTCAAGGCCCTCACGCTCCAGCCCATGCATGGGTGGGGTATCTCCATCCGACTCCGGCAGATCTCGGGCGACGTCTTCGACGTCAACCAGGGATCACTCTACCCGGCACTCCAACGGATGCTGCGACGCGGCTGGATCCGTGCCTACTACGCCGACAGCGAGAACAACCGGCGAGCACGCTACTACGAGATCACGCGCGAGGGCCGTCGTCAGCTCGAGGCACAGATGGCCGAGTGGGACCACGCGTCCCGCGCCGTGAATCGCGTGCTTCGCTTCGCCACACAGGGGGCATAGCACGTGGCCTGGTACCATGCGCTCACCACGGCGTTCAACGCGCTCGCGCGACGCGGCCGCGAGGAACGGCAGATGGACGACGAGATACGGTTCCACCTCGAAATGGAGGCTCGGCGACTCGTGAAAGAGAATGGATTATCCGAGGAAGAAGCGCGCTATGCAGCCCAGCGCGCATTCGGCGGCGTCGAGCGCCACAAGGATTCCGTGCGCGACGAGCGCGGAACCTCGTTCATCGAAGACCTCGCGCAGGACGCGCGCTTTGGGCTTCGCACGCTGCGCAGGCGTCCGGGCTTCACCGCCGTCGCCTCGCTCACACTCGCGCTTGGCATTGGCGCGAGCACGACGCTGTTCGGCGTCGTGAAGGCGGTGCTGCTCACGCCACTCCCGTACACTCGTCCGGAGGGAATCGCCGTCCTCTGGAGCGCCTGGAAGGGCTTCGACCAGACCTGGCTCTCCTATGACGAGTACGAGGGCTGGAAGGCGGACATTCCGGCATTCGCCAACGTCGGGATCTTCAGCGACGGCGCGGTCAATCTCACGGAGAACGGGGAGTCGGAGCGGCTTCGGGCGGGGTATCTCGATCGGGACATCCTGCCGATCCTTGGGGTGCAGCCATCGTTAGGCCGAGCTTTCACGGCCGCGGAGGACATTCCGAACGGCCCGAGGGTGGTGATCCTCAGCCATGACGTATGGGAGCGGCGGTACGGGGCGGACCCCTCGATCGTGGGCAAGTCCATTCAGGTGAACGGCCAGGCGGCCCAAGTCGTCGGCGTCATGCCCGCCGGGTTCAGGCTCCCGCTCGACTTCGGCGCGAGCGGTCCGACGCTGATCTGGTTGCCGTTAGGCGCCGATGCCCAGTCCGATGGAGCGATCCCGGGACCGCAATTCCAGCAAGGCGGCGGCAACCATGGATACTACGGGCTCGCGCGGCTGCGGGCCGGGGCAACGGTCGCCCAAGCGAACAAGCAGCTCGCCGATCGCGTCGCCCAGCTCGGCAAGGAAGGCGTGTATCCGAAGGAGCAGCAGTTCCGGGCGTTCGCCGTTGGCGTCGAGGACCAGGTGACGGGTCGACTCAAGCCGGTGCTGCTCGTCGTCTTCGCGGCCGTCGGGTTCGTTCTGCTCATCGCGTGCGCCAATGTCGCGGGGCTTCTGCTCGTTAGAGGCGAGCAGCGGCGCCGCGAAATGGCGCTGCGTGTGGCGCTGGGCGCCGGCGGCCAGCGCCTGTCGCGCCAGATGCTCACCGAGACGGTGGTCCTCGCCGGGATCGGCGGTGTGTTAGGCGTGGCGTTCGCCGCGATCGGCGTCTGGCTCGTCCGACACAACGCTCCCGCGGCCCTGCCTCGGGTGGGGGAAGCTCGATTGGATCCCTGGGTTCTGGGATTCGCGTTAGGGACAGCCGTCCTTGCCGCGTTGATCGCCGGACTTCTGCCCGCCATGCAGGCCACCTCGGTAGCGCCACAGACCGAGCTGCGCGACGGCGGACGCACCGCTACCACGGGGCACGCCCGCCTCCGCTGGCGACAGACGCTCGTGGCCGCGGAAGTGGCGCTGGCCGTGGTGCTCGTCGTGGGCGCCGGGCTCATGATCCGCAGCGTAGTGAACCTCTTCGCGATCGACGCCGGCATCCGAACCGATGGCGTCCTGACGATGCGGTTGTCGACGCCTGCCGCGTGGTACCCCGACTCCATTCGTGTTGCGGCCTTCCACGACGAGCTGCGTCGCCGGGTGGCGGCCCTCCCCGGCGTGAAAGCGGTGGGGCTCGTGCGCATTCTCCCGCTCGCGACCGAGATGGGCGACTGGGGTCTTCGGGTGGATGGGTACACACCGCCGCCTAACCAGGGCACACCCGCCGACTGGCAGATCGTGACGCCGGGTTACTTCGAGGCGATGGGGCTGCGCCTCGTCGAGGGCCGTTTCTTCGACGGCCGCGACGTCATGACCGCGCCGCCCGCGATGATCGTCAACCGGCGATTCGTGGAGCTCTACCTGCAGGGCCGGCAGGCGTTAGGCGCTCACGTGAGAATCGGTGGCCAGGATGCGAAGGATCCGCCGTACACGATCGTCGGCATCGTGGATAACGTGAAGCACAACGGACTCACGCGTGAAGTGAAGGCCCAGTTCTACGCGCCGCAGCCGCAGTTCGCGACGAGCCCGGGCAACACGAGCCGGAACATGACGCTCGTCGTGCGCGGCTCGGGAAAGCCGGAGCAGTTGATCAACCCGGTGCGCGGGGTCATCAAGGCGCTCGATCCGCGGCTGCCGATCTCGGAGGTGCGGACGATGAACGAGGTCGTGCAGCAGGCGATCGCGGCGCCGCGGTTCGCCATGGAGCTGCTCGGTCTCTTCGGCGTGCTCGCCCTGGTGCTATCGGCCATCGGGATCTTCGGGATCGTCTCACAGGTGGTGGCATCGCGCACGCCGGAGTTCGGCATTCGCGCGGCGTTAGGCGCGACACCCCGGAATCTGCTCATGCTGAGTCTCGGGAGCGGCGTGCGTCAAGCTGGAGCGGGGCTCGTCGTCGGCGTGGCGGTTGCGCTGGCGCTCACGCGCACCATGACGACGATGCTGCAAGGCGTGACGCCGACGGACCCGTTGACGTTCGGAACCGTGGTTGGCGTGACGGCCGCTGTGGCGATTGGCGCGAGTCTCATACCCGCCCGCCGAGCGGCGAAGACGGATCTCGCGAAGGTCATGACTGGGTAGGCCGCAATCGGGGTGGGGTCAGAGTCGCATTTCATCATTCCAACGCGACTGCGT
>DASUGD010000168.1:0-15773 GCA_036274195.1 Gemmatimonadaceae bacterium | reverse complement strand
CCGATGCTGGACGGCGAGCGCGCCGACCTCGCCGTCCAGATCATCGAGGAGCTCCGCGCCACGTCACCGACCACCTAACGCGCCGACTCGGGAATGCCGAACGGCGCTTCACGGTTTCGCTGGAGCTCCGAGATGGCGTAGTAGAGCTGGGCGTACGCGACGTCCTCGGCCGTTGGAGACTCGATGCCACCGGCGTTAGGCCCCATGATCGAGGGCCATCCCCCCGTGTGGCCAAACCCCATCGCGTGAAGCAGCTCGTGCATCGCCACTCGCGGCTCGCCGAGGTACGCGTTCTGGCTCACCGTGAGCAGTGCCTCGTAGATGCGGCCCGAGCCATCGTAGGTGATGTACGTCTTGCCGGCGGCGGCCATTCTCCTGTTCACCGTCACGAAGATCCCGTCCGCCCCGGCGTCGACCTCCTCGAACGACGCTGGGCGGAAGAGCGTGCGGCCGAGCAGCCGCTCGAGGCTCGTCGCCAGCTCCCAGAAGCGAACGGAGTCGTTCGGCGAGATGAACGGATCCCCCGCGGCGTGGCGGAAGGCGATACGAATCGGAAAGCTGTCCGCCACCCAACTCACTGCCCGTCCGGAGCGCCGACTCACGCGCCAGTAGCCGGGTCCGTCGCCGAATCGCGTGGTCGCACGGGCCGGGTCGATCGGCACCTCGCGACCGTCGAAGGGGCCCCCGCGAACTCGCCACCGCCGCGGCACCAGCACGATTCGCGTGGTCCCGCCCGGAGCTCCCGCGTCCAGCGTGACAACGCTCGTGTGATAGCGCGGCGCGGTCGAGTCGCTGAAGACACGGAGCGTGACCCGGCTCGACGGCTGCGTCGGGAATGCCCCAACGAAGGTGCCTGACGAGTCGATCAACGCCTCGTACGTGCCGCGCGCGTCGGTCGCGATGACGTGCACGCCATCGAGCGACCCGCTGTCCGCCGCGATGATTCGCCCGCCAAAGAGATACGACGCCGCCGGACCCCTGGTTCGTCCGCCGGGCGCGGCGGCCAGCAATAGCGCCACACCGCCAAGCGTGATCACGCGCATCTGCCACATCCTGCCTGCCACGCACCGAATCTATCCCGCGGCGCGTGGGGAGGCGATGACGCTCACTGCCTACGTCACGTCGGCCGTGGCGCGGCGTTCGGCCTTAACCTTCGGCGGACGGCCGGCGCCCTCACGAGCTCGCGCTCGCAATGCCGTCGCGTCGACGATCTCGAATCGCCCGTTGCCGAGCGCGCGCAGGAGCCCTGACGCGCGCAACGCCTGCAGCTCGCGTACGACCACCTCACGCACGGTGCCCAGCTCCTCGGCGAGTTGCTGCTGCGTCATACCAATGGCAATCACCGCTCGGTGACGCGCGTCCGCACGCCCGATGAGATACTCCGCGAGTCGCGCCGAAACCGGGCGGAGGGAGGTCCGATCCAGTCGCTCGACCAACTCACGCACGCGCCGGCTGAGCCGATCGAGCAGTACGAACGCTGTTTCCGGGTTCGATTTCACCGCCGCCAGGAGCACGTCGCGGCCCACGAGCGCGCAGACGGTCGGCTCCGCGGCGAAGGCCGTTGCCGGGTAGCCACCGCCGCTGAACACGGGTACCTCGCCAAGCGTTCCTCCAGCGCGTTCGACGTGCACCACCTGCGCGCGATCGGCGGCCTTCCGCACGACACGCACCTTGCCCTCGAGCACCACCAGAAGACCTGCGGCGGTATCGCCGGCGCGAAAGAGGATGTCCCCGGTCGCGAACCGACGCTCGATGGCCCGATCGGCAATGATGCGGAGCGCGCTGCGCGGGAACGCCGCAAAGAGCGAAACGGTCTTCAGTCGGTCGAGAGCGATCATTTGGCACGTGTGGTCGGCGCACCACGATAGGAGGAACCCGGCCTGCGCGAAGTGACAGAAGTCTCACCTCGGCAGCAGATACCGCATTAACGTTGCGGCACCAGCACAGGGGGACTTATGCGAAACACGATCGCCGCCTGCGGCGCCATTGCCTTGGCCGTCGGCGTCATGGGTACTGAGGCTCGGGCACAGAACACCAGCACGATGGACCACGCGAGTCACGCGGGCACCAGCTCGGCGGTCGTGATCCCGCCAGGCCAGGCTGCCTACGCGACGATGGCCGCGATCGTCGCGATGCTGGAAGCCGACTCCACGACGGACTGGTCCAAGGTCGACATCGAAGCGCTCCGTCAGCATCTGATCGTGATGAACGACGTGACGCTCGGAGCGCGTGCGCGACAAAGCAGCGTCCCCGGCGGCGCCTCCATGGATGTCACGGGCGACGGACACGTTGCCGAGTCGATTCGCTCGATGCTGCGCAATCACTCCAGGATGCTCGCCATGGAGGGACCGTACCGCTCGAGCGTCGCCGACATTCCCGGCGGCGTCCGCTGGGTCGTCACCGCGGCCAATGCCGACGATGCCAGGACCGTCGCGAAGATCCGCGGCCTCGGCTTCGCCGGTCTCTTGACGTTAGGCGACCATCACACGCCGCACCACGTCGCCCTCGCGCGAGGCGAGCCGATGATGCATCGCTAGGCTCAGGCCCGTCCGCGCTGGCGCCGGTACCGGCGAATCAGCGCGGTCGTCGAGCTGTCGTGCCCGAGCTGTGGCGCCTCCTTGCCGGTGAGCTCGGGCGCGATCTTGAGCGCGAGGACCTTCCCCAGCTCGACGCCCCACTGGTCGAACGAGTCGATGTTCCAGATGACGCCCTGCGTGAACACGGCATGCTCGTACAGCGCGATGAGCGCGCCGAGCGTCGCGGGCGTGAGCCGCTCGGCGAGAATGGTCGTGGTGGGACGGTTGCCGTCGAACTCCTTCGCCGGGACGAGCGCATCGCTCACGCCCTCACGCCTCACCTGATCGGCGGTCTTGCCGAAGGCGAGCGCCTCGGTCTGGGCGAACATGTTGGCCATCAGCAGATCGTGATGATCGCCGATGTCCTCCAGCGGCTGCGCGAACCCGATGAAGTCGCAGGGGATGAGCCTCGTCCCCTGGTGGATCAGCTGGTAGAACGAGTGCTGCCCGTTGGTGCCCGGCTCCCCCCAGTAGATGGGTCCTGTCTCGTAATTCACGCGCGCGCCGTCGACCGTGACGTGCTTGCCGTTGCTCTCCATGGTGAGCTGCTGCAGATACGCCGGAAACCGCGCGAGATACTGGCTGTACGGCATGACGCCGGCGGTCTGCGCGTCGAAGAAGTCCGTGTACCAGAGCCCGAGCAGGCCGAGGATGACTGGGAGATTCCGCTCGAACGGTGTCGAGCGAAAGTGCTCGTCCATCTGGTGAGAGCCGTCGAGCATCTCGCGGAATCGCTGCGGCCCGATCGCGATCATCGTCGACAGCCCGATCGCCGACTCCATGGAGTACCGGCCGCCGACCCAATCCCAGAAGCCGAACATGTTCGCCGTATCGATGCCGAACTTCTGCACCTCGCCGGCGTTGGTCGACACGGCCACGAAGTGCTTCGCGACCGCTCGATCATCGCTCAACCTCTCCAGCAGCCAGGCGCGAGCCGTGCGGGCGTTCGTCATCGTCTCCAGTGTCGTGAACGTCTTCGACGCGACGATGAACAGCGTGTCGGCCGGATCCAGGTCCCGCGTCTTCTCGTAGAAGTCCGCTCCGTCGACGTTGGACACGAAGCGGCACGTGAGCGAGCGGTCCGCGTAGAAGCGCAGGGCCTCGTACGCCATGGCCGGACCGAGGTCCGACCCACCGATGCCTATGTTCACGATCGTCCGAATGCGCTTTCCGGTGAAGCCCGTCCAGGCTCCGCTGCGAACGCGATCGGCGAATTCGGCCATCCGATCGAGCACCGCATGCACGTCGTCGACGACGTTGCGACCGTCCACGAGGATCGACGCCGATCGCGGCGCGCGAAGCGCCACGTGGAGCACCGGCCGGTTCTCGGTGACGTTGATGCGATCGCCGCGGAACATCTGCTCGATCCGTTCGTTGAGGCGAGTGGCTCTGGCGAGCGCGAACAATCGGTCGAGCGTTTCGCTCCGCACGCGGTGCTTCGAGTAGTCCATGTAGAGCCCGGCCGCCTCCGCCACGAGTCGCGTGCCGCGCGTCGCGTCGGCCTCGAACAGGGATCGCAGGTGAACCGATCGCATTTCCTCGGCGTGGGCGGCGAGGTCACGCCATTCGGGAAGCGTGGTGAGCGTTGCGGCGGCGGGAGACATCGCGGACGCGGTAGTCATGGGGAATCGCTTCGACGGAAACTGGTTCGCTTTTTCGGCGCGGCTGCTCCAACATACACACACGAGCTTCGAGCAGCCCAGACGTCGTTGCCCCGCGACACCGCAGTGCCCGCTACGGAACCTTCGGCCAACTTCGGACCATCCGGAACCGCATCATGAACCTGTTCTCGACCACGCCAAGCCAGCGCCAACTGGCGTACGGGCTGCTCATTCTGCGTATCGCGCTGGCGGCCGTCTTCATCATCCATGGCGGACAGAAGCTGTTCCAGATCGGGCCGAGCGGGACTGGCGGCATGCTCGCGCGTATGGGAGTGCCGGTTGCCGGCGTCGTCGGTCCGGTGCTGGCTTTTGTCGAGCCGCTCGCGGGAGTTGGCGTGTTGCTCGGATTGCTCACCCGGCTCGCGGGGCTCGCAATCGCCTTCGACATGCTGTGCGCGATCCTTATCGTTCACATCCGCCACGGGTTCTTCGTACCGATGGGGATCGAGTTCGTGATGATGAACTGTGCGGCAGGGCTCACGCTCGCCATTCTCGGTGCGGGGCCATTCTCGATCGATCACGCCATCGCGCAGCGGCGCGGCGAACGCTGAGGACACCGTATGTCACCAGAACCTGTCGGCGTGGCCGGTAGCACCGCGGATGCAGAAGACCGTGGCGTCGCGGCGCCGCATTTCCGGCTGCCACCTGCCACGCACATTGGCGTCGTCCGACTGCAGGTTGCGGATATCGCGCGATCACTCGCCTACTACGAGCGCGTGCTCGGATTTCGCGTCGTGCGGCGCGGCGACTCGGTTGCCGTGCTCGGCTCGGCCGGCGACGACTCGCCGATCATCGAGTTGCGCGAACGGCCCGGCGCGCGACCGCATCCGCGGCGCGGTCAGCTCGGGCTATTCCACTTCGCGATTCTTCTGCCGGATCGACCATCGCTCGGGCGGTTCTTGCGCCATCTGTCTGACATCGGCGCGTACGCCGGCATGTCGGATCACCTCGTGAGCGAGGCACTCTACCTCACCGATCCCGACGGACTGGGCATCGAGGTGTATGCCGATCGGCCTCGTGCGGATTGGCGCTATGCCGGCCGCGAGCTGCAGATGGCGACCATACCGCTCAACGTGCAGGATCTCGTCGCGGCAGCCGGGTCGGAGCGCTGGGCCGGGATGCCTAACGGCACGAGGATCGGTCACGTGCATCTGCACGTCGGTGACCTGGACAGGGCGGCTGCGTTCTATCACGACGCGCTCGGCTTCGACAAAGTGGTCTGGAGCTACCCGGGCGCGTTGTTTCTCTCGGCGGGCGGCTACCATCACCACCTGGGGACGAACACGTGGGCGGCCGGAGCGCAGGCGGCCACCGACGAGGACGCGCGGCTCATCGAGTGGGAGCTTGTCATGCCTGACGCGGCGAGTGTGTCCGCCGCGGCCGGTAGCGTCGAGGCAGCCGGTGGGACGGTCGAACGTTCGAAGGACGGAACGGTGCTCGCGCACGACCCCTGGGGGACGGCCGTACGGCTCGTGGCAGCTGACGGCGTCGCTAATCCGCCCGAATAGAGATCAACGGGTCCACCGCCACCGCGCGGCGCACCGGAAAGAGGCACGCCGCCAGTGCGGTCGCCAGCAGCACGGCGACGCCGATGACGAACGAGAGCGGGTCGGTCCGGCCGACCCCGTACAACATACTCTCGAGCAGCTTCGACGCCCATCGCGCGCCGAGCGCACCGACGAGCGCACCGGCCGCCGCCATGAGCACACCGCGGCGAAGCACGGACGCCGCGATACCGGATCTCGTCGCGCCGAGCGCGATCCGGATGCCGATCTCCCGTGTCTGCTGCGCGACGGAGTATGCCATCACGCCGTAGAGCCCGACCGCGGCCAGGACGAGCGCGAGCCCGGTGAAGGTGACGAGCAGCGTCATGGTGAAGCGCGGCCGCGCGATCGACCGCTGCATCACACGCTCGATGTTGGACACGTTAGGCGATGGAAGGCGCGGGTCCGCCTGCGCCACCACGGCGCGGAGCGAGGGGATAGGATCCGCGCCGGGCGCGACGCGGACCAGCACCGCCGGCTCGTTGTAGTCGGTGGTCGCCAAATACATCATCGGCCGGCTCGCGTCATCCAGGAGGCCGGAGGTGAGCGCGTCGCTCGCAACACCCACGATCGTCAACCAGTCCCCCTGGCCGTTGTACACGACCCGGATCCGTCGACCTAACGCCGACTGCCGGGGCCAATACTTCTTCGCGAAGCCGGCGTTGATGACCACCTGCCCAGCGGCCTTCGACGTGTCCGTGATCGTCGAGCCTTCGACCAGCCGGATCCCCACGAAGCGGAAATAGTCAGGCTCGATCCGGTTATAGTCGATGAACGACGTGGTTCCGGCCGGGGGCAGTGGCTCGCCCTCCACCTGGAGCGCACCGATGAGGAAGCTCCGCCACGGCGGAACCGCGGTGGAAATCGTCAGGCCCTCGACCCCGCTCACCCGGCGCATTCGCGCCGTGACCTCGGTGAGGAAGGCCTGCCGCATGGCCGGCGTTGGATACTCTCGGCCGAGCGGAAGCCGGACCGCGTAGAGCCGCGAGGCGTCGAAGCCGGGATCGACCGTCTGCAGGTGGACGATGCTGCGAATGAGGAGCGTCGCGCCCACGAGCAGCACGGTGGAGACGGCCATCTCGCTCACGACGAGCAGCGACCGAAGCCGTCGCTGTCGCCTGGACTGCGACGCCGAGATGGCACCCGCCTTGAGCGCGTCGTTCGCGGAAAAGCGCGCGGCCTGCAGGGCGCCAAGGAAGCCGACGATGATCCCGGTCAGCGCGGCAAGTCCCGCCGTCACGACCAGCGTCGTCCCATCCATCCGGGCTTCCGTGAGCTCGGCGAGGGAATCCGGGCGTATCGCGACCAGCGCTCTCAATCCGAGCCAGCCGGCGAGAAGACCGCCAACGCAGCCGGCGCCGGCGAGCAGCAGGCTCTCGGTGAGCAGCTGCCTGACGATGCGAACACGACTCGCGCCCATCGCCGAGCGGATCGCGAGCTCACGCTGGCGCGCGGCCGTCCTCGCGAGGAGCAAGTGCGCGACGTTCCCGCAGGCGATGAGCAGCACGAACGCGACCGCGGCCGATAGCAGGAGCAGCGACTGACGGAAGCTCACCATCTCACTCGGCGCCGCGAGCCTGACCACAAAGGCGGTCGATGCGAGCTCTTTCGGCTTCCCCGTGGACGATCGTGCATAGATCGACTCGAGCTCCCGCTTTGCCGCCGCCATCGTCACGTTCGGATGAAGCCGTCCGACGAGTCGGACTGCGGCGCTGTCGTTTCGCAGGTCGAGCGGCAGCCATACGTCGCTGACGTTCACCTCGGCCTGCGGCAGCCGGTATCCAACCGGCATGACACCGATCACCGAGTACGGCTGATTGTCGAGCGTGATCGACTTCCCGATGATCCGGGGGTCGCTCCCGTAGCGACCGCGCCAGAGTGACTCGCTCAGCAGCGCGACGCGGCCGCCGTCCGCGACGTCCTGCGACGTGAATACGCGGCCGATGATCGGTTTCGTCCCGGTGAACTCGCTGAACGACGGCAGGACGGAGGCGACGTTGACGCTGGCGGGTGGGCCGTCCGTGGTCCGCAGCGAACGGTCTTCGTCCGTGTACGCCTCGAAGGCCTCGAACGATCGGGCATTCTCCTTCCACGCGCGGATGACCGGCATTCCCGGCAGGACCACCACGCTCATGCCGGTGTTGTTGCCCTGCGCCGGCTCGAGAAACACAAAGGCGATCCGGTCGGCATTCGGGTACGGCAGCGGATGGAGCAGCAGTGCGTTGACGACGCTGAACACGGCCGTGTTGGCCCCGATGCCCAGCGCCAGCGTGATGATGGCGACGGCGGTCCAGGCCTTCTGCCTGCCTAACGTGCGCCACGCGAACCGGACATCGTGCACGAACGCGTCGACGAGCTGGGCCCGAGTCATGCGACGTTCCCTCCGGGAACCGATGGCGATGCATTCCGCGCGTGCGTGCGCGAGGTCGCCGAGTCGGCGGGTCGCGGCCCGGCGGGCGTCGGCTTCCGACATGCCGCGGGCCATGTACTCGCGCGCGCGCATGTCGATGTGAAACGCGATTTCGTCGTCCACGTCGGCTTCGGCGCGCGGCCCCCAGAAACGCAGGTAGCGCCGCCACGTGGCGGCGCGGTGGGCGTGGGGGGCGGGCGCTTGCTGTGGATCGTGCATGACCGGGCTCGCGGTCAGCGGGGGGCCGGGGAGGTCTCGAGCACCTTGAACACCGCGCCGGCGAACCGCGCCCAGTAGTCGCGGGACGCGGCGAGCTGCTTCTTGCCGGCGGTCGTTAGGCGATAGAACTTCGCCCGGCGATTGTGCTCGGTGATGCCCCACTCCGCGACGATGAGGCCGCGCTCCTCGAGCTTGTGGAGGGCGGGATACAGTGAGCCTTCCTCCACCTGGAGGACGTCGTCGGTGCACTGCTCGATCCACCGGGCGATCCCGTAGCCGTGTGCGGGGGCCCAGGAGAGCGTCTTGAGGACCATGAGGTCGAGCGTGCCCTTCAGGAAATCGATCGTCGAATCGGCCATGGACGTCGGCGGGTGTGTGTCACCTAGGAGTTCTATGTATATACCTCGGACTCCTAGGGTACGCAAGCGGCAGTCTCGCGGTTCGTGGGTCACGCGACGAGCCGTGTGAGGCGGCAGACGGCAGACAACTGAAGCCTGCAGACAGCAGATGGCAGGGGGCAGATGGCAGAGAGGGCGCCAGACATCGCGCTTGTCCGCTGCCGTCTGCGCACTGCCCACTGCTTACCGCCGGCTTCCGTGCCCTGCTCTCTGCCGTCTTGCCTGACCGTGATCCGCGATCGACTCAAGCAAGCCGTTCGCGCAACCTGAGCGCGTCGAAGGGCGCGTGTACCTTCGCATCATTGTCGAAGTACACATACACGTCCCTCCCCCCACGCCGCCACCCGTCGACCTTCCCCGCCCACGCATCCAGCTCCGTATCGGTATACCCGCTCGCATAGAGCTCCTGCGACCCGTGCAGCCGCACGTACACGAAATCCGCCGTCACCTCCTCCGCGTACGGGAACTTCCCGGCCGTGTCAGCGACCACGAATGCACACCGGTGGGCGCGCAGCAGATCGAAGAATTCCGAGCAGAAGTACGTCGGATGCCGGACCTCGAAGGCGTGCCGATACTCCACATCCGCCACTCGGTCGATGCACGCACCGCGTCGCAGCCGATGATCGTGCGCGCCGGCGACCGCTTCGCCGACGCGGGAATCGCGCGGCAGTCGTCGCATGAAGCCATCGAGTCGTTCCGCGTCGAACCGGTACGTCGCGGGAAGCTGCCAGAGAAAGGGCCCTGTCTTTTCCCCCAGCAGCAGCACGCCGCTCGCGAAGAAGTTGCCGAGCGACGCCTCGACGTTGCGGAGCTTGAGGTTGTGCGTGATGGACCGGCCGCCCTTGACGGCGAAGGTGAAGTCGTCAGGCACCTCCGCGACCCACCGCTCGAAGACCGCGGGCGACTTGAGGCTGTAGAACGTGCCGTTCAGCTCGATGCTGTCGAACTGCCGACTCGCGTATTCGAGCCACCGCCGGGCCGGCAGCTCCGCCGGGTAGAAGCGACCGCGCCAGCCCTTATAGTCGTAGCCGCTGATTCCGATCGATGCGCGCCCGCACTGTCCTCCCATGGTGCACACCCGAGGCAACCCTCGGGCCGGTAGCGAGCAGTACTCCCGAGGGCCCGCGTCAGCCAGCAGCCAGCACGAGCAGCCGGCAACCAACCGCCGTTCGCCCGCGTGTTCCCCTTATCGCCCGCTCGATGTAGCGTATCCGCGACCCTTCTCGATCGAGGTGATTCGTGGTCGCACGACGGGAATTCCGGTGCTGGCCCTCCCTTCTCGTCGCCGTCATGCTGTTGACAGCCGACCCGCCGAGCGCGAGAGCGCAGACGCCCGTCGACTCGGCACTGCTCACCTACATCAACTCGATTCGTGCCGTCGATGTCCACGCCCATCCCATGCGGCCCGTGCCACCGGGCGCGCCCGCTGATAGCGAATTCGACGCGCTGCCACTCGACGGGATCCCGCCCTTTGGTGTCCCCCATCGCCTCTCGCTCGATGACCCGGTCTGGCGACGCGCACAGGATGCGCTCTTTCACGCACCGGACGCGACCAGCGACAGCGGCTACCGCGCGGGGCTTCGCGCCGCCGTCGAGGGCACCCGTCGCCAGCAGGCCGATCGCTTCCCCGAGTGGACCCTCGACGCCGTTGGGACCGAGGTGATGCTGGCGAACCGCATCGCCATGGGCTCCGGGCTGTCGAGCCCGCGGTTCCGCTGGGTCCCGTTCGCCGATCCGCTCATGTACCCGCTGGAGACGCGTGGCGAGGCGGCACGAACGCCGGATACGCGCGCGCTCTACCCGAAGGAGGCTGCGCTGCTCCGGCGGTACCTCCGCGAGCTCGGGATCGGCAAGCTGCCCCCGACGCTGGACGCCTATGCGCGGACCGTCGTTAGGCCCACGCTCGAGCGGTGGCGCTCCAACGGTGCCGTGGGCATCAAGCTGGAGGCGGCATACCTGCGGCCCCTCGACTTCGACGACCCTGACCCGGCAGCCGCGCGCGCGATCTACGCGCGCTATGTCGCCGGCGGCGTTCCGTCGCATGCCCAGTACAAGACACTCGAGGACTATCTGATCCGCGTGATGGCGAGGGACGCTGGTGCGCTGGGCCTGACCATCCAGATCCACACCCTCGAGACGTTCGGCGGATACTACCGATCCGCGGGCGCAGCGCCTCATCTGCTCGAGCCGCTGGTCAACGACTCGACCCTTCGCGCGACGAAGTTCGTCATCGTTCACGGCGGCTGGCCGCTCGTCGGCGAAACACAGGGCCTCCTGTCGAAGCCTAACGTCTACGCCGACATCTCCATGATGGACATCCTGCTCTCTCCCCACGAGCTCGCCGCCGTGCTCCGCCGGTGGCTGGGCGAGTGGCCCGACAAGGTGCTCTTCGGTACCGACGCCTTCGACGGCGGACCGGAACAGGGTTGGGAGCAGGTCGCGTGGGTCGGTTCGACGACGGCCCGACACGCCCTCGCGGTGGCGCTAACGGGAATGCTCCGCGACGGCGAGATCAACCGCCCACGCGCCGAGGAGTTGGCCCGCATGGTAATGCGCCAGAACGCGCTGGCCGCCTACGACCTCGGCACCCGCTGACGCTCGTCACCCACCTTTCACCTACGCCATCGCCCATGAACCGAGTCACCCTGGTTGCCACGATGCTCGTCGTCGTCGCGCCCACGCCGGCCCGTACGCAGGAAACGCCCACGGAACGTGACGCCGCGCGGGGCGTCGTGCAGAAGCAGATGGATCTCGAGCGCTCGCTGAACATCGATGCGGTGGTCGCGAAGCTCACCGGCGCGAACCCGGCGCGCGATGCCGTCGCGGCGCGTGCCAAGGAGCTCATGGACAAGGAGCTGCTTGCCCTCGGGGATGACATCACCCGGCATCCGGAGGTCGGGTTCGTGGAAACGCGGTCGGTGCAGCTGCTCACTGACTATCTCAAGCAGCATGACTTCGACGTGACCATGGGCGTCGGGGAGCTCAAGACGGCGTTCGTGGCGCGCTACAACAAATCGACGCCGGGTCCGAACCTGGGCGTCATCATCGAGTACGACGCGCTGCGCGGAACGAAAGGCGCGTTCCACGGCGACCAACACTCCACGCAGGGCCCGATCGGGATCGCGGCGGCGATCGCGGTCGCGGAATTCCTGACGCGCACGAAGACACCCGGTACGGTCGTGGTGTTCGGCACACCCGGCGAGGAGATGATGCCGCCTAACGCGAAGACCGTCATGCTCGAGGCCGGGACGTTCAAGGGCATGGACGTCCTCGTCCGGAGTCACGCGGTCAACGCCACCACCCGGCCCGCGCCCGGGTTCGGCACCTGCTGCATGAACATCGACGGCGTCAAATACACGTTCTACGGCGCGCCGGCGCATCAGCTCACGGCATGGAACGGCCGCAACGCGCTCGAAGCCGTCATCCATCTGTTCAACAATATCGACGCGATCCGGAGTAACCTTCGGCCCGAGACGCGCATCCAGGGTGTGATCACCGAAGGCGGCGCCGCGCCTAACGTCGTTCCCGACAAGACCTCCGCCGACTTCTACATCCGCTACCCCGATGAGGTCTACCTCGCCCAGGTGACCGAGATGGTGAACAACGCGGCCAAGGCCGCCGCACTGGCGACGGGCACGCAGGTCAAGATCGATCACTACGGGCGAAACCGCGACGGCATCGGCGTCGGATCCCTGGACGAGGTCGCGTTCGCCTACATGAAGAAATACGGCGCGACCGGCGTGGTGCCCGAGCCTGGCAAGCCAATGGGCTACGAGGAAACGGGCAGCGTATCCAGCACCATCCCGGGCGTGGGGTTCAGCGCAAAGTCGTCAAACTTCTCGAACCACACGTACGAGATGGAAGCCGATGCGCTGACGGATGTCGGGCACTCCGGATTCGTCACGGATGCGCAGGCCATGGCGGCGCTGCTGTATGATTTCGCGACACGCGCGGACTATCGCGCCCTCGTGAAGAAGGAGTTCGACACGCTCAAAGGCCTCCACGACGAGTACCTCGAGTCGCTGCGGAAGGTGTACGTGACGCCGAAGGTGTCTGGCGAGCGAGTCGTGCCGTAGCCACCAGGACGCGGCCGCCATCACGCACCTACCTCGACCATTCACCCTATTGGGCATTGCGGGCCGCTGGTCCCACCACCACCCTGCGACGAGAGCTCTCAACGCAGGAGGGTCGGATGCGCGCTCGTTCCAGTCGTTCTCGTGTGTGGTTGGCCATGGTGGCGACCAGCGCGGCCTGCTCGGCCTCGTCGCTGCTGGCGCAGGATACCCAGGACAACTTGAAGGACAAGCTGATTTTCGTCCCCATCCGCGCCAGCCAGGTGATGTCGGCCGCGGACCAGCAGCGTATCGGCATCGATCGCCTAACGCCGGAGCAGCGCTTTGCACTCGACGCGTGGCTGACTCGCTACTCGGCCGAGCTCCGCGCGAATGCGTTCCGGCAACCCGCCGCGCCCGCAAGCCGAAGCATCGCGGCCTCGTCGACCGAGGAGTCGGCGCCGACCGAGTCGGCCAATGCGCCGGAGCAATCCGGTCACCGCGGCGGTTGGGGCCGGTCACCTCTGTCGACCATCCCTCCCGCGGCCCGTCTCGTCTCGACACCCGACGATGGATCGTTCGTCCGACTGGCGGACGGAACGCTGTGGGAGGTGTACGTGCCCGACCGGACGTTCACCGACGAGTGGCAGGAGGGCGACTACATCACCGTGTCGCTGGCTTCCACCGCCCTCGGCGACTTCGACCACGTGCTGGTCGACACGAACGCCAACACGCGGGCACACGTTCGATTCGTCGACGTGGTGGGATCGCGCCGGCGGTAAGCTAGGAAACCGTCACTGCGGCCCACGCCTCGCGCGCTCGAGCCTGGACATGAGCTCGTCCCGGCGCGCGGCGGACATTCGGGCGAAGCACGTGGAAATCGGTTGTGCCCAGCGTGTCACGAAGCCGGGGGCTGGATCGCGCGTACAGTTCCGTTCGCGTTCGGCAGCCCACCGCTGCTGCTCCGCCTGAAGCCGAGCCACAGAGGGTGGGTCGACCCCGCCAGTCGGGGTTTTTGCCAGGCGCCGCGTCTCGACGATCAGCGAATCGTAGACGCGCTGCAGTGGCGCATCGTTCAGCGCAACGAGTTCCAGCAGGCAAGCACGTTGATCCGCCATGGATGGAACCGCGCACCGCGACGGCGCGCGCGCGCCAGCCAGCGATACGTTGCCGGCGCTCATCGTCACGGAAGGCCGGCCCGGGCCGGGGACCCACGGCACGTCGGCAATCGCCAGCGGCACGAGCAGCGCAACGAGCGCGACGCCGAGTCGCCGCGCCCACCGCCCGCGCGCGCGACGCGGGATCGGCTCCAGACGTGGTGCGGTCTCGGGTACCCATGCGACGCGCGGCTCATCGAAGCCGTCGCCAGCACCTGACACCCACGGCGCAGAATAATCGTTAGGGTCCGGAGTCGACACACCCGGGCGGCGAAAGCGCACGGTCGGGGAATCGTCGACCGGCCCGGGACCGCTGTCTACCGTCTGAGCGAGTACCGGCGGCGGGTCATACGTCAGCTCCTCGAGAAACTCGTCGATCGTCTGCCAACGTTGTGTGCGGTCCTTCGCGAGCGCGCCCTCGACGGCGAACAGCAGGTTCGCCGGGACGCGCGGCCGGAGCGACTTGATGCGCGGCAGGTCTTCGTGTTTCTGCTTGTAGATGATGCCGTACAGGTTCTGCCCCGCCCAGGGCCGTTTCCCGGTGAGCAGTTCCCAGCCCAGGACACCCAGGCTGTAGATGTCCGAACGCCCGTCGATCTCGCTGCCATCGATCTGCTCCGGCGACATGTACTGCGGGGTGCCGAGCGCGGCCCCGAGCAGCGTGATGGGTGCGTCCTCTTCGATCCGCCGCGCGATGCCGAAGTCCGCCAGCAGTGCACGTCCCGTGGCCTTCTCGAGGAACACGTTCTCGGGGCGGACGTCGCGGTGCACGATCCCGTGCCGGTGCGCGTAGCCTAACGCGGTGGCGACGTCCCGGAGCACGTTCTCCGCGTGTTCGGCGCTGAACGCGCCATACTCGCGCAGGCGGTCGCGCACCGTTCCGCCGGCGATGTACTCCATGATGATCGCGATCGCGCGGTCGCCAAATTGCTCGATCGCCTCCGTGCGGACGATGTTCGGGTGGTCGAGGCCGACAACGGTCCGGGCTTCCCGCGCGAACCGCTGAAGGGCGTCCGCATCATCGAGGTAACGGGCCTGGATCGCTTTGATCGCGACGAGCCTCCCGCTCTCGCGATGCCTCGCGAGAAACACGGCCGCTACGCCGCGTTGGCCGAGCTCGCGGATGAGCTCGTAGCTGCTTTCCAGCGCGCGCAGATCAGTCGGGAAATCCGTCTCTGGATACATCGGCTCGGCACTGCACTTCCGAGACAACCGTCACGGCTCGAGTCGCTGACCTCGGTCGCGCCCGTCCGTGCTGACACTACCCACATCATAGCACTCGCGGCGGTCCACGCAGGACTCGAGGTCATCCGCCGGTGGCAACGGTCGCTGACTTCGCGGCGAAGGTCAAGCCAATCCGGGTGGACGGGCGGCCGTCGGCGGCGGGTGGCCGACTCCGTCGCGCAGGAGGCGTGTGGGTAGACCGCCTGGTGAGGAATCTCCAATAGACGCGACAACGCGGGGCGCCGGTTCATCACCCGGCACCCCGCGGCCGTTCATATCGTTAGGCCCGTCGCGTCAACCGACTCACTGGATGACCAGCGGGATCTGCGAGGCGACCTGCAGGTCCATCAGGGCGTAGAGACGGCGATCGATCTGGAAGAAGTGCGCCGCTTTCCGTCCCGGGATGACCTTCTCGATCTGCGGGACCCACTTCTGACGGGTCTTTGCCACGTCGACCTGAAGCTCGCTCCACCGCTTGAGCAGGCTGCTGGCCTGTTCGTCGGTCAGCGTTTTCTGGTTCGCCGCATACTCC